>NZGD01000280.1 GCA_002690925.1 Rhodopirellula sp.
TCCATGCACGCGTTTCGGGGCTATATGAGGGGGTGGGAATGAGTGGGTTATTGCCCTTCGGGAGGTGATATGCACCCCTCTTGTGGGTGATTTGGCTAATTATCGCGATTACGCTCCCACTAGCGGCCTGATTTTGTGCATAATTAGTCCGTACCGTCACAACTTCTGAGTGTGGGCTCATCGGGTCAGAATTTCTGCCTTGATTTGAGATTTATCATTTTTGTTCTTTTGGTGAGGTTTTGAATGAATCGTTCTAGGAAACATCAACGGGGTTTTACGCTCGTTGAACTGCTAGTGGTGATTGCCATCATTGGCGTATTGGTAGGTTTGCTGTTGCCGGCCGTACAGGCGGCACGTGAGGCTGCCCGCCGCATGAGTTGCAGCAACAACTTCAAGCAAATCGGGTTGGCTGTTCATAACTACCACTCTGCTTACAAACAACTGCCAACGCATGGTTCGGGTACCGGAATTGGTCTGAACTCTCCTAACTGGTGGCAGCGAGGTAACGATGCCAGCAAAATGTGTCTGAGTGCTTTTGTTGGTTTGACACCATTCTTCGAGCAGCAGGCTCTCTGGGAAAAAATCTCGAATCCTATGGCTGAAACGGTCACTGGTGCGGCACCTCCGGGTAACACTGGTTTGCCTGGGCAATGGCCAGCGATGGGCCCGAGTCCGCGAAACTTCTCAATTAATCCAGGGTACATTCCTTGGGCTACTGAGATCCCAACTCTTCGTTGTCCAAGCGATCCAGGTACGGGGCCACCTGCGTTGGGACGCACAAATTACGCCACTTGCATGGGCGACTCACCAAGTCCTTGGGCCAACAACTACAAGCGTGGAAACCTCACCGCAGGTAGTAGTTGGGGGCACAGCGCTGCCAACTCGGTAAACCGAGGTATGTTCTATGCTCGTAAAGAGTCAAAGTTTCGTGATACGCTTGACGGATTGTCAAACACTATCTTGATGGGTGAGATCAAGACCGACCTTGGTGATCGCGACATCCGATCTTCGATTTCATGGCGTGGACGTGGTAGTCAAGATGTGAATAACAATCCATCTTTCTGCCTTGATGCGAATGAGATTGATCCGGAACGTCCGAGTTACTGGTGTGCTCCTGGCTCAGCAAACTGCACGCCGCCACAGCGTTTGGTGCAGAATGGCAGCCGCGATTGCCGCGGTGGAAACTGGGCTAACTTTCGAGCGATTGTTACCCAGATGTACACCGTTTTGCCGCCCAACAAAGAAGTTTGTGTCGGTCAGTGGATCGATGGTCCCGGTACCTGCCCGCCAAGTAGTAATCACCAAGGTGGTGCTCATATCCTGATGGGTGATGGCGCCGTTGTCTTCATGACTGACTCCGTTGAGGCCGGTGATCGCCGCGCTGGTGGTGTTCGGCTCGGGCAAACTGGAACTCGTGCCCCTGGATCGCCTAGTCCGTACGGGCTTTGGGGAGCTCTCGGCACACGAGCCGGTAAAGAAACTATTGAAGAGCAACTGAATCAGTAGTGTTCGGCTTCACTTGCTAAACCAGACACCTCGCTCGTGCATCACGGGCGAGGTTTTTTTATGCAACAAGCTGGGAGACTCAGACACCATTCATTAGGCGAGTCTTCGCGGACCGCGTTAGCAGTACGGTCTGGCTCCAAGGACCGCGGGGCATCTCTTCACGCTTCTTGCCCGTGCATTACGAACAATGACTGATCCCTAGTCTTTGTGGATCCGAATCCAATGGTCATGGAACTTGATGCCCTGTTCCTGAGGCACGGTGGGCATGTGGCATTCAATACAGTTGGCCTCTGCTGAAACCGGGCAGATGGTATGTGAACTATCGCTGGTATCGTGGCATTGGATACATTTCTGCTCGTGCTTCTGTTGGCTTATGCCGTGGACTGATTGATGTGGGTCGTGGCAGGTGCTGCATTTCATTTCCCGGTTGGATGCCAGATAGCATTTGCTGCGGAGCATTCCGACTGGTTGAAATCGTGCCAGAGTTTCGGGGTAATCACGTAATTCCTGCTTGGTAATGCTTCGTGGTAAACGGTGGCAATCACCACAAAGTTGGATTTCTGATTCCGCGTCCCAGTCGGCAGCGCCTACGGAATAGGGTGGAGGATTTCTTAGTTCTCGAGCTTGGCGAACGTGTTCACTTCCAGGACCATGGCATTTCTCGCAATTGACGTTAGAGACGAGACGATCGATTCGTCCCTCTGTGAGGATGCCGGTTGTGGTGTGACAGTAGACGCAACGCTGAGTGATTTCACCGCTCGTAACGTCACCAAATTTTTCGAGGTCGCGTGCAGGTTTCTTTTCGCCGTGTCCGACGGTCATTCCGAGACGTTGGTCGGGATAGCAACTGACGCGATGTTCAATGCCTTCAGTCAAGCCGTCCGCAGTACGATTCAGTGTCAGGATGGTTCGGGCATTGTGACCTGAACCCAGAACGTACTGCAAAGGAATTTCTGAAGGATTTTCGGAGGTGGGCAAAGAGACTGTCACATGGCCCGATTTGTCTTTTGAGTATTGGTAGGTGCCATACCCCTCGCCCCCGTCGAATGTTTGCTGATCAAAAATATCCGGCAGATTTGTTTGGGCGATTTCGGCAAAAGTCGAGGCATGGCCGTGCGCTGCATGTTGTTCAAAATTTTCGCGATGACATTCTGCACATTGCTGCCGTCCGACGTAGGTGGCGACTCTGGTACCCTGTTTGGCTCCAGCTCCTGTATCGGTTTGACCCAAAGCTTTCGTGACGGCCTGAGTTGGCTCATCAGCCATCGCCAATTCACCCATTTGCTGGCGCACCGACAGGTGAAATACCCCTGCTGTTAGGAAGACGCCAATCGAGATTGAAATGATTCGGGTGATGTTCAAACCTTTTCTCCCTAATTGACAATTGAGCTAAGCTGACGCTGTTGTGATAAAGAAGCTTGCAGGCTGCAAAAAACGCAGCTAGCGATGACGAAGCCTTTGTTTCTGTCCACTGACTTCCCCGATCGATTTCCCCGATCGATTTCCTCGGCCAGCGTACTCATCACTGATCTCCTACATGGTACCTTGATGTGCAAACCATGGTTAGGATTCCAGTAATGATAAATCCGGAAAACCAGTCAAGCGGTAACGAAATAATTTTCCTGCGGTGGTAAGGAAACGAAGCGAGCTTGAGAGACCTTGGCCAAACTAAGCAGGGGCCAGGATTCGGGTACCCGTATCTGAGAGCTGGAAATTTTGTGTGTTCCTCTGGACGCGACATGGGATTTTCGTGAATGTGCGAAATTATCTGGATAAATGGTGGCAGAATAACGAAACAGACGCGGTGCTGTGGCCGTAGCACTGCTGGAGGTAGTCGGGTCCTATGATGCAAAGTAGCGGGACAGGATAAAAATGAACAAGCGGATCTCTAGCGTTTCAGTTAGTCTCGAACGGCATCAGCTGTCTCGCATGCTGTTCGCGCACGCGCTTGTGGTTTCGATCTTGTGCTTTGCGATATTTACGGGTTGCCAAAGGGAAGAGACGGAAGTCTTGCCAGCTAGAGCTCCAGATCAGAGCATTCCAGATCAGAGCAATCCAGAGCAGAGCACGTCACTCGAGAAGCAATCCAATGCAGGTGGCCGCAGCAACGATGGTACGGCCGCTACTGGCGAGCCCGGTGGCGTGAGTGGTCCATCAAATCACAAGCAGCCAGCGAGAGCAGTCGGCAGGGGGCAACGCTCAGCCGATCAGTTGCGTGAAGCAGCACTGCAGGCCCTTGGTAACGGACAGGACGATTTGGCATTTGAATGCGTGAGGCAGGCGATTCGTATCGAGCCAGAAAATCCACAAATCGTTTTTCTGTTTGCAATGGTTCTTGGGGACCGCCATCGATACGCGGAGGCTATTCAACTGTTGCAGGAACTTTCCGCTCGGGAACCCACAACGCGTTTGCCGGCCCTGGGGCAGACGGCTGAGTGGATGGTTGAGTCAGGAAGGTATGACGAAGCCGAATTGCAGTTTCGAAGTGTTTTGACTGAAGTTCCGGATGCTTTGATGGTGCACCATCGCTTGGGGCAATTGTTATTGCAGACGGGGCGCCGCACTGAGGCTGCCGTGCATTTCGACTTTCTTTCGCAATTCGGTGATTTGGATCATGAAGAATTGCGATCTCTTTTAATTCGAACACAGGCATTCCCGGGTGATGATGGTGTGACTCGGTTTGACCCGCTCAACAATTTGGCGATGTGTCGTCAGGAACTGGCTGATGGAAAAACTGCTCAGGTTGTGGAAGTGTTTGTTGCCGCGGGTGATGCAAATTCTGATGCCGAACAGGCTCTCTTGGCTCGCCTGCTTGCGGAGCAACATGAATTTGAAGACGTCCGGAAATGGATTGAAAACCTGGAAATGGCAAAAGCTGGCGCCGATGGATGGTTTGCCAAAGGGTGCCTTGCTCTGAACGATAGTGAGTTGAAAGTTGCTGTGGCATGTTTTTGCCAAACGCTTTTGTTGGATCAAACAGATGTTGATGCCTATCGGATGCTAAGCCGTACGTTGGAGCTAACTGGCGAACGCACAATTGCTGAGGCACTTGTAGCTAGGGCAGGCTTGGTAGAAGAGACCCGTCGACTAGGAGTTGAGCTTGTGGGCGATCGAGCGAAGGATCTTGAATTGATTCAGCAGTTGGCTCAGGCTTTGATGAAACTGAACCGACCCATGGAGGCGTTGGGTTGGCAGACGATCGGCCTTGTCCACGCTGTGGAGGCCGCGGTGATTACTGACACGCAAGCGCAGGCAACCTTCGAAACAATTGGACGGCAGCGCGAGCAACTCGTCAAATCAGAACGTCACAGGGTCAATCCGGAGTTCGTGCTCTGTGGATTAGGAGCAGAGGTGCTTGCTCCAATCACCAAGAAATCGACTGAATGATTAGTTGGATTCGCGAGGCGTATTGCAGGTTTCCTGAAATTGTCCTTCGTTAGCTCTGTTCCGTGTTTGCCCGGGGCGTGCAGCCTTGCCATTGCACGTTAATGAGAGCAGGTTCTACACAAAAGTTCAAAAGTTCCGAAGGTCGAAGAAGCAGTGAGCAATTCTTTCAAAATGAACGGATTCCAAAATGAACGGGTGACGAATCACAGTCGACACCAAGCTCACTTGCCGGCTGGGTGACAATCTGAGTAAGCATTCCTTCGTCTCTATTCTGTACTTTTCGGGGTGCTGGTTCTCGGCTATCGGTGTAGCAATGGAAGCGTTGTGGCATTCGAATGGGGGCAACGGTGAGGTCATCGAGCGGTTGATGATATATCCGCTTGGTGCACCAAACAGCATTTTACTGCCGACTGGTGAGTGATCGTTGTTCAGCGGTAGTCGCCGCTTGCTGTCCAGCGTTGGTCGAGACTCAAAAGTGCTTGTCGCATTCGGTCGAGCAGCCTCGCCGATTCAGCCACTCGATGGACCAGAGAATCACTTCGTTTCAAGATGACCAAACAGTGACTCCCGTACATCTGGCTCTCGGATCTTCCATATCACTGCGTCAATGAAGTAATGGTGGATATTGATGCACATCATTGTTGCAGTACCTAGCAGTAGCATGGTGCCGGTCTGGTCTACGAGATTCGTCCGCTCGAGTAATGTAGTCCATTCAAAAGCGATGTAGCCAATCACTACGAGTGCCCCGTAGTAAATCAGCATGTGACCGTCACAATTCAGCATGCGGTGGCCGCCATGCGGGGATTGATGCTCATTGAGTTCTACTCGTACCGGGAACATCAAGTACTGCAACGCATGGAAAATTTGTAGCAGGAAAAATGCTTGAGGATAAACATCGACCATCACATACCAGCTGTAGGTTGCAACCCAAGGTAGCCATACCGTTGCGGGAATTCGGCGTTTGTGTTCCTGCGCAATTTGAAAAAATCCCCATATGCCAGCAAAAAACGACGCTAGAACGATGACACGGCACACTGACATCAGAGCCTTGATCATGAATTCACCAGCTCGCTGCTGAGGAAACCATTGCTCCAGTAGTTCCATGGAAGCACAGGCCCATGTCAGGTGGTAAGCAAACAATGACATGAAGCCAAAGCGAATCAATTTGCGCTGGAAGGGATTCATGCGAAACCCCGACAGGTAAGCAAAGCAAGCAGTCGTTCCCCATGCCTGCCCTACGTAATGCCAGCCGAGAAATACTGGAGCTAAATATGTCAGGGCAAGCATCACCTTGGGTTGGGATACGGAAGATCCCGGTTCGTTGGATGTGTTCAGCGGACCCCAATAGCATACGTAGCCAAGCAGAGTGACTGCCAAAATCGGTAACACTAGAGTGACAAATGGATGTCTGCGAAAATTCTGATGTTTGCTGTAGAGAATTCGATAGGAAGCAATGAAGTGCGGACTGTTAATCAATAAATCTGTCAACAGATACGTCGTGACAAAGCCAAGGGCCCAATTCATTTTTGATTCACTGAGTGAACCCCAGATGATGACCAGAAGTGAGATGGTGAGTGAAAAGCCACCGCCTAGCAACGCGTCTACTCGGCCCTCGATTAAGGGGTGAGTTGTAGAAACAGGCTGTTGTTTGTTCTTGTTCACGCTGTGATTGCAATGCGGTCGGTTGTTTGACACGTCGTACCCACTACTGTACTGCTCTTGTTGAGTTTGCGCAACAGTCCTGGTTGTGCAAGATGCGGAATACGCTTCAATAAATCTTAGAAAAGTGAAATCGCTTTTGTACGCGTTGTCCAGGGATCGGTCAGCATGTCCTCACCCCACTGGATGCCCGAATGAACTAGCTTTGTGCGGGGGGCTTTCTGGTGTCTTTTTGCAAGTAGCTTGTGTGCGGTGGATATTGATGATTTTGGTGACTTTTGTTTAAGCGATTTATTCACCTTGTCCTCTAAGTTTGATCACTTTGGATTGAATACTTCCGAGACAACGCTACCGCCGCTCACGCCAAGTGGATTCTCTTGCAGGCCGTGATGGTCAAATACTAATTGTTTTGCGTCGATTCCGAGTGCATGCAGGATCGTTGCGTGCAGATCGAGTGGCTTGACTGGTCGTTCGGTGACGGTGTACCCAATCGGATCAGTGCGTCCGATCGTTTGCCCACCTTGGGTTCCACCACCAGCGAGCCAGGTGGTGTATGCGGTTGGCGAATGATCCCTGCCGCCTGATCGACCTTCCATGGTTGGGGTTCGGCCGAATTCACCTCCCCAAACCACCAGCGTGTTTTCAAGCAAGCCGGTTCGTTTCAGGTCCGACAAAAGTGCAGCAATGGGAATGTCCGTTCGGGCGGCCATCTTTTCATGGTTCCCCTTCAGATTGCCGTGGGCGTCCCATCCTCCGACGCGGATCTGGATGTAGCGGACACCTCGCTGGACCATTCGCCGTGCGATAAGGCAGGCGCGTCCCACCTCGCGAGTTGTCTTGCCGCTGCATCCATAGAGGGCATGCGTTTCTGCTGTCTCTTGCCCAATGGCAAACAACTCTGGTGCGGATGTTTGCATTTTGAAAGCTGTCTCATAGCTACGCATACGGGCTTCGAGTTCATTCAGTTTTGTCGAAGAGTAGAACTTGCGGTTCATGGATTGAATCGCCCGAAGTTCCTGTTCACGCTGGGGCTTGCTGACATTCGCGGGGAGCTTGGCGTGTAAAATTCCCGTGGAGGGATCAACCAGTGTTCCTTGGTATTTTGGCGGTAGAAAGCCGGTGTTCCAGCCGGCGGCCTGTGGGAACTGCATGCCATCGGTATGCAGATTCATCGTGATGAAAGCTGGCAGTTCCTGCGTTTCACTTCCAAGGCCATAAATGGACCACGCCCCAAGGCTGGGGCGATCCCCGAGGGATGTTCCTGTCAACGCCACGCATTCCCCTGGGCCATGCACAGGATTTCGATGTGTCATTGACCGGATCACACAAAGTTCATCAGCATGTTTTCCGAGTTTGGGGAGTAGGTCTGAAACGGCAACACCAGCGTTTCCCTGTTGCTGAAAATTCCAAGGTGAGGCAAGCAGATTTGAGAGTCCTGCTCGCTTGATTCGCGGAACCTTTTTGGCCAGCGAGTCAGGGACGTCCTGACCGGCAAGCTTGGCTAAATCTGGCTTGGGGTCAAATGTGTCAACCTGACTTGGGCCACCTGACATGAAAAGAAAAATCACACTGCGGGCAGTGGGCTGATGGTGCGGTGCCAGAGCATTGCTTGCCTGTTCATGCTCGTCGGCAAGCAGTGATTGCAAGGCGATAGAAGCTGCGCCGAGCCCGGCATTTGCAGCGAAAGTTCGCCGATTAATCAGGGTAGGTCGGATGCTCATGGGATATAGAGAAACTCACTGGAGTTCAAAATGGCAAGGCACGCGCTGCTGAGTCCGTGTTCTTTCGCTAACTGCTCCAGCAGTTGCAATTCGTCCTGGGTTGCCTCTCGGTGCAATGCGGTCTGAATAGCTGTTTCAACATTCCCTGTACGTTCAGCAAACTTCTTTGCAGCAAGCTGTATGAAGCTGCTGTTCAGGAGCCACAGAGGCTGTAAAGCGGTTGTCGAAGTGCGGCGGCGAGCGCAGGTGATAATGCCGTTTGCACTGTCGAACAACACCTGCTGCTCGGGTAAATTATCACGTTTCTGGGTCAAGTAAATGCTTCTGCGTTTTGAATCATGGGAGTCACTGGGACCACCACTGCGATGATCCAGTTGTCCGCTCACTTTTAGAATGGAGTCGCGAATTGCCTCCGCTTGCAGGCGGTGTGGAGTCCATCGCCAATACAGTTGGTTCTCTGGATCGATCCGTGAGTTCTTCGCAGAGTCGTGGCTTGCTAGTTGATAGGTGGAAGACGCAAGGATCAGCTTCTGGATGTGTTGCGTGTCCCAGGCATGTTCGATCAATTCCGATGCAAGGAAATCAAGTAAGCCGGGGTGGGAGGGTGGTTTCCCCTGCGTGCCGAAGTCATTGCTGGTTTCGACCAGTCCACGTCCAAAATGCCATTGCCAAATTCGGTTCACCCAGACTCTCGCTGTTAGCGGATTCTGCTTGTCAGTAAGCCAGTTCGCCAATTTTAGGCGTGTTTGAATCTCTGGGGACGCCGCACCAAATACCAGCGGCCATCCCGCTCGGACCTCGGGGCCACGTGAACGAAGATCACCCCTGATTAAAATCGCTCCCCTGAGCTTCGCTAACAGAGAAGGATCATGTGGTAACTGCCACCGCATTTCATGAGGAGCAACCGTCAAACGTTTTGACGCTGTTGACGGGGAGTAGAAGCCCCATGTTTGTTCAAGTGATGACAGTTGTTCATTCAGTCTTTTAAAGGTGGCTCTTTCATCAGGCCGCATTTGGGCAACAACGTTGGTTGGCGTGACCTGAATAGGCTCCGGATAGCCTTGCTTGCGGCGTGTTCGCAGTAAACGCTGCTCAACCTCCTTGAAAAGATCCCAGCGTTTCTCAGCAAGTTGCGTGGCGTTTTCGTCATCTCTCAATACCAGATTCTGGGGTTGTCCTGAGATGAAGTAGGCTTGGAAACGGTAGTAATCACGAATGGAAATGGGGTCGAATTTGTGCGAGTGGCATTGGGCGCACTCGAACGTAAGGCCAAGGAAAGCTGACGTAGTCGTGTTCGTGATGTCGACCAGAATATCGTTGCGCTGAATTTGCTTGTCGAGTTCATTGCCGCTGTAGCGGGCGGCAGCAAGGAAGCCTGTTGCAATTAACTGAGATGGGCTCGAGTGAGGCAGTTCGTCACCCGCAATTTGTTCCCGCAGGAACTGATCGAAGGGAATACCATTTGCAAATGAACTTATCACCCAATCCCGGTACCGCCATGCATGTGTTCGGTCCCGATTGTGTTGGTGCCCATTGCTTTCTGCCCAGCGTGCTATGTCAAGCCAATGCCTCGCAAAGTGTTGCCCGTAGTCCGGGTCGGCTAACATGTTGTCGATGGTAAAAGCGTTTGGTTGCCTGGCGATTTGCGGTGGAAGGCCGTGTAGGTTCAGCGAAAGTCGACGCTGCAATGTGCTGGTATCTGCTGGTGCGTTTGGTGTCAGCCCCGCGGTAGCGTGCTTGGCAGCAATGAATGCATCGATTGGGTTACTCACCCATCTTGAGAATGCGTTTGGTGATTGCTCTAGCGTACTTGCTGTAGGAATGGTTGGTCGTTTGATCGGTTGAAATGCCCAGTGGTCACTGACGGGTATGGGAACAGGCAGCAGATCCAAGTCCCAGTCAAGTCCTTCGTCGATCCAAGTCGCAATCAGTTGAATTTCAAGGCTGGACAATGAACTGCCCTCAGGTGGCATCGTGCCATTGATGAGTACCTTGTAGAGTTGGCTGTCAGCATGTCGCAGCAGAGATACGTGCTGCAGTACTTCCTCCAATGTGTCCAGTCGCACTCCGCCTTCGGCGTCTTCGCCGGTGTGACAACTGTAGCAGTGCTTGCTAAGGATGGGATGAATGTGCTGACGGAAGCTGAGTGTCTTTTTTGCAGGTGGCTTTTCCATGTAGGGTGCATAATTGGGATCGGCTGGCTCTACCGGAAGGTCCATGATTTCTCGCCACGATTTCGCTATCCGGATGTCCCATAGGTCGATTTGATCTTCGATCTCAGTTTTCCCGCCGGTGGCAAAACCAATCCATTTGAGAGTGGAAATGGACTTGCTGTTTTGGACTGAAACATCTGGATTTAGTTCTTGCGTACCCTCGGGATCAATCCACAAACTGAGTTGATCAAAAGGTTCCGTTTTTTCAGGTGATGATTTCCAAAGTCGAGCCACGATTGCGTAGTCGCGATTTCCTTGAAGCGGTTCCGCGAATTTTTGGTTCGTGGAGTTGTATCGAATCATGAAGCGATTCTGATTACCCTGAACATGGATTCCGATGTTGGGAATGTTTGCGGCATGGGGACTGCCGTCGGTGCCCTCGTTTTCATCAAGCCACAGAACAAAAAATTCTCCACTTGCCTCGGGTGGCGAATCGAGCCCCCTTAAATCGTATCGAAGGTTGAATCGAACGAAAATTTCGCCACCTGAAAATGGTGACTGGAGCGGTTTGCGAAGTGGATTATTTCGTCCGCCAGTGCCGTTGATCGTAAAACGCTCGATCGCCAAACCATTGCGTTTCCAATGCCCCGACGGCACCTCTTGTCCTGCTCCGGAATTTTCCAGAATCAGTGGCAAGCAACCAAGCAAGCATGTGATAATCTTCGAGTGCAAATGCTTTAAGCGAGCGGTCATGGGCGGTAGGCAACGGTGTATAGCCGAACGTGCGTGGGCGGTCAGCACTCGCAGGAAGAATGGGCGAACGTTCTCAGATGTCAGTCTCAATCCGGTTTGCTGTAATCGGTACACCTTCTACCGATGCAGTAGCGAATTATAGTCGACCTTGACGGGATTTGCTTCATCTCGCGTGATCAGAGGATTCATGAGGACGGAATGACGTATCACGTGTCATGCCACTGCCGAATTTCGGGATTTGCAAGGCCGGGCGTGGGCGGTTGAATTGCCAAAGAGAAAAAATATGGCTCAGATGTTTGATGTGATGTTCGTA
Organism: Rhodopirellula sp.; assembly: GCA_002690925.1. Classification (GTDB taxonomy): domain Bacteria; phylum Planctomycetota; class Planctomycetia; order Pirellulales; family Pirellulaceae; genus Rubripirellula. The sequence continues at coordinate 11,493 of NZGD01000280.1, forward strand.
ATTTCTCTGCCCGTGTGTTAGCCTCTTGATCTCAGCGGCCGCCGGTTTCTCCGGCAACATGCTGTGTTTCGAATCTTGATGAGGCTTTCGGATTCATTTGGTATTAAAGTTGATTTCTATGTGGAGTTCCTTGTGCTCGTCATGCGTGTCTGCTTGATGGTGTTTGCGATAAGCTTTGCATGCTGCTGTCAACTGAAAGCGACCGAACAACCGAACGTGCTGTTCATTGCGGTCGATGATTTGAACGATTGGGTGGGGTGTCTTGGGGGGCATCCTCAGGCTGAAACGCCTCATATCGATGAATTGGCGCGAAGAGGAGTGCTGTTTTCGAATGCTCATTGTGCAGCACCCGCATGCACACCCTCACGAGCCTCTTTGTTTACAGGGCAAATGCCACAGAATACTGGGGTCTGGTCGAATGAAGGGCCAAAATTGCGGCGTCTGCGGAGCAACGCTTTCCTACTGCCTGATTCGTTCCGTCGTGCCGGATACAAAACTTTGGGTACTGGGAAATTGGGCCCAAATAAAACCTGTTTTCAGACTTTTTACGATGTGCACCAACGCTGGAGTCCTCTGACGTCCGACGCAGTTGAGTACACCTCGGCTGAATTACCAAGCAAGGGCACTGACAATCCAAGGCATATGGTGAAGTTACGCAACCAGCAGTATGTGCTGCCGCTGAATCGTATGCCTTCTGACCGGACACCCGCTGATCCCAAGGGTGAGTCATTTGACTGGGGGCCGTTCGATGTCCCGGATGCGGATTTTGGTGACACTCAAATCACTGATTGGGCGATCAAGCAGTTGCGGGCTGCGTCGCCTGAGTCACTGTTTCTTGCGGTTGGCTATTATCGTCCGCATCAGCCTTTGTGGGCACCCAAACGTTTCTTTGAACGCTTTCAGGACAGGCCGGCGATTTTACCATCGGTGTTGGAAGAAGATTTGGACGATTTGGCGAGTGTCGCACGACGATGGGCCATGGAACCTGTCACGTCGGGCTCGCATGAGACAGTGATCCAGTTCGGACAATGGCGTGCGGCAATCGAAGCCTATTTAGCTTGCATCAGCTATGTCGATCACGAGATAGGCCGCTTATTGACCGCGCTTGATGCCTCTGCCGTTGCTGACAATACACTCATTGTCCTTTGGTCTGATCACGGTTGGCACCTCGGAGAAAAGCAGCATTGGGGCAAATGGACGGGGTGGGAGCGATCGACCCGCGTGCCACTGATCATTGTTCCACCGCGATCTAGACAGCGTAACTTCTCACAGCTGGGGGGACGTTGTGACCGACCGGTCAATCTGGTTGATGTTTATCCCACGCTAATCGAATTGTGTGGTTTGGAAAATCCGCCCCATCGGTTGGACGGGGCGTCATTGGTCCCTTTGTTGAAAGTACCGGATTCTGAGTGGAAACGAGCTTCTGTGACTATGTTTGGTCCCGGCAACGGATCACTTAGAACTTCCCGGTGGCGATTTATCTGTTATGCGAACGGCGCGGAAGAATTGTACGATCTGAAAAATGACCCTCACGAATGGGTGAATTTGGCAGGACAGGCCGTGCACCACGAACTGCTTGGGAAGTTGCGAGTCAAGATCGCTCCCTATCTCGCGGATACTTCTAGCCAATGAACAACTTTAGTATCGCATTCTTGCAGCAACAGTTTTGATTTTGTTATATACTGGCGCCGGACAAAAATCCCTTTCTGCTGCTTGCATGGAACTCTCATAGGTGTCCGCGTTAGCGTGGGTAGTTCTTTTGATCTGAGTCTTACGCACCAAGAGCTTGTGATTGGCCCTTCAGCTGAGAATTGGGCAGCATTGATTGGTTTACCAGTGAGTGATTTCGGGAATGGTTGGAACAGACTTGCTTGGCGGGAAAACTGGGGATGGTGCGTCTGCCCTGCACACGGGTTCGCAATGGTCTACTCGATCGAGCATGATTCTCGAGTTGCAGGCTCCGTCAGCACATCGCTGGAAAAGTTTTGTGCTTGTGTATTCTCCGCTATTGAGATTTTGGATCGGTCGCAAGCTGGTGCCAGCGTCTGCTCAGGATGACATTCTGCAGGAATGTCTCAAGTCAATTTTTCTGGGTATCGGTGAGTTTAAACGTCATAAGTTTGAAGCTGGTAGCTTTCGTGGTTGGCTACGGACGATCGTCAATCGGCGAGTTGCTGATTATTTTCGTACGCATGCGAATGATAAGATTGCACCACCTGAACGCCTGTTGGTTGTCGAGGCTCGTGATCAGCGAGACCCGGATGAGCTTGTGGCTGAGGAAGTTGCACTTAAAGAGCTCGAAGCAAGAGCTTTGCATTTAATCCGAGAATCTACGGCTGAGCGAACGTGGCAAATGTTTTGGCTCAGCACTGTCGAACAAGTGCCAACTTCTGAAATTGCCGAGCAGTTTGGGGTGTCGTCAGCGGCGGTCAGAGTTGCAAAAGCCCGCGTTATCGGACGGTTGCGTCGAATGTTTGTCGACTCTGCCAGCCAGGTTGACGCGTGAGGATTCCATGTGAAACCCTAACTTCGAACGAACTTTTTGAAAGGTGTTACGGCGACCCGATAAGTGGTTAAACAAACGCAAATTCTTTCAAAATGCTTTTTTTGGGCCATTTTAATAAAATGGGAAATCAAGAGTGCCCCACTCAAACTGATCTGACGCGGATGGCAACGGGGGTTTTGCACGCTCGGCTGGACGAAGTCCGCGAACATTTGGATTTGTGTGAAAAATGTAGTGGCTTGCTCGCAGAGATCACGAAACAGACGGACTGGTTGGAAAATCGGATCGCCCGACTGACCCTCGATGACGTCGATGCGGCTGGCTTGGCTCTTCAGGAAGAGAGGTTGTGGGAAACGACTAATTCCCAAGCATGGTTGTCGCCTCAATCGTATGACATTGCCAAGCAGACAGCATTATTTTCGACACCATGTCGAGTTGGGCAATATGAGCTCCACGGATTGATCGCTCCGGGTGGAATGGGCGAGGTTTACAAAGCAACGCACTCACGGCTGAAACGAGAAGTTGCTGTAAAAGTGATTCGTCGAAATCAGCAAGACAGTCCGTTGTTGTATGAAAATTTCCTCAGGGAAATTGAAACGCTGGGGCAACTTGAACATCCAAATATGGTACGTGCTTATGATGCGCTGGAGTACGAAGGTTATCTGTTCCTGGTGATGGAGTTGTTGGCAGGTGTTTCGTTGCAGATGCTGGCAAGTAAAAATCGGTTTCTGAACGTTGAGACATTGCTTGACGTCATGATTGGAGTCAGTGACTCGATTGTTCATCTTCATGAAAACGGCTATCTGCATCTCGACATTAAGCCCGGCAATATCATGCTGTTGGATGATGGACGCACGAAGCTGATCGATTATGGACTTGCTGTCAGGCAAGATGTTGCGAGTAGAGGTGTTGGAACGCACTACGGCACTGTTGGCTATATGTCGCCTGAACAACAAAATTCCGATGTCTTGGATGAACGAAGTGATATTTATGCGGCGGGAAAGTTGTTTCTGTTTCTGTTGGAAAACGTTGTTGATAAGACGGCAATGCAGGATGAACCCCTTGTTCAGACTGAGGTGCAAAAACTTGCTGTAAAAATGTCCGCATCTGACCCGTTTCAACGTCCCCAGGATGCGAATGAAGTTGCGTCTGCTTTGCGGGATCTGAAGGAAGGATCACGCTTCGGCAACGCCAAGTTTGCCTCGCTTGATCAAGGTTTGACTATCAGGCCTGAAACACCGCTGGGTTCGAAGGTTACTTTTTTGCGGCGGTCTGTGATTTTGCTTTTTTTGGTTGCAGGTTTAATTTTTCTTCTGTACGGGGCCGAAAATCGAGGCCCCAGTCAAGTGGTCCCAAGCTCGCTAGGTGATTTGACTAACAGCATTGGAATGCAGTTGAATGTTGTACCAGAAGGTGAGTTTCAGATGAGTGCGGCTTGGAGATTCAGTGAGCAAGAGTATGTTGCGAATGACACCGTTTCGATCAGTCAGCCTTTTTACATCGGTATTTATGAGGTTACCCAGAAGCAGTTTCGCGAGGTAATGGGCGACAACCCCAGCCTTTTTAAAGGCGATAACATGCCTGTTGAAAATCTGACCTTTTCCCAGGCGAGTGAATTTTGCCGGCGGCTCTCAGAACTCCCTGAGGAAAAAAGTGCTGGTCGTGTTTACCGGATCCCCACAACGAGCGAGTGGGAATACGCATGTCGATCTGGGACTACGACGACCTTCAGCTTTGGCGATGAGGCTTGGCAGATTGATCAGCATAGTTGGTACAACGGCAATGCAGGATCACCCCATGTGGTGGGCTCAAAGCTAGCCAACGCCTGGGGGTTGTATGACATGCATGGCAATGTTGACGAGATCTGCCGCTTGGGCGATGAATTGGGTTCATTTGGGGGCGATGGTGAGGTGTCTCATTTGGGTTGGGCACGGTGTGGTGGTTCGTGGGCACACTTTGCGTCCGATTGTCGCGCCGGTTTTTTTGTTGTTCCTGATGATCCGAAAGCTACTTGGTCATGCAATGGGCTGAGGGTCGTTTGTAATTTGTTGCCGCTGGATAACGCTCCAAATGATGTTGGAAAACAGGCTGAGGCAAAACTGTTTTCTGTAAGTTTGGATTTGCGAAGAGAGCCTGAGCCAGCACCTATCAGGACGAAAAATGCAGTGCTCTATCGCGAGAAAGATTCGACGCATTATTGGACCCCAGATAATCTGAATGAGTGGGCAGAAATAGAATATCGTTTTGATTTACCGGCACCGATAGAGTCGGTCGTTGATTTTGGTCAGTTGATTTGGGTCTACAACGAACACTATTTTCCGGTGTTTGATCCGCTCGCACAAGGCACCTTGGAAATTTCAAATGACGGAAAAAATTGGGATGTCATTTACCACAGCGAATCTGGTGTTCCGTTAGTTGATCGTCGAAGGTCCGTGCTGCCTCTGCTTAAGGGCACGCAGGTGTTCCATCTGAAAGCGAAATTGTTTTGTTCTGTACGCGGAAAAAAACAGGTGTGTTTTACTCAGTTTTTGCGTTGCAGTAATAGTCGGGAGCCCCACCAAATGAAATTCTTGTTGCGACCTGACGGTCTTAAGAATGAACCGGGATCGAGTGTTGAGGGCGGCGAGTATTGAGGGTATAGCACCCAGCGAAACTTTCGCGTTTCCGAAGTAATCAAACGCTCTTTGAAATCAGCTTAGGTGTTACGCAGTCGCGATACTCGTTCTTAACGAACTCAGAGTGAGTATCGAGCCAAATTCTAAGGGCTCCACTCGTTGACTTGTTTCCCAAGTTTCAACGTCGTGGAGGCAAGTGGTTTGGCAGGTTTGCGTGGACACGGAGGAATCTTTCACCGTGATAGAGTTTCCCCATGAATCCCACTGAGACTGATGGCTAAGCATTACTACATCAAACGAGCCGGAAGAATTAGTGGTCCCTTCTCCGGTTCTGACGTCAAAACGGGAGTAAAGACGGGGAGGCTTTTAGAACAGGACCTGTTTTCTCGGTCAAAAGATGGGCCCTGGCGGACACTCGAAGGTGTATTTAAGAAAATTCGGGCCAAGCAAACGGAATATCTGCTGAAAACGTGTCCTGTTTGCGGGATATCACTGGTTTCAGAAAGCAAGGTTTGTCATGGCTGCCGTTCTAATCCGGATTCACCTGCCCCGGTGTGAATACCGTATCGAACTGAGAGCCTGTCATCGTTAGGCTGGATGCGTTCAGTCCCATGCTTCACGACAGAGGTGGAGTTTTGGGTTTTTGGGTCTGAATCCTGAAATACAGGGTTGGGTCTGTTGGTGATTGAGCCATCCCAAAATAAGACCCCCGCAATCTGGACTGCGTTTGCGGGATTATGCGTATCGTGGACTTCCAATATTTTTCTGTGGCGACACTCGTATTTACCGCTTGGTTGCCCATGGGTTTGTGCCTAAATCGACGATGAGCGATTTTATTCTAAATCTGCGCTGCAAAGTGGCAGAAATAGGTTCCCAGCAATTTGGTCATCATGGTGCAGTAAGGAATAGCAACGCATCAGATATTATGCGAATTAGGAATCATTTTAAATGAGGCAGTTTGATAACATAGGGCGGATCTTTCGATCTGCTGATGAGAATGACACTTTGCTCAGTCAGGTGTCTCAGTACCACGATTCGCATTTGCCGACTCTGTGGTTGCTTGGAAAAACTGGTGCTGGCAAGTCAACTTTGGTTCAAGCGATCACTGGTAACTCAGATGCGGAGATCGGAAAAGGATTTCGGCCTTGCACACGAACAGCGAGACGGTTCGCCTTTCCTGAGTTCAAGCCAGTTCTTCAATTTGTTGATACGCGAGGACTGAGCGAATCGGGGTATGATGCGACCGAGGATATCAAGATTTGCACGAAGCAGGGACATGCTCTGATCATCGTCATGAAGATGGGCGATACCGAGCAAGGTGATGTCCTGCGTGCAATAAGACAAATTAAATCCAGCCAGCAAATAAACAATTCTCTAATCGTTCATACAGCGGCGCATTCGGTCCAGGATCTGCAAGAGCGGGAGCGATTGGTGCGTTACAACTGTGGTCAGGTTGAAGAAACGCTCGGTTCTGAAACCACATCCGTTGCAGTCGATTTTAAGTTGCCTGAGGGTGGAACCGATGGGGTAGAGGGGCTGGTAAGTGCGTTGTCAGAAATGTTGCCGATCGTTGCTGTCGCGTTAAGAAAGAGACAGTGCAGTGACGAGGAAGTGAAAAAATTTCAACAGCTTCAAACCAAGGTGCTTTGGTATTCAGGTGTTTCAGGAGTATCTGATATCGTGCCCGGCATTGGTTTGGTTGCCGTGCCGGGGATTCAGTGGAAGATGCTGACTGATTTGGCGGAGCCTTACGGTACCAAATGGAACAAGTCTGCTTTGGCTGAGTTACTAGGAGCACTTGGGGCTGGGATCGGATTTCGATATTCGCTGAAATTTGGGACTCGGCAAGTGGTTAAATTTTTGCCGGGCTGGGGCCAGACCGTTGGGGCAGCCAGTGCGGCCGTGATGAGTTTTTGCACCACTTACGCCATTGGACGTGTGGCATGCAAATACATGTATCACAAGAATCGCAATGAGGATGTGTCGAATGAGGAGTTGAGGGATCTTTTCTATTCTGCGTTCGATAGCGTGAAGGCAGTTGCAGGGCAAGAAGTTGCCGGCATGAGCAAGGCTGACCACCTCAGCCAGAACGCGAGCGAATAGTCCGGGGCACTGGGATCTGAAACAAACACTGTGAGTGAGTGAATTAAAAGTGAATTCGATCCTGTCGCGTCAGATCGTTCCTCTGCTGCTCGTCAGTATTGGGCTGCCTTTGTTGGTGTTGGCTGGTGTTGGGCTCTATTTTGTGTTCCAGCAGGGTTATCTGCTCTGGTTCTTGGTGGTTCTGGCAATTGCCAGTGTGGTCACGAAACTTTTGTTAATTTGGTTCCACCGGCACGATGGCAACTTTCTTTTGCAGGGTGATTGCATCGTTGAGCCTTCGGAAGATTGGTCCGAGCGTGAGCACGAAATTTGGAGTCGCGGAAATCAGGCAATTGACGAATCTTTGCGTGATAACAATGAATGGAGTGGCTTGCAGACGCATGCAATAAAAATTGTGCGTATGACAGCAGGCGAATATGGTTGCACCGAATGGGATTTTTCTGTGCCTGCTTCTTTGCGAATGTTTGAGGAGGTTAGTCGACGTTACCGTCGAACGCTTCAGACGCATGTTCCGTTTGTCGAGGCCGTGAAAGTTTCTCATGTTCGTTACGCTGTTCAGAATCAGGAGAATATTGGTCACGTCGGCAAGACTTATCACGTTGCTCGAAATGTTTGGCGAGGCCTGCGTTTGTTGAATCCCGCCGCTGCGGTCGCCTCGGAGGTTCGTGATTACATCACGGGAGAAATTTTTTCCAAAGTCAGTGTGGAAACCCAGTGGCAACTTAAGAAGGCGTTTCTGCAGGAGGTTTTGTCCGTTGCCATGGATCTGTATAGCGGCAGATTCAATGTCGAAGATGCTGAAATGTTGTCTTCGCAAATCATGGAGCATGATCGGGAACGAATGGCGGTGCCGTTGGATCCCGTACGGATTGTTGTGGTTGGGCAGCAGAATAGTGGAAAGTCCTCGTTGATCAATGCCCTGCGCGGCGAAGTTGGGGCGGAGGTTGATGTGCTTCCCGTGGTGGGGCAGGCGACGGTTTATGCCTATTCAATGGATGGGGTCGAGCGTCTGCATTTGGTTGAGTTGCCGGCGATTGAGGGTGGGAAAACGGTTGCCGAAGAGCTGGTTTCTGAGCTGACAGAATCAGACATTGTGATCTGGGTTTTAAAAGCGGACCAACCTGCCCGGGCACTGGACGTAAAGCTGTATGAGCATTTCAAAGAACATTATCGAGGCAGAGGATCACTGCAGAAAAAGCAACCTGTTCTGTTGGGATTGCTGACTCAAGTGGATCGGCTCAGTCCTGCAGCGCAAGGTAGCCCACCCTCTGATCTTACTGATAATGAGGTGGACGAGGTTTGCAATATTAAGGAGGCCTTGAGTTACAACCAGGATATACTGCCTTTCAAAACTATCATCCCAGTTGCGTTGGCACCGGATCAAGGGCCGTATAACCTTGTTGAGGTTGTGAACTATCTGGAGGAATCATACCAAGCGGCAGTGCAAGTGCAGTTGAATCGTCGCGGCAGAGAAGCACGTCAACGGGATTTGGGTGTTGCGGAGCAGGGGAAGAGGTTGGCAAGGACGGCGAAATCCTTGTTTAACAAAGTGGTTTCGGGTGACTCATAGTTCACTTGCGCCGAATTCTTTTCTGCAGAGTACCGTCGACTTTGATGTGCAGCAGATTATCTTGTCACCGCGCGTAGCTTGCACACCTATTCCTGCTCGATGCAGATAAGTTCTTTCATTGTTCGGTGGTACAGTCGCCCATTACTGTAGCTCGGTGTGTTGACCGACCAGGTATCACCAAATTTTCCGAGATCGTTGAACGCGGTTAAAGCATTTTCGTCGAAGTGTTTAGCGGTACCATCAATCACTTGGACCTTCCCACTCATGAAGGTGAAGAACAGATGTTGGTTGACCGCAATCACGTTCCCATTGAAACACCACCACCAGCCCGACCTGCCCGAACGCTTGTCCTCCCCCACATTGATTCCACGACTGTTCAGAGTCATGTTGGGGTAATAGGTTTCACCATTTTTTTGGATTGCATTTTCAACAACAGGAACAGGAAATGGCAGTTCAAGGTATTCAACAGTTCCAGTTTCAACGTTGATTCTTGTGATGCAATGCCTTGGTCCAATGTGGGTCATTTTTCCTCGGCGTTTTCCTTCGAAGTGGAAGCATTGGAAGAAGACGTGCGGGTAGATGGAAATATTGGCGTGCCACGCCGGAAACACGGTCATGCGTGGTTCTTCGTCGCCAATGTTAATATGGTGCCGTGTTGAAAATTTGTCGTTCTTGCTGTCGTAACTGGTGTGGCTTACATCATTCGTCCAGGAGATGCGTTTTGCTTCTGAGCCATCTGCCGTATTGAGGACGACCAGGTCGGTTCTCGTTTCATCGAGCCAGTAGGCGTATTTCTCATCCCAGCACTGGGTGACCTGTGCTTTTCCATCAGCTAAAGCGTTCCAGCTCCAAATCGCTTTCCCGGCATCGTCCCCGTCAACACGAGTGAGTGTCAGTCCTGCAGGGGCCTCGGGCGTGTCGTGATGGGCACCGCGTCCTGCAAGGATCGCGTGCCCACCATCGGGCAAACGGCCTGCGACAGGCGTGTTGTAATGTGTCAAGCCTTGGGCTTCTGTCCACAGCAGGTTTCCGGTGAGTGAGTCAAATCCACGCAAGAAGTTCCATGCGTCTTCGCGGCGTTGGGGATTTCCAGGTTCAAGTGGTTCAACGTTCAGGATCGTGTTGCCAATTTTGATGGGTTCAAACTGCTTGTTGAACGGACGTCCGAGAGTGGGTTTCCAGCGTCGTGACCAGACTTTCTGGCCGTCCACGGTCCAACATCCCATTTGGCCACTGGCGTTCCAGCACCAGACATGTTCTCCATCGGTAATGGGTGTAGGGCTGCTGCTGCTACTGAATCCGTAGGCGTAAATGCTCTTGGCCTCGGGGTCACCCGTTATGTTGGTTGTCCACAAAGTCTTGCCTGTGTCTGAATGGATGCAATGCAAGACGATATCACTTCCCTTTCTGGGCTTGCTATCAGCATCAATCGGTTTCATCGTGGTTAGAAACAGGCGGTCTCCCCAAACCGCGATTCCGCTTTGTCCTGTTTCGGGCAACGACTTTCGCCAGCGAATGTTTTTATCGTTCTCGACACTCCAAATCAGTGGCGGCGGGTTGGAGGTCTTTATGGTCCAGTTGAGTTGGGGGCCTGATGCTTGAGGCCATGGTTCGGTGGCAGTTTGCGAGTTTACTGGCGAGGCCACTGCAGCACCAAGTAACGCAAATGTGATTCCGAAAAACGTTTTGGGGTAGATTGGTTTCATGGAGTTGATTGTTGGCATATCGTACGGCAGGAGTTTGGCAGGGGCGTGGTGGGTTTTGGCAGGCGTCACCAGAGCGGGGCTCAGTTGAGTGAAGTGCTAATCGACGATGTTGAGGTTATTTACCACCTGCTGTTGTTGTCAGCCTTGTGTTGGTGTTCCTAAGCTGGAAGGACACGCCGAGTTTGCTGCGGGTCGATGAGTAGCACGGGAAGTACGATTAGAACTTGAATGGCGCCGGCGAATATGAGGATGTCCGTGGCGGTGTAATCGTTGCTCAAGTACCCGGCCGAGTAGCTTCCGATGGTGGTGGAGAGGTTCAAGAACGCCATGTAGGTTGTGAATTGTGTAGCAGCAATGCGCGGCCAGGAAATGGACATGAAGAGTGCAAACAGTGAAACCGAGAGTAATGCCAGCAGTAGTTCTTGCCCCAGCAGCAGGACCGTCGCCACATTCTGGTTATTCAACGCACCCGGGATGCTACCCATCGACACCCACAAGGTGCCTAACGTGAGCGATGCGGCCAGAATTAATCTTTTTGGGCCGAAGATATCGGCGAGAAAGCCGCCTACGATCGATCCACCCAGTCCTAGCATGATTGCCCAGCCACCTGTAACGCGCGTGTACTGTGCTTGTGTCCAGTCGCCTTCTTTCATCAGGTAATCAAGTAAGACAACCGTGATCGCTCCTGAGCCAATCTTTACTCCCAAAGCGATGATTGCACCCAGCAAAGTTGCACGAAGGCTGAACGCGCGAAAAAGGTTTGCAAAAACCGATTTTGATACATTTGACGAGGCTTTTGTCCCACTACTCGTTTCCAAGACCTCGGGGGTGGTTGCGGGCAACGCCGTATCTGCCATCGAAGCGGGAGGCAGATACGGTGAAGCTGCTAAATCCAAACTACCTGCTGGCAAGCCACCGGTTGCCGTTTGCTCGGGGGGTGGTTTTTTGTTTGCTTTGTGTTGTGAATCCCGTTTCAGGTTGTTTGCCAGAAATCCTTGCAGGTTTTCTTCAGCTTCATCGGTTTGGACGTACTCACTTGGGCGTTCGCGGAAGCAGATCGGCAGAAGCATGATTCCGGCTAGCAGCAGTGCTTGGCCTGCCAGCCCTGCTTGGATTCCATATTGCGAAACGATGTAGCCAAGTCCAGCGCCTCCAATAGCGGTTCCCAGGTAGTTGCTCGCATACATCAGGCCGTTTGCTCTGCCACGCTCATTTTCGGCCAACAAGTCAACTGCCAACGCATCGACTGCGACATCTTGAAGTGAAATGAATATGTTCGCTAGCAGAATCAAGGCAGCCAAGGGCCCCGGGATCAGGCTGAAAATGACTTTCCAGTTGCCCGAAGCCTCCTCTTGTGTCCAAATCAAATTCGGAAGATCGTCAATCAGCATCATGCCTCCCAAAATCATTATCGCCATGCTCTGCGCGAAAATGATCCAAGGTCGTCTTCGTCCCCATGAGCGAATCGTGAAGCGATCCATCAAGGGGCCCCACAAAAATTTGAAAGACCATGGAAGTGTGGCCACGGCAAGGATTGGGCCGAGCTGTTTCGCAGTGATTCCCTGTGCTGGTTCCGCAAGCCACGAGGCGAAGGTAATTGTGACGAAACCCCATGGAACTCCCTGCGCGAGGTAGAGTCCACACAGTGTCAGCATCCTTAATGTTTTGTTGTCTGACAGATACACAGTGTTCCCTTCAGCAGAGTGTTTCAATCGCACAACATGTCATGTGCTGGCCCGTAATCGCGACTCTCTCGAGACTATCGGACAAATGCCCGGTATTTTGACTTGAGTCAGGCACTTGAGGGTCGCTCAAATCAGCACCCTCCCCAAGCAGAATAACGGATCCGTTTGGGCCATGGTCGTGATGACGAGTGAGATTCATTCAGAATTCGCTGTTTATCGTTCTGCCTCGCCGTGAGCAATGTCGAGTAATCGTGAAAAGATTTTCTCGCCGCCAGTACGAAGACCGCAGTGCTCGTATTCGCTGGTGTACCACGCTTTCATGTGGGGTACTAAGTCAATTGTCTCCCGTGAGAAATTGGTGTTCACAAACATGTCGTTGTAATAAACAGCACAGGTGACTGGAACCTGGTTTTTACTCAGAACAGATTGGTCGTAAAGTGTTGGCCATTCATCATAGGAAGCCAGGATTTCCGCAACTTCTTTCTGGCTGTTAAGTTCACCGATCTCATCAAACATCCAAGGGAAAATCATCTCGCCGAAGAAGCGAAAGTTCTCATAGTCGTCATAGTGCGAGTATTGTTCCTTTTGCACCTGGTTGCAGGCCCATGAGGTTGCCTGTCCCTGAGCGTAGATTGCTTCATGCAGTAGCGCAAAAATAGGATTGGTGTCAAATCGGAGTCGCATTTGTATCGATTTAAGGAACGAGTGATTCACAACTTTCTTGTCACCAACTTTCACAAATGCTTCTTCGAGAAGAAAATGAATGTCCTCGGCGGTATCGGCAAAGCCCAAGCTGATTCCCAAAAGCTGCAGTCTGCGGGGACTCAGGCGATCTCCGTTGGGCAAACGCACGTCATGTTGCTGCAAATGTCGGCACAGGTCTGCAAGACGCTGTTTGTCCATTGGGAATTTTTCAAAGTACTGACGATTGCGTTCTTCCACCAATGGGAAGGTACCCTCGTAAATTTCTCTCGCTGTACGTTCCAACCCGGGGACTCCACCGAAGATAAAGCACTCGTTCAGGCCCTCGGGGTGCAGGCTCAGGTATGTCATCGTGCACCAACCACCATAGCTTTGGCCGATCGTCGACCATGGTGTGTCGGGGCTTAATTCCTTTCGCAATATCTCAGCATCTCGGACAATGTTGTCGGCGCGGAAATGTTTCAGGTAATCTGCTTGAGCTTGCGCATGTCCTTCGGCAGCAAGTGTCTGGAAATTGACAGGCGTGCTAAGTCCATTGCCACGAGTGTCGTACATCAACACGCGATAATCCTGAAGTGCTCTTTTCAGCCAGCCATCTTTTCTGATGGGAAGTGGCCCCCGGAATCCGGGGCCACCCTGCAAGAACAGCAGCCATGGTTTGTTGATGCTTTGCGGGTCAAGGTCACGGACTTCACGCGCAAATAAATTGATCTGGCGTCCCTGTGGATCACTGTGATCCAAGGGAACATCAATGGAGTGATCCACCAGTTCCATGCCGGGGACTCGGTACGATTTCGATGCGACCATGTAGCTCTCTTTATCTCCGTTTCAGGCTGGTTGATCCGCTGACACTGCGCCTCAACGGTTGGGAAATTGAGTAAGTGATGCCCGTTTAGAGCGACTTTGAATTTCAGAGTTTTTCTCAGCGGAGGATTGTTAATATACTGTGATAGAGCGGGTATGAATTACCCCAGTGATGATGCTTTGCCGTTCATGGAATAATTCACGTTCATGCAATCTCTGTTCAGAAATGACATTCGCCTTCGATTACCCGGGATTTCACCACCTGGTTTTGCGGTGCAGGTGTCATGCTTTTTGCCGTTGTTCATTGGCTCCTGTCTGTGTGGAGGTCTGCTTGGCTCGCTCTTCGGGCAAGCCGTTGCAGAGGTGGGTGCGCATGGGGGGCGGCAATCTGAACGGCTGTGGAAGCAAACGAAGGCACCACTTTATGTTGAGCATTGCCTGTCTTGCCATCAGGGTCAAACGGCAGAGGCTGGGTTGGATTTGGCTGCTCTCGGTCGTGATCTGTCTGATCCAGAAAACATGCGGCGATGGGTGCTGGTGCATGATCGGATTCAGTCTGGCGAGATGCCTCCTGAAGGCGAATTTGGGATTCCCGATGGGATGAAGCAGAATTTCTTGGCGTCACTCAGTCGAGATCTCAATGCTGCGGAGCGACAACGCAGTGATGTGGTTTTGCGTCGCCTGAATCGGGTTGAATATGAAAACAGTGTTCGAGATGTCTTCGGCATCTCGGTCCTGGTCAAAGATCTATTGCCACGAGATGCATCAACCGATGGCTTTGATAATGTGGGTGAAGGCTTGGCGGTATCAGCCGAAGCGATGCGTGCTTACCTTGATGCTGCAGATGTCGTGATCGATTCTGTAATTGGCCCTGAAACGAAACCCAAGTTCATCAAGCACGTCACGAATCTGAATGATCAACGGGATCATTTGGGTAATCTGAATGACAGGCAGTTCGGGAAAATGTTCCGCAAGACAGATGCGGGGCTTGTGATTTTTCAGTCGAACTATTGCCCCACCAATCTTGTCAACTTTGCCAGATTGCGTGCGCCAGCTGGAACTTATCATGGCGCGATTCGTGTCCGAGCGATCCAGAGTGACAAGCCAGTCACCATGCGGATCTATGGTGGAGACACCATCGTCGGGAGAGCGGAAAAACATCTGGTCGGCTATTACGATATCGAACCGGGTAAATGGCAGACCATCGAGTTTGTGGATCGATTGGTACAAGACAATGGAACATTTCAGCCTAAATGCTATGGAACAATCGATACTCGTAAGGATGCTGAGACCTACCCGAATCCAGGATTGGAGATCGGTGAAATTACGATCCAAGGGCCACTTGAAAAGTGGCCCCCTGCGAGCAGGAAAAAGCTCCTTGGCAACGTGCAACTCAAAACCGGGACTTGGCAGGATGCCGAGGTGATTCTGGGGCGTTGTTTGCCACGCTTGTTCCGGCGACCCGTGGGGGAAGCCGAGTCGAGGCTACATGCTGACATCGTGCGGCGAGCCATGGACAGCGGTGAATCATTCGAAGCAGGCCTGCGGCAGTCTTTGAAAACTGCATTGTGTTCGCCCGAGTTTCTGTTTCTCGAGGAACCGGGGGATGATCGTATCGGTGCGTATGCTCTGGCGGCTCGCCTGTCATACTTTCTATGGAGTTCAACTCCTGATGATGAATTGTTGAGCTTGGCTGGAGAGGGGAAACTACGTGATCCCCGGATACTAAGGCAGCAGGTTGAGCGTCTGCTGCGGGATTCACGGAGCAAAGCTTTCAACACGAATNTCACGGGCCAATGGTTGGGGTTNCGTGATATTGATTTCACGGCACCTGATGAAAAACTGTTTCCAGAATTTGACGAATTGCTGAAAATCTCGATGGTCGCTGAGACGANGGCNTTTTTTCAGGAGATGCTCGANNAGAATTTGAGCATCATGAATTTTGTTGACTCGGANTTCGTGATGCTNAACGAGCGATTGGCGGCTCACTATGNNATTGAGGGAGTNCGNGGCCAANNGATNCGAAGGGTNAGGCNTCCCGAGGGAAGTGTTCGCGGTGGNNTCATGACGCAAGGTAGCGTGTTGAAAGTCACTGNCAATGGNACNAATACCTCGCCTGTGCTGCGCGGTGCNTGGGTGCTTGAGAATCTNCTGGGGGCTTNCCCAACGGTTCCTCCACCCAATGTGCCGGCGATTGAACCAGATGTTCGGGGGGCACTGACGTTGAGACAGCAGTTAGGAAAGCACCGTGACCAACAGTCGTGTGCGGTATGTCATGACAAGATTGATCCCCCCGGTTTTGCACTGGAAAATTTTAATGCGATCGGTGGGTGGCGAGATCACTATCGAACGATGGGTGATGGGGAACGACCCGCCTTGCGGCGTGCGCCATTCACCTTCAATTACGTGCGATACAAGATTGGTCATCCTGTGGATGCGTCCGGCGTAACGATCGACCGGACAAGGTTTCGAGATGTAACAGATTTCAAAAAATGGATGCTGAATCAAGAAGATGCAATTGCAACGGGATTGTCGCGTAAACTGTTTACCTACGGATTGGGAAGGCGACTGGGATTTTCTGACCGTTCTGAGGTGAAACAGCTGGTCCAGTCCGCAAGAGGCCATGGTTATGGTTTTCGTGATCTGGTTCACTTGGTCGTCCAGAGCAGGTTGTTCCAACAACCGTGAGGATTGCGGGTGGAAATCGTAGTTGCAGAGCGGTTTGAGTGAATCTGGTAGTGGCGGAGCTTAATCTGCTGATTTTGGTGTGGTTCAAGAACTTTACCTGGTAAGTAGTAATTTCTATGTCTTTGATCATTCCATCGCGTCGCAGTTTCTTACGAGCATCAGGCGTGTCGTTGGGCCTTCCCATGCTGGAGTCCATGCCGCGAACTGCTTCGGCGGATGAATCAGAAGGCCGGCAAGTAAGCCGTTCCAAACGTCGCATGGTTGCTGTTAATGTTGAGCTAGGGCTTCATGGGCCCAATATGACACCAACACAGTCCGGTTCTCATTATGAATTATCTCGTTATTTGAAAGTTCTTGAACGATTTCGAAATGACTTCACGTACATATCCGGGGCTTCCCATCCAGAAGTTGACGGCGGCCACGCTTCGAGAAAGTCGTTTTTGACAGGTATGCGGCACCCATTGAGTGCCGGATTCAGGAATTCAATTTCAATTGACCAGTTGGCTGCAGAGCGTTTGGGGGCGGAGACGCGATTCGCGTCGTTGTCGTTGAGCACATCGAGTGCCGGAATTTCGTGGTCCCGTTCAGGCGTCGAGATCCCAGCTGAATCACGACCTTCACGCGTCTTCAAAAAATTGTTTATTGAAGGAACGGGTGCTGAGAAAATTTTGATGGTGGAACGTCTAAGAAAAGGTCAAAGTGTGCTTGATGCCGTGTCGGAGAAAGCTAGGCAAATGCAGCGCCGCGTGAATGGTCGTGATCGTCAGAAACTCGAGCAGTATTTTAACTCTGTTCGAGAAGCAGAAAAGCGACTTGTGAAGGCTGCAGAGTGGGAGAAGCAGCCCAAGCCAGTGGTCGACGCAAAGGAGCCCCGGGACGTGCTTGATCCCAAATGTCTGATTCAAAGATTGGATCTGATGTACGACATGATGCACCTGGCGATTCAGACAGATTCCACTCGATTCATCACCCTTTCCGATCCAGGCCGGAATCTTGTACCGGCGATTACAGGTGTCGATACCGATCATCACATGTTGTCCCATCATGCGAAGGATCCAGGAAAAATTGCACAGTTGGCAATCGTCGAGACCGCTATTGTGGAAGCTCTGGGCAGGTTTCTTGACAAGCTTGCAGAGTCCAATGAAGCTGAGTCCTCACTGTTGGACCAAACCATGGTGCTGTTCGGGTCCAATCTCGGTAATGCCAGTAACCACGACACGCGAAACATGCCGATCCTGTTGGCTGGTGGTGGTTTCCGCCATGGCCAGCACTTGGCGTTCGATCAGCAGAATAACTACCCCCTGACAAATCTCTTTGTGTCGATGCTTCAACAGCTGGGGTTGGAAATTGACCGCTTCGTGTCCAGCACCGGGACGATGCGGGGGCTTCATGCCGCTTGAGCCTTTGCGAGTTGCCTGCAAGCTCTTTCAAAGTGTCTGCTGACTTGCATCAGCCAGCGAGGATTGGCTGCTCGGAAGCGATGTCATTTGCAGGCATGGCTGGATGGTAAGATTTCTGACAGCAAGGCACTCACGGGTTGCGTTGCGACTGGGTTGTGATTTTTACCACCAGGACTTTGTTGTGCTCGCCTTTTCGTTGACCTAGCCTCAAAAGGCCTTCGCCGCAGGTAATCCATGATTCGTTATCACTGATGCGGCAGACTCCCGAATTACCAAGCGTGGCATGATTCTGTTGAATTAGCACTCGTTCTGTGGCACGCATCACCCGTAGTGAGTCTGGGGTGACCTGCCCGATGAACAACGGTGCCCTGTGCCGCATGATGTGATCGTTGTCGGCGCCCCGACGCGTGTAGACCAGAAACAGTCCGCCTCCGATGGTCACCCAGTGCTGTTGCGTGTTGTAGCTTCCGAGAGGTGTTCCGTCATCGAATTTCCATTCCTGAATTGCATCAAAATTGAGACCGTCGGTGCTGCTTGTAACATAGGCTGTATGGTCGGCACGTAGCGTCAGGTAGTACCTGCCGTCAAACTCGGTGAGTGAGGGTTCGTAGAGGCCTCGACCTTTCGGAATGTTGATTTCCGTACCATGGCGTTGATATTCAAGTTTTTCTCCGTTGAATGAACACTGGGCGATCGTGCTGGTGTAGTTCCGGTTTTTTGGATCGCGTGCGTAGCGAATCGGCAGTAGAACATCTCCGTTGGGAATATCGTATCTTTGCGTGCATCCTGCGTTTGCAGCGATGATTGGGTAGCCTGCATGATCCCGTTTGGGGAGCTCGAGGAATCGTAGTGGGCCCCAAGAAGCATTTGGCTTCTTTACAGCGTAAGAAACTCTTTCCTGAAGATAGTCTTCTGTCTTTCCTCCACGAAAATTAAACGATTTGCCCGTTGCCAAGATGGTGTTGGTCGCTGCATGCCAGCTGGGCCATAGATCACCTGGGGCAACCTCATAGCCATCATCTCTCGTTCGCCTCTGAAGAGATGGAATCAGCTGAGGCGCAGACCATGTTTTGCCTTGGTCGTGGCTGATCGATTGAAAGATATCGTGGAAGTCGTGGCTTGTTGTTTTACCGGTCTCTGACATGGTTGTAATCCAAGCCGGCTTGGCACCAGGGACGTATGCTGTTCGGGCCTGCCACCAATCCCAGCGATTATTGCCTGAAATGGTCCCCAGGGAATCATGCACTAGCTTGACCGGCTGCGTTGTCGTTTCTTCAGCGATAAGGCTGCCGATGCTGAGCAGGCTCAGGCATCCAAGGACGGCAGCGTACTGGGGGCTCCTGGTCCACGCCATGGAAATCAGGTTGGGGTGCCATATGTTTTGTTGTGTGGCCATGGTGCATTTACTAGTCTGGGATTTGCTAGTCATCGATTAGAGGTGTACAGCACCTATTGTGAAGTTCTTGTGAAGAATGTGGGGTGGGGAATTCGCGAATTTCGATGCACGTCTTTAATTGCACTGAATTGCTCTTGCGAGATTCCCCTGTTTTGACCATGTTTCGAAGTCAAGACCGGCACTCCTGTGTCTTGGAAACCACGACACCTGAGCAGCTCGCGGCTGATCAAAAAAGCTATCAGTTGTGGGTGTTAGTGGCTTTCAACCGCCATCGCGACTTACAATAATAGTTGGGCTTTCGAGCGGGTCGGCTCCGGCACATGTGGAAGCTAGATGTACCCTCTGCACGGCTTTTACAACCTGCAGGGTTGATACCAGACTATAAAGTACTCAGACAAAATCCGATCTGGTTGTTGTTTCTCAGCTCAGTAATTTTCACGAAATAAAGCATGCGAAAAGAACTAAAGCATTGGAAAACGGACGTTCCTTCTGGATTGATCGTCTTTCTAGTAGCCATCCCACTCTGCTTGGGAATTGCTCTAGCATCTGGAGCCCCGGCACTTTCTGGCATCATCGCGGGAATCGTTGGGGGTTTGGTTGTAACACTGTTCAGTAACTCGTCGCTCGGTGTGAGTGGTCCGGCAGCTGGCTTGGTCGCCATCGTGTTGCCAGCCATTCAGTATTTGGGGTTTCAGAATTTTCTACTCGCTGTCGTTTTAAGTGGTGTCATTCAGTTCCTGCTCGGCTGTTTTAGAGCAGGCACGATTGGATATTATTTTCCCACTGCAGTGATCAAAGGAATGCTCGTCGCGATCGGATTGATCATCATCTTGAAGCAGATTCCTCATGCCTTTGGTTACGACAAAGACTTCGAAGGTGACTTGGCTTTCATGCAGTCTGACGGATACAACACCTTCTCCGAGCTAAGTCATGCGATTCAAGCGAGCACACCTACGGCGATCATTATCAGCGTCTTCTGTCTCGGGATCTTGATTCTTTGGGAAACGAAGCTGCTCAAGAGATTCTCTTTTTCAAAGATCATTCAGGGACCGTTGGTGGCTGTAGTAGCCGGCATCCTATTGGGACTAGGCTTTTCTGCCGTGGATTCGATGCGGTTGAGTGCTGACCACCTTGTTTCCTTGCCCGAGACCATCGCTTTGACATTCCCTCATTTCGAGCCTTCACAGATCAACGCGGAAGCTGCTTCAGCCGCGTCTGAAGGTGTGACGACTGCTGGCATTACAGATTTTCAAGCTGTTGTCGCGATCTTTATCACAGCTTTGACATTGGCGATTGTCGCCAGTCTCGAGTCGCTATTGTGTGCTGAGGCCACAGATAAGCTTGATCCCCAACGACGACAAACTGATCTGAACCGCGAACTGCGTGCTCAGGGAATTGGAAACTTCGTGTCGGGGCTTATCGGTGGCTTGCCAGTGACGCAGGTGATCGTGCGCAGTTCGACGAATATTCAATCCGGTGCACAGTCGCGACTCGCCGCATTCGTCCATGGCTTGTTCTTGATCGTCTGCGTTGTAGCGATACCTTCAGTGCTAAACCTGATTCCGCTGGCCAGTCTCGCTGCCATTCTGTTCATTGTTGGATACAAGCTTGCACACCCATCCAAATTTCTCGCAATGTACAAGCTGGGGTGGAACCAGTTTTTACCCTTCATGATCACGATTACGGCCATTCTCTTCACTGACCTGTTGCGTGGGATTGGCATCGGCTTGGTTGCTTCCATCTTCTTCATTTTGAAAAGTAATTACGTGAAGAGTTTTTGGATGACCACGATGGAGGAAGCCGGCCGGACTGTTCACCGCATGACGCTGGCCGAAAGTGTCTTCTTCCTGAATAAAGGTGACATTCAGGCGGCTTTGCTGCAAGTTGAGCCGGGTGCAAAGTTGGTCATTGATGGTTCTGACACGGTTCACATCGACCAAGACGTGATTGATTTGTTCAATGACTTCGAGACAAACGCCGGGTTCCAGAAGATCGAGGTGCAGCGAATCGACTTCCAAAAAGAAGCCAAAAGCGACGATGACCCTGCTCGCGTGAAGCGTCTGGCGGAAGCTGGCTAACGCAGAGTCGGTAAAGGTTCCGAATCAGCACAGATCTAAAGTCGGCACAGATCTAAAGTCGGCACAGCTCCAGAGACCAAGGGGCCAAAAGTTCTTTCGCGGAAACGTGTGCTTCACTGCTCCTGACAGGATCAAGTGCTGAATCAGCACAATGGCGAAGTGCTTTTTGCTTTGAGGGCATTGCCAGCGTGCCGAAGGCCGGTTTGGGTCTGGTTTTTACTCTACGGCTTCGGTAAATCAAGACCAGGATTTGGACCTGCGCATGTTGGGTGTGCGGGCAAAAAACGGGTTGGCGATGAGACTGACTTGTTAGGTTGGTTGTCCAATAGCAACCGTGGTTGCCTGCGGTCAGTGGTGCGTGAATTAGTGAATGGACGCCGGTTTTAGTGGCACCAAAGTATCACTTAAACTGAAGGTTTACGGCAGATCACTGTTTGCATTGCAAGATTCAGGTATCTCTCAAAAAGCAGGATCGGAGTCATAAGCAGCTGTCCTGCAAAGTAGGGGTAAATGGATCGCCGTAGGTTCAGGCCCTTGCCTTTTCTCAGATGAAACGCCAACCCTGCGTAAAGGTAGAAATATGGTGGAAAGGCTCCGTATGGCAGGTAGTCCACCAGTTCAAGACCAGAACGCTCAACGAACTTGAGCAGCATGTCTTTTGTGAACATCACCGTGTGTTGCGGAGCCTGCACCCCGGGCCAACGCTTTCCGTACATGCGATAGGTTAAGCAGTCTAAACGGGGGACTTCAATTACCAAGTGGCCACCGGGTTTGAGGACTCGCCGACTTGTATCCAGCGTGCGTACGGGATCATAATCGTGCTCGAGAAAATGCCACATCGTCACAAGGTCGTAGAAGTTGTCGGCCAGTGCTTGCTCATAATAAAGTCCTTCGTGGAACGTTACCCCTTCGAAGAAGGGCAGGTGAGTCAGGTTTTTAAAGTCCACACCGCTGGCATGGACCTGATGCTGTTTTCGTAAACGCTGTAGAAAAGATCCCGAGCCACATCCAACATCAAGCACCTCTGTTCCAGCCTTCATGTCGACGTATCGTGCCACCAACTTGTCTTTTTCGCGATCATGCTTGCCCATCGCACGCTCGTAAAACCAAGTCAAAATCCCCCAATTAGTCTCTTTTCGGTGAGCGATGTAGTCTTCATCGTAGTAGGGGCTGATGTTCTCTACGGTAAGTCGGGGAGATTGATAAGCCAAGCCACAATGGTTGCAGGTGACAAACTGAAAGTCGCCGGGTTTTCCCGAAAGATCATCTTGTCCAATAAGTAGGTGAGTGCTCTCGGTTTTACCGCAGTGGTAGCAAGCAACCCCTTCGAATTTGTCCGCAGACGGTGCGATGTTTGTGACGGAATTCATCAGTGTATCTCGCGTTCGGTTTAGTTTCTGGTAAAGAACTGAAAGTTAGAGCAGCAGTGCATTGGTAATCCACATTGCTGTGATTACTGCCAGGACCAATTCGACTTTGGCAATGACCCGGCACCTCGCATCAGCACGCAGTCGTGGGTCGTGGACGACTTCGTAGATGCACAGAATCAGGTAAGTCAGCAGCATCAGCATGAGATGCAGTGGACGGGCAGCTTGGTCTTGGGGGACGCATATCAGAGCAATGAAGCATGGGTATTTGAGGATTAGCAAATGGTAACTCAGCCGAGGCCACGATGTACGCCATGACTGCTTGTAGTAAATCGTGAAGAAGGCGGTGAGTAACAAAAAGCCAATGCTGTTTCTTGGACTGGTTAAAACCAGCATGCTGAAAGATGTGACACCCAGGATGCCGCAGGTCCAGCGGAAAGAAGCCTGATGCGAAGTCTTGGGCAGGATCCGATTGGGTTTTGTATTGCGATCCGTCGCAATGTCAGACAGGTCATCCCAAAGACGAAACATCGCCAAAAGATTTGCGGTGATCAGGATCTGGATGCCTAGGGTCTTTGCAACGCTTGGAATTGTGGTTAACCAAGCTGCTGACAGTAAAAGAATCAACAGAAGAAGCATCGGCACTGTTAACAATCGGCTGCGCAGGTAGAACCAAAGGTCCTCAGGATAAGATTTCGACACGACCGCGATCTCCGTCTACTTCGATGGTGTCACCTGTCTTGATTCGTTGGGTGGCATCCTGAATTGCGACAGCAGTGGGAATCCCGTATTCACGCGCCAGAATTGCTCCGTGTGAGAGCATGCCCCCACGTTCCATCACCAATCCACTCACCAGAAACAGGATCGGCCCCCAGCCGGGGTCTGTCTGTCGAGTCACCAGAATGTCTCCTTGGGATACCTCGGCAAACTGATCGGGGCTTGTTAGCACCACGGCTCGGCCAACGATACGACCACCACTGACACCCATACCGTCATTCCAGTTGCCATCCTCTGGCTGATCGGTGTGAGCTGTTTCATGGGGTTGCCAATACTCCCCTGCGGCAATTTCCAGACGATCAGGGGGGGTGAATTCACTCATTGAATCGAGTTCTGATCGCCGTAGGCTAGCGAGTTCGCCAATGTTGTTGGGTAGCATGCTGGATCCGGCAAGTAATTCTTCGATTTCCTGATGGGTCAAGAAGAAAATGTCATTGGGATGGTGGAGACGATTGTGTTTCGCCAGCCTGTCACCAATGGCAAGTGCTATCCGCCGAACTCTGCTGTAGAGCAGCGCCTGTTTTAGTCTCGCGCGTTCTCGGCAGGCAACGCTGCGTTGTGTCGCACGCAATAACCAGCTTGCGACGTGCTTCTTCCTTGGATAGGGCAGGCACCGTATTGCCCATCTTGGTTGCAGCTCATTCAGGATGCGTTGAGTCGTTTGTTCCCGAAGTTGTTGCTGGGTTTCAAGGTGCTCACGAGGTGATGGACCTTCAAGCTGAACAAAACTGCCCAGCACCGGAAGTAAGGTTGAAGGGGCTTCCTGATAAGACGCAGTGGTCAGCATCAATTCACCTGAGCACCGGAATCCCCAATTATCGAGAAAGTCCTGCAGCTCTCCCGCAATCTCTGTCAGGGATTCATCGGTTTCAATGCGTTGCCACAATCGCTCTGGTGATTCTTGCGAGAATGCCTCGGTCAAAGCTGCATTCTTTCGAATTGATCGGGAGATGTCCCATAACTTTTCGGTCGGCAGTCCACTGACAATGTCACACAGACCCGACAGCAAGCGGTTGACCATTGCACGATCGCCATCGCTTGTGAATTCTTTGGCCAGAAAACTACCCGTCAGGCGGTAATAGATCATGCTGGCGGCATCTGCCATGGCGGCATCTGTCCAATTGCTACGGATCGATATGAACCGCCGCCACAGGAGAAGAAGGTCCTGAGTGTTCAGCTTGGGAAGTTGTACGGGATCGGAATCTTTAGCGAATTCATCGAGCGTCACCTCGAATTCAGTTACCCCATGCTCCAAGTGCCGGAAGCGTTTGGCAGCCTTAAGTGCAATGAAAACCGTTTCCCAAAACTCGTGAAATTTTCCTCGCGAAAGTGATTTCCATGATGGGCTCTCGTGATTTTTGGTCGTTGATTCTGAACCGACAAACTGATTGAATGAATCAGCAAGAAATTCCCCGAACGGTACGGCACGCAGCACGGCGTGGATATTGGACAAGTTGTAGTACATTCGTCCAGCGTGCGTACCAATGATATTTCGTAATGGATATTCCATTGAGTCAATGCGAGTTTTCGCTACGCCAAATGAAACAGCCATATTCCGGAAATAGTGGTAGTAGCCGCGAGATGCGATGGAGTACAGCAGTGGGCAGATTGGGTCCGGGAAGTTCTCGTTCACATTGGCGTTGGACCAAATCACGCACGGTTTAGGCTTTTCCATCGTTGTGATGGGGCGACTCTGGAGAATGTGGATCGCATTTGCTTGGTCTACACTCCATTCAATGTCCTGTGGGTGACCAAATTGCTTTTCGAGTTGACGTCCTTTGTGGGCCAGTTGCCGGATGAGAAGCGGGGACAATCGGTCTGACCCACCTGCGATGGGTGCCTTGGAAACCACTTCTTCTGGAGTCAAACTGGAATCGCTCTCTGTGGTTTTCTGCTGGCTCACAGGAAGGGATGCGTTTGCATTTGCGTTTTCGTTGAGAATCTTGCCATCCGGATCCAACACCAAGCTGGTTGGAGTGATTTCGCCAGACACCAACTGTTCCCCCAGGCCTTTACAGTATTCCAGTACCAGTTCGTTGGTTGCAGAGGATTGGACGTTGCGAGTGAACAAGACACCAGAATAACCTGCATCAACCTGTTTCTGAATAATGACCCCCATTGAACTCAGTTGCACCTTGCGCGCAAGTTGATAGGACAATGCACGGTGCGACCAATAGGATGCCCAGCATTGCAAGACAGCATTGCCAAGGTCTGGCAGGTTGCTGATGCCGAGAAATGTATCAAGTTGGCCGGCAAATGCTGCATCGTCAGAGTCTTCGCCGCAGGCAGAACTGCGCACGGCAACAGGCCCATGCTCAAGCAGGGGGGAAGCCATCTCGCTGAGATGCTCCGTGAATGCTGCAGGGAATGTGATATCCATAATGCGGGCTTCGATGTCACGGGACGCGTCTGAGACCTCCGTCAGATTTTCCAGGACTAAACCACGGACTCTTGTATTGATGAAATCTTGTGTGCCATGTTCTCGCAGTGTTTCAATGAAGAAGTTGCCCGCAATCACAACCCCATCGGGTACCGGGTGCCCGAGACGCGCCATGTCACCAAGTCTGCACGCTTTTTCTCCATGGGTTGTTGCTTCGGTGACATCCAATAAAGGCTGGATGCAACGACTGGCAACAGATACGGGGAGTGGTTCAGGCTGATGCGTGTTCATTGATTTTTGTTGTTTCTACGCAGCGCGCGTCCGGAGTCCCATGTGCTTGAGCACAACATTGAAAACGTAATGCATGAGACCACCCAAGATCAGCAAGCTGACGACCGAACTCAGCGGCACTGAAACAAAGATCCAGATTGCGAGCAGGCCGCCCACAATTGAGTCAATTTGATCCAGGATGAAACAGACCCCACGCATTAGCGGGCTTTTAGCAGGTTCACCCGGGGCAATGTTGAGTCGACGTTTGGCAAATGAGTTGGGAAGCTCGACAATCATGAAGCCCAATCCAGTCCAGCATCCAAGTAGAAAATACTCTGCTAGCGTAATTGGCCATAAATGTAGTTTCTCTTTAAGCAAGATTCGCATGGCAGCGTATACGATAAGAAAGCACAGCCCAGTGGCTGGAACCATGAAGACGAAGCCTCTCCACGTCTTGTTTTCACCAAAGATCGGTTTGTTTTTGAGTGTATACCCACCGTCGATGGCCGTACTGAAACGTTTGGAAAACGAACTACGCATCCAGCAAGTTTGTCCAACGCCTGCCATTAGAAGTGACAAGAATAGAAAAACGGTACAGTGCAGCGGATCTGGCATCGGGCTCAGGTCGATGGATTGGGGGTTAAAAATGGAATCCGGTCTCGTCCCGATTCTGGAACAGCAGGATTTCACCGGGGACCGCCTTTGCTGCGAGTATCCACTTCCACCAACGAATGCAGTTCAGCGTTTCGCGAGCCTGAAGTTGGTGCAGATGATAGCCAGGAACTCGTGGCAAGATGTGGTGCAAGCCGTGCGCATCAAAATTCAGTAGAATCAGACGGGCGAACCACGTCGGAAATGTCAGCGAACGTGTAAACACTTCCTGTTGTTTTGGCGTGAAGGGACGAACTGCGTCGCCTTCAGAAAGTTTCATTGGGATGTGGGTGTGTTGGCTCAGAATCAAAAGGTCTTGTAGTGCGAAGCTGATGAGCAAGCCCAGACCGAAGGTGGTGAGCATGGTGGATGCTCCGACAGTGATCGTGATTGCTGTGTAAGCCAACAGGTAAGCCACGATATTGGTGGTTACCAGTCGCTTTTGCCGCGATCGTTGGAACATTTTCCTCAGACGCGGCAGATTCCAATAGTTGTTCCATCGGTAAAGCGATGCAAAGAGAGGTATCCACAATCGCCAGCAAAGGTTGATTACAAGGCGCTCCACTCCTCGAAGTTGACGCGGGACCAATGTTTCGGTGGTCACATCAAGGTCTTGCCAACCGGTCCAGTAGTGATGCTTGGCGTGAACAAGACGCCAGCAGTCCCCCGGGATCAAGGCGAAAAAGCCGGCGATATAACAGATCCACCGATTCAGCCAGCGGGACTGGAACATCGTCTTGTGTCCCGCTTCGTGCAAGATCGCAAACCACTGAATGAATGTGATTGATAGAAGGAGTTGGCCGAGCAACCAGCCCCACATGTTCGATGACAGGCTGAGCGTGATCGAAACGGTCGTAAGCATGATGGCACAGGTGAAGTAAAAAATGCCGAGACCGTTGTTTGGCTTAAGGGCGTTTATGTCAACGGGGTAGTTCTCGGCATCCGTGGTGGCTTTGGCAGTATTGTGCGTCATGTGGTTTACGGCTTCAGGCCGAGTGTCTGTGGCAGTGCTGACGTTTTCTGGTTGGCGATCGGCACTTTCGTGGCAATCATTGTCGTGGCGGTAGGAATAGCTGGCTACTTCCTGACGGGAGGACGACAGGTGGTGCCGGATGCTGGTTTTGTGTTCTGGGTGTGAGTTTGCTGTGACCAATGGAGTACTAAGTATTTGATCATCAGGTCGGGTGAAGGATTCGGTTTTGAGTGTGGTTTCTCGATCTGTAAAGCAGCTTTGGATTTGTTGCATGCACAGCTTCGTTGAGATCGTATCCGGCTTTGGTATCGATGGTAGGATCGTCAAGGTGATGACGCCGGGGCGGACATTGAGCAGGCTTCTTCTGCGTGGTAGCACTTCCTCCGCTCCGTGGATAATGACGGGTTGAAGGGGAACGCCAGTCTGTTGTGCGAGTAAAGCAGCGCCGCGACGGAATGGTAGCAGGGATGTCGAACGTGTGCCTTCGGGGTAGATGACCAGCCACTTGCCAGCCTGAAGCGTTTCCCTGCTGGCAGAGAGGCTTTGGGCAATGTCACGGCCAAGGACTGGCACGCTGCCCATCTTTCGTAAAACGCGATTCAAACCTGGATACTTGAAGTACTTGGCGTTTGCCACAAACGCCAGTGGAATATCAAGGCTGTCGATCAGTGCAATTTGGTCAAACCAGGATGAGTGATTCGCAATGATGATCGTGTTGGTGTCGTCTTTGAGATTGTCAAAACCCTGCAGCTTCACATGTACACCAAAAGCACGCATCGAGATCCGCGCTGTCTTCTTTAGCCTTTTCTGGAATCTCTCCTGGGTCTCCCATGGGTCCAAGAGTGGTAGCAATAAAAGGTAATAACAGAAACTTCCGTAATAGGTCGTGAATCCAAAAAGCTGGCGAATACGCAGGAGCATGAATTGCAACGTTACAGAAGTAGCGAGTGATATGGAAATCTGGTTACTGGGCGTGCAGGACAGGCCTAAATCATCGGGCAATAGCGGGCAGTTCGTTGTTCTAAGCCGAGGGGTGGGCGTATCAATGAACAGATGCTCGTGAATGAAACAATGAATGTAGCTTTTTTTGACGGCGCGAAGTGCATCTATGATATGAAATACTGATTGGGTTTGTCGTTCCAGTTCGGGAAAACGATTTGATTGGTCAAGCCAGTGCTGATGAAGTGGGGGATTCAGTGCTGATGCACGTAGGGGATTCAGTGCTGGCAGCAGGAAGGACCCGTTTGCCAGAAAACGCATCGCGAAACATTGCTTTTAACGAAGTCCATGGTTCTCTGTTAATCACTTCCCACGACTAGTAAAGTTGTTTTCTCCGCAGCACATTGCGTTAGCCGTGCTGGCAACTGTTGTGCGATAACTGGACAAATGATCCGTGAAGTGGTGTGCGACCTCGTTTGGCTTACTTGAGAAGTCAGTGTGTTACATTGGAGTATGGTCGAAGTTTCCGGACTAAATATTTACCTGATGAACTTCGTGGAGGTGCAGGCAAAAATAGATGTTTTGCTGACTTCATGATGGGGGTTTTGTTTGTGATTGTGCTTCCAGAAGATTGTTTTTCAGTCAGGGAGCTGGGTTTTGTTGAGTCAGGGATTTCGTGATGTCAGGAAATAAAACTATCTCGTACGAGCATCGGGTTGTTGCTGCTGAGTTGCGGCAGCAAGCCATGGAATTCGAAACTCCGTCGAATCTCAAAGCGAGTTGGCAGTTGCTGAATTCCTTGGTTTTGTTCATCACCTTGTGGGTACTGATGTATTTCCTTCGCGATGTGTCTTGGTGGATTGTGTCGCCGCTCGCTGTTCTTGCGGGTGTTGTTCTGATCCGAATCTTCATCATCTTTCATGACTGTGGGCATGGTGTGTTCTTTAGCTCAATGCGAGCGAATCATTGGGTGGGTTTTTTTTGTGGCTTGCTGGTATTTACACCGTATCGGCAATGGCATCGCGAACACGCGGATCATCATGCCACCACCGGAAATCTTGATGGGCGTGGGCCCGGGGAAGTTTGGACAATGACAGTCGATGAATACGTGGGGGCACCACTCTGGAAACAACGACTTTACCGGATGATGCGGAATCCGTTCTTTCTGTTTGGAGTTGTTCCGGGTTTATTCTTTGTTGTGCTACAGCGATTGCCCGTGCGTGCGTCTTCTCGACAGCTCAAGCAGTCCGTTTGGATCATGAATATTGCTGCCGCCACCTATGTCTCGCTTATGATGGCAGTGTTCGGTGTCGGTGCTTATCTGTTGATTCAGGCCATCGTGATTGCGGTGGCAGGGGGGGCGGGATTTTGGCTTTTCTATGTGCAGCACCAGTTTGAAACGGTGCTGTGGACACGAAGTGAAAATTGGGACTATACCAACGCTGCTTTGGAGGGCAGTTCGTATTACAAGCTGCCGCGATTGCTGCAGTGGTGTACGGGGAATATCGGATTTCACCATGTACATCATCTCTTTCCACGAATTCCCAACTACCATCTGGAAAAATGCCACAATGCGTTGCCTGTATTGCAGCAGGTTCCCGTGATCACTTTGGCATCCAGTTTTGGTACGCTCAAACTAAAATTGTGGGATGAGTGCTCTCATCGTCTGGTGCGATTTTGTGATGTTCAGAATTTGGACCGAGAACAACAGGGGCTTAGCAAGTCGATCGTCGCTAAGGAGTGTTGAGGCTGGTGCAATGGTGGCTGCATGAGTTGTTGCACGATGAGTTGTGTTCGGTGGCGTTGATTCGAACTTGTGGGAGGTGTAGCAATGTGCTCCGTTATGTACTCGGGTGCTCGAGTATGCGATAGGATGTCAGTTCAGGACGCAGGCAGAGAGAGGCGTAGAAGGTACGTCGCTTTGGTTACATAGCATCGCCAATTCACTTAAGGTTGGAATCGTGTTGATGGCTAAGAAAGAACAACCACAAACAAGTGAATCTTCTGATAAGCGGTCGTCGTGGACCGTACGCAAGGTTGTTGTCGCAGGTATCGGGACACTCATGTTGCTGACGGGTGCAACGCTCATGTTGTTGGTTTCAATTTTCACGCTGTTCCAGACCCGACGTTTTTGCAGCGAAGGGATCGCCAGTCGGATGGCTAGGGTGGCAGTCTGGTTAAGTGGCGTTAGGATTGCTGAGCATCACTCTGAGCCGCTTCCAGAAACCCAGACCGTATACATTTCCAATCACACAGCCACTTTGGACATTTTTGTGGTGACCGCGCTGGCGTTGCCACGCGCCCGTTATTTCCTGAGTGGATTCCTGCGAAAGATTCTGCCCTTTGGATTGATTGGTTACTTGATTGGTGTTTTCTGGACTGTCCCGTATAAATTTGCAGACAAGCGTCGTCAAATTTTTCAAAGGGCGGAAAGTACGCTCCGAGAGACGGGTGATTCAGTCTATCTGTCACCCGAAGGAGGGCGGATTTGTTCCGGAGAAATCGGGCACTTCAATCGTGGTGCCTTTCACTTGGCGACGAATTTGAAGGTTGATATCTGCCCGATTTTTGTTCACATACCTACGGCGATGGATGCCGGCATGAATCTGGTATCTGAATCGGGTGTGGTAGACGTTTATTTTTTGCCAAGGATCTCCACGTCTGAGTGGACGTTAGGGGATTTGGATGAAAATCGAGATGCGGTAAGGCAGGTATATGTGGATTTTCATTCAACCTTAAAGCACCGGTCGCAAACTGGTTCTTGAAGCGCACTTAGCTGTGATCAATAGCAACAAGTTCTCTTATTCCGGGCTGGAGGGATATTCTGGCCCGCCGATAAAGGTAGCAAAATACAAACCAGGCCTTTGCCTGTGAACTTAGACAGCAAATTCAGATATGTTGTGTGTGCATGTGGTACATTCCGATCTGGAATTGGCCGTGTGCGATCAAGGCCTGTTCCCCAAAGGGTATTGAGATGATTTTGTAGTTGGTTGCGGCTTGTGGAAGCCGATCTGGTTCAGGCAGGAATGACCAGAGCAGGTGCTGCTTGTGCTCTTTTGCGAGGATTTCCCTGTGAATGATAATGGCTTACCCAGCGAGCGTGACTCAAAACCGGGCGATCTTCCAGATGATTCTAAACTGGGAATGATTTTGCCGTCGCCAGACGATCCCGTGTTTCATGAGTCGGGGGCGGCTGATCCTTATCGTTCGGCGGCGCCTGTAGATCAGCCGCCGGACGCGATGGGCTCGCTAAGCGGTAACGAGATCGTAGCAGCAACTCTGTGGGTTGTTTTCTGTGTGGCAGTTTTGTTCTACCTGCCTGGTGTCGGCATCACGTTGCTAATCTTTTCGTTGCCAGCTTTGGTGCGGACTGCGATCGTCCTGGCTCGCAGGCGGCATGGTGGTGAAGAGTTTTCGCCTGGTCAGAAGATTGGGATTTTCTTCGGTTCAGCGGCATTGATTTGGTTTGTCGTGAGTGTGGTTGGTGTTTGTGTGTCCGTTGGTGTGTTTGCCGGATGCCTTGCAGGCATCGCAGCTAATGTTGTTGATGCCTACCAGGGAATCGCTGGGATGGTGGTTGGTGGAATCCTCGGACTCTTGTTGGGGGCGTGGGTATGTATACGCGTTATTACGGGCTTTCAGCGTGCCAAGGCTCGCTGAAGGTTTAACGCCTGTTTGAGTGGGAGATGAACTGTATGTCGAATTTGCGTTTGCGTGATCATCGTTTTCTTGGCGCAACACAGAGTCTGTGTCCCGAATGTCTTGATGTGGTGCCTGCCAAAATCCTTTCCAAAAGAGGGCGGGTTTATTTTCGCAAGCACTGTCCCACTCATGGAAGGCGAGATGATTTTGTTTGCTCTGATGAACGCTGGTTCGACCGCATGGAGTACAGTTTGCCGGGGCGAGTACCACCCCGGTTTGCTTTGGAGCCACAACGAGGCTGTCCCTATGATTGCGGGTTGTGTACCGAACATGAGCAGCATACCTGCGTTGCCGTCCTCGAGATCACATCATCTTGTAATCTGAAGTGCCCGCTTTGTTACGCAGCTAGTGGTCCTGGCGGTCACCATGTGTCGGTGACCGATTGCCGTCGCGCCATTGATCATTTGGTGGAGTACGAGGGACGCCCCGAGATTTTGCAGTTGTCTGGCGGTGAACCAACCGTACATCCTGAGTTTGAAGCGATTTTTGAGTACGCCTGCAGTCAGCCCATTGATATTGTGATGGTCAACACCAATGGCATCCGGATGGCAAAGGACGCACGTCTTCGCGATCTTATGAGTCGATATCGTCAACGTTCGGAAGTTTATCTGCAGTTCGATGGATTCGATGACAATGTCTACCAGCGTTTGCGTGGAGAGGCATTGTTGGAGAGCAAATTGCAAGCGATCGACTTGCTATCTGAGGCGGGAGTAAATGTGACTCTCGTCTGTACCGTCGATCAGCACAACCTCGGTCAAGTGGGCCGCATGGTTGAATTCGGGATGGAACGCCCAACGATCACCGGAGTCAGTTTTCAGCCAGCCACTTATACGGGGCGATATGTGACGCCCGAGTCACTTGAGCAACGCGTTACTTTTCCTGATGTCATCGCTGCCATTGCAGAACAGACTGATGGGGGATGGCAGGAAAAAGATTTCTTGCCGTTACCGTGCGCGCATCCCAATGCTCACTCAATCGCCTACGCCTATCGTGAAGGCTCGCAGTCTACATCACTTGCCCGCTTGATCGACGTCGAGAACCATCTGGATCTGCTGGCTAATGGCATCACCTTTAACCGCCAGAGCGCAAGGGATTTGATCAATACATTCTTGTCCAGGCAGGCTTGTGGGACTGGGCAAGAATGCGGTTGTGCCCCGTTTACTTTGCCCAAGGATGCTGGAGTCTCGCGGACGCCAATTCATCCATTGGATTTCACGCCAGGCACCCGTCGGGTTACGCGAATGTCGCAAGTGCCGCAAGGGAGTGAGCAATTAAACGAAGCGTCCAAAAATGTAGATTCAGTTCAGGAACAGCTCGCAGCCTCGTTCTTTCGTCGCGCGGTGACCGAGGATCTATCGCCAGCTGACATGTTCCGAATCACTACTACCAGTTTTATGGATGCCTATAATTTTGACATTCGTCAATTGATGAAGTCGTGCGTTCATCATCTTTTGCCCACCGGGCATCTGATCCCTTTTTGTGCGTACAACGTTCTGTACAGGGATGGGCATGTTCCGCTGCCATCGCTCGCAAAAAGGATTGAAACCTACTCCATAGACAGTTTCGAAAGCGGCGAAACAGCATGATGAATTGGACCTATCCAGTGATCATGTTGTCCGCAATTGTTGCCAGTGTTGTGATCTCACGCCATACACAAAAGGCCACCAGAATTTCGGGGTGGGAAAAAGTCGGAATTGGAATAGGCGCGTATTGTGGAGCCATGATTGCCGCCAAGCTTCCTTTTGTCTTCTCTGATTGGGAAGGTTTCCTGAGTGGCGCAGCTTGGTTTTCCAATGGTAAAACAATCCTGTGTGGACTGGTTGGTGGGTACGCTGGGGTCGAGGCCACCAAATGGGCCCTGATGATCAAGACAAAAACTGGTGACGGTTTTGCAGTGCCTGTTGCTGTTGGTGTTGCAATAGGGCGTTTGGGATGTTTCGATTTCGGTTGCTGTTATGGAACTCCTACCGATTTGCCATGGGGGGTGGTGTTTCCGGACGCGGGAGAAATGCCTCGGCACCCCACGCAAATTTATGAGATGATGTTCCATCTCAGCATGGCACTGATTTTGTACTGTTTTCAACGTCGTGGCTTATTTCGCGGCCAGTTGATCAAGCTTTACATTATGTCCTACGCAGGTTATCGATTTTGCACGGAGTTCATACGGCCTGAGGCAAAAATCTGGTTTGGAATGACCGGTTACCAGATAGCATGTGTAGTGATTGCGGTGCTATTCGCTTATCTCTGGTGGAAGGATTCCCAACTGCCAGAAAACCATACGTAAACTGACAGCTGAAATCCAGAATGGGATTGTGGATGCTGGCAGAAATGGCCGGATGCGAGGCGACCGGTGGTTCGTTAGACTGTTAGACCGAAGACCTTGGGGCGTGGACCGCTGTGTACCTGCCGGGTCGATTTTACTTGGGATTCTATGGGATAAAGCAGTGATGAATAAATCGTTCAGCTTGTGTCTTGGACTGTTGCTTGTGGCCATGGGCGTATTGCTGAGGGGTGATGCGGCTCAGGGGCAGGACGTGATAACGCCGCCATTGCCAGCGGTCAAACATTTGATTGATACACACATTCATCTGTTCGATCCCAATCGACCGGATGGGATTCCGTGGCCACCTTCTGATGACAAGGTTTTATACAAGCCACACTTGCCCGCCGAGTTTTCCGGATTGGCTAAGCCAGCGGGTGTGACCGGTGTTGTGATCGTCGAAGCAAGTGATCGTCTTGAGGACAATCGTTGGGTGCTGGATCAGGTACAGGGTGATCCCTTTTATGTAGCCTTGGTCGGCAATATCGACCCTTATCGAAAAGATTTTGCCAAGCAACTCAAACAATTGAAGAAAGACAAACGATTCGTCGGCATACGGGCACGCAATAGCGAGCCAATTGACTACAACGATCCTCAAGTGCTAGAGAGTTTTTCGAAGTTGGCCAAGGCTGGTTTGTCTCTTGATATCCTCGCCAACGGAAAGGGTATCGAAGGAGTCCGCGAAGTTGACGAGTTGGCGAGTAAGGTTCCTGAACTGCGTATCGTGGTCGACCATGTACTCGGTTATGACATCGACGGTAATCCACCGAGCCAAGAGTGGCTGGAAGCAGTCGCGAGTTTATCGCGGCACAAGAATGTGTATTGCAAAGTTTCTGGACTCTACCAGCGATGTACGCAGCAACCTGCGCCGCATGATCCAGAGCATTATCGAACCGTGCTTGATCCACTGTTTGAGGGCTTTGGTGCAGACCGTTTGATTTATGGCAGTAATTGGCCGTGCACGAAGAAAAGTGGTGATTACGACAGCTTTGTGCGACTGGTCAATGCGTACTTTGCCGAAAAAGGACAGGAAGCCTGCGAAAAGTACTTCTGGAAGAATGCGGCGGTCGCCTATGGTTTACCGCTCAAGTGACTTGTTGTTAAGTCTCACGCAAGCATCATGATGGCTGTGCCGACTTCAGTTGGCAGATTTGGAGTTTTGGTCTTGTTGAAGCTCGCACTGCGGCAATCCTAATGCAGTGCTGAATCGTAAGAGGCTGGCTTGAAAGGCCCGGAACGTACTCGTATTGCACGGCTCTGGAAACGTGAGGTGTTGAGCCATCGCGGCTGGCAGCGGCACGCACTCTTTTTGCTCGCCGCGATTGCAATCGGTATTGTCGCTTGGTATTTCCAAATTGCAGAGCGGGAAGGTGACCACTGGTTTTCGTTTCTCAAGGGTGAAACAGCTCTGTGGGATGGTGGCTGGAGTGTTCCAGAGCCGCTCGCGACGTTTTTGCCGATGATTTGGGTGACACTCAGCATGCTGTTGATTGTCACGCTTCGAGACCGCTACTTTCGGGGAACAGAGGGGACTGGAATTCCTCAAACCATTGCGACACTAAAAACAACGGACTCAGCGATTCGCGATCGGATGCTGTCCGGGCGGATTCTGGTCGGTAAGATTTTGTTGTTGACCATTGGGCTGTTCTCAGGAATGACGCTTGGCCGTGAAGGCCCCTCGGTGCACGTGGGGGCAGCGCTGATGCACATGATTACCAAGTGGGTTCGTTTTCCAAGGCATCTTGTCAGGCGAGGCTTGATTTTGGGCGGTGGTGGGGCCGGGATTGCAGCTGCATTCAATGCCCCGTTGGCAGGGCTCGTGTTCAGCTTTGAAGAGATTGCACGCTCGTTTGAAAAAAATAATGTCGGAACTGTCATCCGATCAATCATCATTTCTTCTGTATTCATTGTGCTTATCTTGGGAAAAGACTATCTGTTTTACGGCAGGATCGAGAGTACGGATGCCAATTGGACGGTTGGGCAATGGGCATCGATTTTCGTGATTGGAGTCATGGGTGGTTTTCTGGGAGGTGCCTTTGCGCAAGTCACCATCAAAGGTTCTGCTTTTGCCAGGCGTTGCATGAAGTGGAACCGATGGGTGACTCCGCTGGCACTCGGGGCCGGTCTCGGTGTACTCGGGTACCTTTCCAATGGTGAAAGCTATGGCAGTGGTTATCAGCAAACGCAACAGATCCTGCGGGGTGGTGTGGAGTATCCTTGGTACTTTGCACCCTTGACCGCGGCTGCCTCCTTTTTGACTTTGGCATCAGGGATTCCTGGAGGCTTATTCGATCCCAGTCTGACTGTGGGAGCGGGACTTGGCCAAGCGATGTTGCCCTTGATAAACATGTTATCGCCCGGGTTGCAGCCAGAAGCTGTGATCATGATGTTCATGGTCGCGTATTTTGCCGGGGTCGTTCAAAGCCCGATCACTTGCGCGATTATTATGGTTGAGATGACGGCGGCAAGGCACATGACCTTACCTCTACTTGGGGTGGCTGTGATTTCCTACGAGTGTTCGCGTCTTGTCTGTCGAACGTCTCTTTATGAATCCTTGGCCAATACCTTTCTTGCAGGGCTTGGTGAGCAGGCTGAAACCAAATCAAGATTGACTGATCAACCCTCTGCCACACCGTTGAAATGAGTCCGGCAGGCTAGTGTTTTTTCCCAAAGTCATTCTGACCACTACGGTCCACGCCGTTCATCAGATAGATCGTCCTTTGGGAAAGATCCAACTTTCCGGTGCCCAAACTGTTTTTGGCGTCAGCGTGCTGATACACCGAGGTTGTGGGCATGTATCGAAGCGTCATGCCGCGTCTTGAATGCTCTGACGAATTTGCCTCAGACCCATGAAACAAGTAGACATCGTGCAGGGAAATCTGACCGGGTTCCAGCGTAATGTTGACAGCCTCGGATTCATCGAACGTTGATGTATCCAGCTCCAACGGCAAGGCGAGTCCCTCTGCTGTATTTCTATTATGTTGGGCAAGTGTTTGATCACGATGCGAGCCCGGCAGCACCTGCAGGCAACCATTCTCAGGCGTCGAGGCGTCGATGGCAATCCAGACCGTACAAGTTGCTAGTGGTTTGATCGGCCAGTATTCACCATCCTGATGCCACGGCGTTTTTGTTCCAGTTTTGGCCGGCTTGGCAAAGAAACTGGAATTCCACAAGGCGATGTCATCACCAATCAGCTGGGAAACCATGGTCAGGATCTCGCTTGTCTTGGCAACCTCCAGAAAAGCCGTGTCGTATGCCAGTAAAGCGGGGCAATAGTCACTGAATTCTGGATGGTTTGCTACCAGTTGGTCGTGGGAATGACGGATGCTGAAGAGGGTAGATTCTGGCAAGCGATAGTCGGGTGTGATGTATCCCTCGCGGTGATATTGCTCAATTTCAGTGGTGGAAAGCATAGGGCAATGAGACGCTTTTAAAGATAAGGATGATGATGGTGGTGCAATGTTGTTGCATTCGAAACCCTTCCGCCAAGTGGTCTTTTTTCGGATGGGTGATATCAGTAATTTTCAATACCGGGGTCAGAAGCAAGTTTTCGCGACGAGTGAGGGGCAGTCCCTGGGCTGGGTTTTAGTTCGTCGTCAGTCGCAGGATGCGATGATGTCCTGTATCCACAATGTAGATGGATCCATCCTTGTGGACACAGATTCCGTGAGGTCGGAGCAATCCGCGTTTTGGCTGCTTGACGCCTTTGCCAAGAATACCTGTGATGGTGCCGTGTTGCGGATTGTAGCGAACCACACGGGCATTCTGGTCGTCAGCGATGATCACATGATCGTCTTGGGTAATCGCAAGGTGTTTGGGCGAATTGAATTGCGACGCCAACGCTTTGCCCGATGCGTTACCGGGTTTCCCGGTGCCCGCTACTGTTTCAATCTTTCCGCCTGCATTTACTTTCCTTAGTGCGTGACCGCCGCGTTCCAGCACATAGAGATTGTTTTGTGAGTCCACTGCGACTGCTCGAGGATCGATCAACGGGCTCAAGATGGCGTCGGAACCGTTTTCGGGAACTCCCTTTTTTCCGTTGCCCGCTACCGTGGTCACGATGTTGGACTTCAAATCAATCATACGGACTCGCCGGTTTTTTAGATCAGCCACATACAGTTTGTCTTGCGCAGGATTCAGTGATACGCACATTACGAAGTTGAACTTAGCCGCAGTCGCGGGACCACCATCACCACTGAAGCCTGCCTCGCCCGTGCCGGCGATGGTGGTAATGAGTCCCGTCTTTGTGTCGATTTTGCGTACGCAGTGGTTCCAACTGTCTGCAATGTAAAGATCACCATCTGCAGTTGCAGCAACGTTGTGCATGCCATTGAAAGTGGCTTCGGTGGCAGGGCCGGTGTCTCCCGAATATCCTTCCGAGCCATCCCCCGCAATGATGCTCAGCGTGCCTGTTGAATCCCGGCGATGGACGCGCCCACCCGATAATTCCACAACGTACATGTTGTTCTTTGAATCAAACGCAACACCGAATGGTGAATCGAGTTTGCCCGCCTCAATGGGCGTCTTGTTCTTGAGCGATTCTCCTATGACAACAGATGCCTTGAAAGTTTGTTTTGTCTCAGTGCCCGTACTTTGCACGGGTGCGTCAGCCATGCAAATGCAGGCAACGAGTGGTATCGCAAGGGCAGCCAGATCTCGGCAACACAAAGAGTCGGGACTCGGTAATACATTCATTGCGTTGTCAGTTCCTGGGAGAAATCGGCTTGCGGTTTGGCTCGCTAGTAGTTGCCAAGTTTCCGAATCTGAGGGTGTTGGGTAGGGACGGTTAGGGCTCTGTGTGTGTTGGGTTCTACATCAAGTTGACTGCTAGTTGGACCATGGGAACGAGCAGTCCCAGAATTGCAGTAGCGAGCACGACTAGGCCTAAGACGCAGGCGATATGGCCAAGTTTACGGCGTTGAGACGGCTTTTTCAGGCTGAAGGCACTGAGCAGGATGGAAAGGGTTGCTGTAAGAACAAACAAAAGCATCATCGGATGGATGAGCACAAGGCTGAGCAGGGATAATGGCATCCCAAATTCTTCCGCCCATGTTTTTAGCATCATGCCACTGAAAAATATTTTGAACGATAGCAATGGCCAAATGCAAATTGCAATGACCAATGACACTGGCCAATTCAGTGAACGGTTGACGTGCTTCTCTGGGGCGGGCGCTTGGTATGGATTGTTTCCCTTCGAATCAAGCTCCGGATTTGATTGAGGTGATGGCAACGTTTTCGTTCTTCAGGTAGAGGTCCACGACGTACATCAAAGCCGCACATTAGGTCTGAGAGTTTAGCCGATTCCCTTCAGCATGTGGAGCGGTTTTGGGTTGGGGCTGTGTCGCTTGTTAACCATGCAGTGCCTTCGGTTGAAACTGCATCAAAAGGTTGATGCTGCTGTTGTTTCGTGCTCGTAGACTCGTGGCTGAGTTTATTCGACGAACGTGGCGGTGGTCTGACCGAAGGGCGGCGCTTCTATTTTGACAGTGCACCGTTGATTGATGGGAATCAGACTGGGGATTGAGCCCGTAAGGATGATTTGGCCTTCTTTAAGGTGCTCGCCGGTTTTTTCCAGTGTTGCTTGTAGCCATTGAATTGAGGATTGAATGGTTTCAAAGAGTTTCAGGCCTTCACAGGATCCGACAACAGTGCCGTCAATCAGGATTGTGAGTTTGGGCTGTCCATGACTTTCCGATCTCTTTGTGATATCGCCAGTAATGAATCCAGCATGAATCGCATTGTTGGCAATCAGTTCGCCAGCTGAAGCCGGCGTGCCGTGCATCACATGATTATGCAGTTCTATCACTGGCATGATACAAGAGACGCAGGCGGGTATTCCTCGTTGTGTAAAATCGGATGGCTGCGGAGTGCGTCCCAGGATAACTGCAAGCTCACCTTCGATTGCCAGGTTAGAGTAGTTTTCGCGTTTCAGGCACGCGCCGGATACATGCTGTTCTGATTTGTACAGCCGGCCAGTGACACAATGCTTGATGCCGAGTTGAGCACGGATCGTTGGTGATGTGCATCCCACTTTGTACCCGACGATGTGGTCCCCCCGGTCGATACGCAATTGGGTCACCGCATTCTGTAGTCGATAGCCCTCCTCCACTGTCAGTGAAAGCCCCTCGGCAAACAGGCTGCCAGGGCAACGGTTTTCATAGTCCAGCAATTGCTGCTGTGCCCATCGCGTGTACTGGGCAGATTCGTATTGTTCGTTGGTCATGTTAAGCGGTCCAGCGTGATTGAGCTGTCAGCATTGGTAATGAGAGGGTGAGTTTGGGAAGTCAGGATTCCAGCTTGGCGCGTTTGTTGATTGCAATTGTCCTCAGGCGAAGGACATGACTTCACGCAAGGATGCCCTTTGCGACTTTTCCGTAGACATCAGTCAGGCGGTAGTCACGACCACTGTGGTGGTAGGTCAGACGCGTATGATCCAAGCCCATGATGTGCAGCAAGGTGGCATGCAGATCGTGGATCGTGCAGCGATCTTCAATCGCGTAGTATCCATACTCGTCGGTTTTGCCGTAGCGAAACCCGGATTTGACTCCTCCGCCTGCCATCCACATCGTGAAGCCTTCGGGATGGTGATCACGACCGGGGGCGGCGTTGCCCACTTGGACCGTTGGGGTTCGTCCAAACTCGCCTCCCCACAGCACAAGCGTGTCTTCCAGCAGACCCCGCTGTTTCAGGTCCGTAAGTAGTCCGGTGATTGGTTTATCGATTTGCTTAACATTGATTT
Source organism: Rhodopirellula sp. (assembly GCA_002690925.1). Classification (GTDB taxonomy): domain Bacteria; phylum Planctomycetota; class Planctomycetia; order Pirellulales; family Pirellulaceae; genus Rubripirellula. The sequence continues at coordinate 52,861 of NZGD01000280.1, forward strand.
CATGGCCCTTCTTCAGGTGCGTGTGCTGATCCCATTGTTCGTTGTTGAACGGAAGTGTATTTGCATGGCTGACCTGAATGAATCGAACATCACGTTCGGCAAATCGCCGCGCTAGCAGACACTCGCGTCCAAAGTTTGCAGTGTTGGGATCATCAAGTCCATAAAGCTCACGTGTCGCTGCCGATTCCTGATTTAAGTCCATCGCCTCCGGGGCTGCCGTTTGCATACGAAACGCCAACTCGAATGATTCCAGTCGGGCATCAAGTTCCGGTCCCCCTATTCCTTGTGGGGGCATTGTTTGCTGCAATTTCCGGAGTAGTTTGAGCTGGTATTGTTGCTGCTCCAGAGTCAGATTCTGATTCAGCAGATATTCAAAGGTGGCATCCTTGGCAGCGGCATTGGGGTAACCGGGAGTTCCCAGCGAAACGCCCGCATGGCGGGCTGGCAGAAACGCGCTGCCGAAGTTGTTGACGCCTCCATGCAGAGAGGTTGGGCAGATGGTCAGAAATGTTGGCAGGTTCTCATTCGCAGAACCCAGCCCATAACTGATCCATGAGCCTGTACTGGGACGTAGTTGGGCTTCATCGCCTGTATGAAGTTTCATGCAGGCACCGCCATGGGCCACATTGGTTTCGCATACCGAATGTACCATGCACAGGTCGTCAGCCACTTTAGGAAGATGTTGCCACAGTTCGCTCATTGGAATTCCTGATTCCCCACAGGGACGGAATTTCCATGGGCTGCGCATTAGATTGCCGCGATCTGCGAATGTGATTCGTGAACCATTGAATGGTAGCTTCTTTCCGTCGTCTCGATCCAACTGTGGCTTGGGATCAAATAGGTCGATGTGCGATGGGCCACCGTGCATGAACAGAAAAATAATTCGCTTCGCACGAGCCGGGATTCGGGCTGTTGTTTGGGCACCAACTTGGTCAGCATGCAGTCGCGGCGAATGAAGCATGCTGCTCAATGCCAAGCCACCAAAGCCAATGCACAATTGATTCAACGCCTCACGCCGACTACGTCTTTGATCAATCAACATGAATGTACTCACTCGAAAGCAGAAGGGTGTGCACCAAGGCACTCCAGACTTTCAGTTCCTTTTGTTGATCGTCAGTAACAGTTGATTCGAAGTCGCCAAGAAACGTCTGCAGAGTCTCCATCTCTTTGCGTGTCGCTGCTCGTTGGAACAGGTTTCCGTAAATGCTTTGTATTCGGTGCTTCGTTTGATCTGAACTATTGTCTTTGCCCAGCACCGGTATGGGTTGAGGCCTTGTCGTGCCATGTTGGGCTAACGTGGATTTGGCAATGCTCTCTGCCTGTAGCATGACCATGGGATCATTCATCAGTAATAATGCTTGGGTGGGAACGGTGGTGCTATCCCGTTTGCCGACTGGTGTGGCAGCGTTGGGGAAATCATAAAGCGTTAGAAAGCGATGAGTGTTACAGCGCACGACAGGCAGATACACAGAACGTCGCCGAAAGCTTCGGTAGGCAGTTTCGTTATTGTGAAGGTCGGTCGGCGAAGGGTCCTGAGATTTGACTGAGAGTGGCTTTCCCACAAGGTCCAATGACAAGTTCCCGCCGTGCATCAGCAAGCTGTCCCGGATTGCTTCGGCTTCAATCCGGCGTCTGGGAACACCATGCAACCACATGTTGGGGGACTCACTGGTCTCTTGCTGGTAGCTTGCTGACGTCACAATCAGACGCTGCAGAGATTTCACTGACCAGTCATGCTTGATCAAGGCCAGTGCCAGCCAGTCCAGCAAGTCGGGATGCGTGGGGCGGGAACCTTGCATCCCAAAATCGTTGGGCGTCCGAACAAGGCCGCTGCCAAAGTGCCAGTGCCACAGTCGATTCGCAATGACTCGGGCAGTTTGTCCGCCTGCTCCGGTTCCAGTGTCAGTCACCCAATAAGCGAGCTGTCGCCGACCGCTTTGGGTGGTGGGGATGGGGTGTGGGGCAAACATGGGGTGGGCGGATTGGTCAGGAGTCGATGACATGACGGTTGGGAATCCACGCATCACTTCATCGCCCAGTTGCATGTGGTTTCCTCGAATGTGGATCCTGATGTTTTGCGATTTTCCATCGCTGGCCGCCATTACTTTTTCTGGTACAGGCTTTTGTTGCCGGTAATTCGTCAGCCTCGTCGTCAATTCATCAAGCTTGGCCACTTCTTGGGTCACGTTTTCCAGCTGCTCAGCATGAATCAGACGGATTTTGTCAATGTGTGACATCAGTGGTTTTGATTCCAATCGCAATTTGATGGTCCCTTGCTCCAGTGAAAAGGTGCCTTCCGAGACCCATTGTTGATGCTCAGGCATCCAGCCACCGGTGGTTTGAGAAATCGCGTCTTCTTTCACGACTTTGCCATTGATCAGCATTCGCCCGGGGCGAGCGTCTCTGGCCGCGTACCTCAATTGAATGAGATATTGGCCGTCCGCAGGTATTTCGATTTCATATTCAGCAAAATTATCTTGAGAACCACGGTCTGAAATGATGCCGATGCCTTCACCGTATCGATCACTCAAGCTGGAGACATTGCCTTGCACAAAACTCTCGGCTTCAAGTTCCAGCAGGTGAATGGACTTTTCTGTGAGTTGTTTGTTAAATCGGACTTGTAATTGGTCTCGGTCCTTGGTCAGACGGTCAAGGTGTTGTTGATGCTTCCGTAGAGCTTGTTCAAAGGCGATGGTCTTGATGGGGCGGTCGCCCAATTCTGTGCTGTGGAAAATTCCTGCCAACGCGTAGTAGTCCCGTGTGGGAATTGGGTCAAATTTGTGGTCATGGCAGCGGGCACATCCTAACGTGAGCCCGAGGAATGTCTTGCCGACGGTATCGATTTGCTCGTCGACGAGATCAGCTTGTTTCTTGACTTCGTCCTGCTCCGCAAGAATCTTGGTTCCTAATGCCAGAAAACCTGTCGCAGTTAATTTGGCGTTTTTACGATCAACGTTGTCGTTTGTTGTATGTCGTTCTGTTGCCGCATGAGCCATGTTGGCGTCATCGTTGGTTTCTTCCGCAAGCAAGTCACCAGCGAGTTGTTCATGTACGAAGTCGTCAAAAGGCAAGTCATCATTGAAGCTGCTGATGACATAGTCTCGATAACGCCATGCCAGAGGATACGCATGATTCTCATCACCACCGTTTGAATCGCCGTATCTTGCGACATCCAGCCAGTGGCGACCCCAGCGTTGGCCGTATTGCGGTGACGCAAGTAATCGGTCGACCAGTCTCTCCCACGAGTCGGGACGCTCGTCTTCGAGGAAATCTGAAATCTGTTGAGGCGTGGGGGGCAGGCCAGTCAGATTGAAGTACAGGCGACGAACTAATTTTCTTGGGGATGCTTTTGGCCGAGGTGAGAGAGATTTTTGTTCTAGCTTTGCAAGGATGAATCGGTCAATCGGATTTTGTATCCAATCGGTGTGATTGACTCGGGGTGGTGACGTCGGGATGGGTGGACTGAATGCCCAGTGCGATTGCCATTTCGCACCTTCGTTGATCCAGCGAGTCAACATCTGTATCTCAGTTGTCGATAATGAAGTGGCATCGTCACCGGGCGGCATCCGATCATCGCCAGTGGATTTGACTCTTCTGAGCAAGTCACTTTCAGATGGATGCCCGGGAATAATTGCAGTTGAGCCTGAATCAAGTTTGGTTGTGGCTGAGGTTCGGGAATCCAATCGGAGTCCTGCTTCACGTTGTTCAGAATCTGGGCCGTGACACTCCAGGCAGTGCCGAGCTAGGATCGGTGCAATGATCTCGCCATAGTCAATGTCACGTGAGGTGCCGGGTGTTGCCATCGCGAAACTCGCAATGATCGTGAGGCAGATGAATGGTGGTTGAATTCTTGACATGATTCAAATTCGGTTTGGGATGAACCAGAATTCTAAAGCAAAATGGGAGGCCCGGCAGTTCATCATGGAGAGTTTGACCATTTGTGCGGGTTTCATGTTGTTTTCAGTTAGTGAATTCCCGAGGTGATGTGTTCGTCAACTGCGGGAATACTGAGGGACCCGTCTGTCGTGAATTGGTGTAAGTGTTCTATAGATTGGGTTTTGGAAGCATCAGCAAAGAGCAAATGGGTTTGAAAAGTATCGTGTTAGAGCTTGTTCGTCTGTTTGGGCAATGTCGCCGCTGTGATTTCGCTATTCTCTCCGGAGGGATAAGTTAACGGGGTTGGTAGTAGCCCAGATTCTGGGACTCTTGTACCGGCGAAAATATAGTCTGTGCGAAGATGAGATCGAGTAGCAATCCTATGCTGTAGTATGCGTGCTAGCGTGTTACCTCCACAAATCTAAACGTCAATTGACTCAACCAGTGAGCTGATTATGAATCCTCAGAAAAATGTTTCGCTGCTATTGTCTCAGCTTTCGCCTGTTCTCTCGATTGTTGTGGTGACCTGTGTGTTCCTTGTGCTTCCGAATCAGAACTTCGCGGCGGAGACTTTTCCTGGGAAGGTGTCTCAGTTCCATTCGTTTCCGCGATACGATTTTGAACACGGTGGACGGCGTTGCATTGTGGTGACTCCGCGTATCACTGCCGAGGGAACACCTTGGATCTGGAGAGCCCGTTTTTTTGGACATCAACCACAAGCCGATATTGCGCTGTTACATCAGGGATATCATTTGGCTTATGTCGATGTCGGGAATCTGTTTGGTTCACCCAGTGCCGTGGAAATTTGGAATGGATTTTATGATTACCTCACAAAAAGTTATGGCTTTCATGCAAGACCGGCGCTTGAGGGAATGAGCCGGGGGGGGCTGATCATTTTCAATTGGGCAAAAGTGAATCCCGGAAAAGTCAGTTGTATATACGGTGATGCTCCCGTCTGTGATTTCAAAAGTTGGCCCGGAGGTAAAGGAACCGGGAAAGGTGGGGGTGGGGCTTGGCAAGCTTGCCTACACGCCTACGGGTTTACTGAGGCGGAGGCATTGGTGGCGAAAGTAAACCCGATTGATGGGCTTCAGGCTTTGGCTGCTGCCCGTGTGCCCATTCTGAATGTGGTCGGAGATGCGGATGTGGTTGTGCCAGTGGCCGAAAATACGTCGATATTGGAAAAGCGTTATTCAGAAATGAAAGGGCCGATTGAAGTAATTCACAAAGCCGGGACCGGTCATCATCCACATAGTTTGAAGGAACCGAAACCCATCGTGGACTTTGTACTGAGCAATCGACGTGATCTAACGATCGTCTTGGCGGGTGATTCGACGGTGACAGATGCGGCAGGCTGGGGCTTGGCCTTTGCGGGAAGATTTGGCCAACGCGTTGAGGTGATCAATGTTGCCAAGGGAGGGGCAAGTTCAAGAAATTTCCGTGATGCGGGTTATTGGAAGCGTTGCTTGATCCAGAAACCTGATTTTGTATTCATCCAATTTGGGCACAATGATTGTCCCGGTAAAGGACCGAAAAGGGAAACGGATCCCGAGACCACCTACCGACAGAATCTTGAACGATACATTGCGGAAGCTCGTGCGATGGGAACGAAGCCAGTACTGGTTTCACCGATGACACGTAGGCGTTTCAAAAATGGGGAAGTCGATTCGATCCTGACACCTTATGCTGCGGCTGTTCGCGAAGTTGCGGCCAAAACCAAGACGCCCTTCATTGACCTGCACCGTAGCAGCGTTGAACTTTTCAACGAGCTTGGCGATGAAGGAAGCGCATATCTCTGCCCAGAGGGAGATCGTACTCATCTCAATCAAAAGGGGGCAGAGAAGATTTCGGACCTGATTATCTCTGGCTTTCCATCTGAATTAAGTGAACTTGCTGCTCGTTTGAAATCATGATGATCGTGCCGATCTGAAATGCTTTTTTGTCGAGTCCAGCTTGGCACTGCGTTGCGTTATACTTTTGAAAATGCGTGGATGCCATTTGGTTTTGGTTGGTTGTTGGAATACTCTATTGCTTGGGGCGAACGGGAGTGATGGAATGATTGATTTTTATGATCCAAGCACGCGACGTAGTTTTTTGCAGGTAGGCAGTCTGGGATTGGGGGGAGTGCTCGGCGGTCTTTCCTTGCCCGGTCTGCTCCGGGCTGGCACAGATGCGAAATCTGACAAGATTTTGCGAGATCGTTCCGTTGTGTTTCTGTTCATGCATGGAGGGCCGCCGCAGACGGAAACATTTGATCCTAAAATGACGGCGGCTTCTGAGTACCGTTGCTTCAACGGTGAGATAAAAACAGCAGTGCCGGGACTTACGTATGGTTCTTCGCTGGAAAAGTTGGCACGGTTGGCAGACAAGACGACGGTCGTGAGAAGCTTTCAACCCGGTGACGGTAATCACAATATCAAGCCACTCGTAAGCCCACAGAGTCTGGGAGCAAACGTAGGATCGCTGTATTCGCGAATCTCCGGCATCACTGATGGAAATACAGGAATGCCATCCAATGCTGTGTTGCTTCCGCGTGCGGTTGATGAGGCAGCTCAGACGGTGACCAAGCAGTTTGGTGATTTCGCTGATACCGGAAAAATGGGTTCCGCCTTCGCTCCGTTTGTGCCCAGTGGTAAAGGGTCACTGATGGACAATATGAAATTGAACTTGTCTCAAACTCGTTTGGATGATCGTCGCGCGTTGCTGCAAACCCTCGATGGATTCAAGCGTCATCTTGATTCAACCGGGACCATGGACGGGATGGATAAGTTCAACCGCCAAGCATACGACGTAATCCTGGGTGGAGTTACGCAGGCTTTTGATCTCTCTGATGAAGATTCTGAGGTGGTTGAACGCTATGACACTTCGAAGTTGGTGCTTCCCGAAAAAATTGATAAGAAGTGGAATAACCACAAGAATTATCGCGATCATGGGCAGACGCTGGGCAAGTTAATGTTGCTGGCACGACGTTTGTGTGAGCACGGTAGCCGTTTTGTAACGGTGACCACCAATTTCGTTTGGGATTTCCATGCAGATGTCAATAACGCGACTCTTGATGAGGGGATGAGGTACGTTGGCATGCCTTACGATCATGCCGTGTCTGCGTTTATCGAAGATGTTGAGGCCCGTGGCTTGAGTGACAAAATATTGTTGGTGACCTGTGGTGAGATGGGCCGAAATCCGAAAATCAATGCCAAGGGAGGACGCGACCATTGGGGACGCTTGGGACCGTTGCTGCTGTATGGTGGAGGGCTTAACTTGGGCCCGGTTGTTGGTCGATCAGACGCCGTTGCCGGGGAACCCAATTCCCAGCCTGTAAAAATTGAGAATCTTTTGTCCACGATTTTTCATCGCATGTTGGATGTAGGAGAATTACGGCTTGATACACGTGTGCCACGACCATTGATGCAGTTGATAGAATCGGGACGGCCAATCGAGTCGATCATTTGATGGTGAGGGCTCGCACCTTGTTCGAATGAAAATTTGGAAGGGACCGTCTAGAACAGGGGATCCCGTATTTTTGATTTCCTTAGACCGCTCATGGAAGTTGTCATGCCGTTGGATGAAGATTCGCGTCACTTGCTGGCAATCCTTACGCCAGATGATTCGCCGCCAATGCATGAGATGGATATTCACGTTCTACGGGACGCAATGGAATCAAGGTTCCCGGATCGTGAGCGTGAGCCCGTTTCGAGCGTCGAGGACCGAGCGGTGGTGGGGCCCCACGGTGATGTGCCTGTCCGGGTCTATCGCCCGGAATTGAAAGACACGCCACCGGTGCTGGTTTACTTTCACGGGGGTGGTTGGGTGCTAGGTAGTCTGGAAACACATGATGCGATTTGCCGGGCACTCGCCAATGCAGCTCGATGCGTGGTCATCGCCGTGGATTACCGCCTCGCGCCAGAACATCCCTTTCCGAAAGGGCTGCAAGACTGTCAGGCAGTCGTCAGGTGGGTGCGTGAGGCCTCCGAAGAGCTTGCGGTGGATGGTGAACGCGTCGCTGTTGGCGGAGACAGCGCGGGTGGGAATCTGGCTGCGGCGGTTGCGAATTGCAACCGCGATGAGAATGCAAAGCCGTTGTGTCATCAGCTACTGGTCTATCCCGTGATTGATGCCGAGCGAGCGACTGGTTCGTACCGCGAGAATGCAGAAGGTTACTTGTTGACCGCTTTGGGTATGAAGATGTTCTGGGATTTGTATTTGGGAGACTCGGCCGCATCAAAGTCGGCATTGGCATCGCCAGCTAGGGCTGCTGATCTGACGGATTTACCACCCACCACTGTAATTACTGCCCAATATGACCCACTGCGGGATGAGGGTGAAATTTATGCTGAGCGGCTAAAGGCTGCTGGTAATCAGGTTGCTTTGCGGCGTTGGGATGGGGTTTTTCACGGTTTTGTTGGCTTTGCTGATCGGCTTTCCAAAGGTAAAGAAGCGATTCTGTTCTCCGCACAACGGCTCCGGGAAAGTTTCGATGCCTGAGCCTTGGTGCGTTCCTGCGCCAAGCCAGGAGTGCTTTTTTGATATGGTGAGTGGCTGGCAGCTGGAGACCTGATCATGGCGGAAGACAGTCTGACTGTTCGGGAACTTAGACGGCTCTGGAAGCCACAGAAGGAGCGGCTGAATGCAGAGCATCCGCAGCATCCGACCAATATTCGTTTTCATCGTGCTTGCAGCTGGTTGCAGAGGGTCGAGGAAATTCAAGACGACAAAGTTCTGGATCATGTTTTGCTCAGTCTTTGGACTGCCTTTAATGCACTCTACGGACAGTGGGATGGAGAGCGACAGGAGCCCGTTTCTGACGTGGAGTGCTGGCGGCATTTTCTGGATCGGATTTTGAAACTCGATCAGGCTGATTTGATTCAATGTCAGCTACAGGAGCATAAAAAACTCGTAATGACCCTGTTCGATGACGAGTATCTGAGTCGTTTTTTTTGGCAGGATCCGACCGACAAGAGAGCTAAGCGTGTCAGGCGAACTCGACTTGAGGCTCAAGGTTGGTTTGTCGAAGAAAACTGGATCATGATCTTGCAGCGTCTGTTCGAACGGATCTACTTATTGCGTTGTCAATTAGTACATGGAGCATCGACATACGATAGTTCTTATAACAGAGTCGCCATCAGACGTTGCTCACACATGATGGAGCATTTGTTGCGGACCTATTTGAGAGTCTGGGCTCAGTGGGGAGCAGACGAAGATTGGGGGATCATGTGCTATCCACCGATGAAGTAAGTGTCAGATCCGTGATCATACTGTTTTCCGAATTTGGTTAGCTGGATTTGAAATCGCAGATTGCCAGCCAATGCGTGTTTCTCAAGATGTAGGCGAGGGTTTTGTCTTTGGTTTAAAATGAGTCGTGACAGCTTACTCGGGGGAGCACGTTATGCCGGATCGTCGATTTTGCGGAAGCTTACATTCAGCTCATGCCTTTGAGTCTTTTCTGGGGACAGAGCGTGAAGGTTTGTGCTTGGTGGGCCGGAGGAACATGGTCAAGGCAGGCATGGCCGGAATTGCTGGGCTTAGTCTTCCAGAGTTGTTGCGGATTAAGCATGAGTCCGCACGGGCAGGAGACACGATGCCGTCGAGGAAGTCGGTCATCTTGTTGTGGATGACAGGTGGGCCGAGCCACATCGACACGTGGGACATGAAGCCTGATCGCCCCTTGATGAATCGCGGGCCCTTCTCTCCCATCTCGACCGCAATCCCCGGCGAATTCATCTGTGAGCATTTACCCAAGCAAGCAGCAATGTTGGATAAGTTCACGTTGCTACGTTCGGTGGATTGTAAAAAGAGTAATCATGAACCGAACAAGGTGATGCAGACCGGAAATCGAGAAGCGTCACCTCGCTCCAATTCCAATGGTGAGCGTTACCCTGCTATCGGCTCCATCATCGCCAAGTATCGCGGCGGAAACGAAACGGGGGTGCCTCCCTACGTTGCATTTCAGAAATCACGTTCTCATGTTGCTTACGCTGGAGATTTAGGGCAACAATACGATCCATTTATGGCAAATCAGGCAGCGACGCTGCCTGTCTATGATCTGGTGGGAAAAGATACAGGCAAGATATCGTCTTCACCCATGTTCAGCTTGCCGCGAAATCTTGATTTTGATCGCATCAACCATAGGATGGGGCTGCTTCGCCAATTGGACGCCATGCGGCGTGAAATCGATGTGTCCGGCAGGATGGATGCGATGGATACCTATCAGCAGCAGGCTGTCGACATGCTAACAGGTGGACGTGTTCAAAAAGCATTTGATGTTTCAAGTGAACCGCAATCTGTTCGTGATTTATATGGTCCCCATCTTTGGTGTCAGCAGGCGTTGTTGGCAAGACGTTTAGTTGAGCAGGGGGTCTCGTTTGTCACCATTGACTTGAGCTATCACACCGCTTCAGGGACCTGGGATAATCATGGTGATAATATTCCACCCTATGGTGGTATCTCAAAAGGCTTGAAACCTCTGCTACCTTTGTTTGACCATCTGATCACCACACTCGTAGCAGATCTTGAGCAGCGTGGACTGTTAGACGAGGTGCTTGTGGTTGCAATGGGTGAATTCGGACGTACGCCGTTGATGGGAACCCAAGGCAGTACTGATGGGCGAAATCACTGGCCGCAGGTCATGTCCATGTGTTTGGCCGGTGGTGGAATGAGGCATGGACAAGTGATTGGCGCTACTGAGAAGGATGGGGGCCAAATCAAACATCGCCCCGTTACCCCCGGTGATTTGGCAGCAACGATTTATCATCATATGGGAATCAGAAATGACCAGACGTATTTGGATCACCGCGGTAGGCCTGTCTTTGCCGTTCAGGAAAACGGCCAACCAATCAGGGAATTGATCTGATTGGCAGTTTTATGTTTCACCGTAAACGGGCACTCCAGAAGTCTGTCGTCTAAATGAAGTCGACTAGCAGTTTCGGCCACAGGTTGCCAAAACTGGGCTGCTTGATAGGTGCACTTCTAAAGCCAGGTATCGGCATGAAAATGCATGCCAAAGAGATGAAGCCCATGAACTTTATACCGCGTTCTTCAGAGAATTCGGCAAGTGTGATGTAAGCAATGATCATCACAAGCATTTTCCGTGTGAGCGCAGTCTTGGTAGTTTTTACATGGCATGCACCCAAAAACCATCTGTTTTACGACCTGGGGATATTTTTCGTGAGTTTGCCTGCGGTTTCTGTCCAATATTTTGCTGTTTTTCTACAAGATGGCGATGACCTTGGAAGTCATGATAAAGTAGTACAGACGGATGGTCGCATGTGGGGCATCAAATGCCTTGGCTGATATGCATCCGAAGCATCCGCTTTTTAGTGCCGATGCTTCTTTAATTTTCCGTTAGCATTTTATTGTCTGGGATGAGTTGATTGAAAATTAATCGGAATGGTTATTGGCAGCGGCCTACCAAAGCAATTGGTCTCTTAGGCTGGCAGTGTGTTGCGATTTGCAGTCTGGTGGTCTTTGGATTAATCACATCAAAATCCGTATCTGCTTCAGAGTTGATCAATTTCAATCAGGACATACGCCCAATTTTAGCGGCGCACTGTTTCCATTGTCATGGTCCCGATGAAGCAGAGTCTGGCCTTCGTTTGGATGAGCAGGATGGTGTGCAAGATGCGTTCGGTGAGCCCAAGTTGGCGGACAACCTTGCCTGGCGACGAATCCTGTCCAACGATCCCGATGAAAAAATGCCTCCGCCGGCGCCCGGCAATGAACTCGATGAGGAAGAACTTGCGCTCCTCAAACGATGGATTGCACAAGGTGCGGAATATCAGTCGCACTGGTCGTTCGTCCAGCCGCAACGGCCAGAGCTTGCAGTGACTTCATCCAACCTGAACATCCGGAACCCGATCGATGCATTTGTGAGTCAGAAGCTTGGGTCGAAAGATCTGCAGTTGCAAAAGGATGCAACCCGTGAACAACTCATTCGACGTTTGTCGTTGGATCTGATCGGGTTGCCACCCACGCCGGCAGAGGTGGATGCGTTTGTTGAGGACGGAGGGCAGGACGCTTATGAACGCGTCGTTGATCGCCTGCTTGGGTCAAAGCACTATGGAGAGCGTTTGGCTGTACCCTGGTTAGACGCAGCACGCTACGCTGACACCAACGGTTTTTCAATCGATGATCACCGGGACATGTGGTTATGGCGCGAGTGGGTCATCAATGCGTTGAATCAAAACATGCCCTACGATCAGTTTCTCACCGAACAGTTGGCTGGTGATCTTTTGCCCAACGCAACTGACCAGCAACGCTTGGCGACGGGTTTTTTAAGGAACAGCATGAATACACACGAGGGGGGCACTTTGCCTGACGAGTATCGTGTGATTTATATTGCAGACAAGATCAATACGGTTGCAACGGTGTTCATGGGACTGACCATGCGATGCGCGCAGTGTCATTCGCACAAATATGATCCAATCACCCAGAAAGATTACTATCGCTTCTTTGCCTTCTTTGATACTGCTCACGAGCCAGGCTCGGGGGCTGCAAATGGAAATACATCGCCGGTTCAGCGGATGGATGGTTTGTTAACGAGGCAGGATGAGTACAAAGCAGACGTACTTGCCCGAATCGCAACATTAAAGCGGTATCAAATGCATCCACCTGAGTTAATTCAGGCTCGCATGGCCTGGGAGAAGGATTTGCAGGGTGACGCTCCGTCTGAGATCGCTGATGTGTTGGTAGTTCCGGTTGCAGCACGTACCGACGACCAATGGAAACGGATTAATCAGGAATTCGGAAAAACCACGCAGTTGATGGATCGGCATGTGTCGACGATCAACCGCGAGATCAAAGTTCTCGAAAAAGATCTTGAGGCGACGCAAGCTTCTGTGATGGTCATGAAGGAGAAGGGACCTCGCAAAACTTATGTCTTGACCCGTGGAGAGTATGATCAACCGGATACGAGTCAGCTCGTCACTCCCGGTGTCCCTGGAGTGTTGCCGATGCTCGAACTTGACCAAGTTGATGTTGGGGAAGAACACCACGCAGAGCAGAAACCTGACGCCGTCGTCGCGTGGCAGTCAGCTAGATGGATCTGGGATTCTCCAAATGCATCCAAGGGCAATCAAGGCAGTGAACCAAGGTTTTTCCGCTTTGTCGTTGAACTTGGCAGAAAGCCAAAACGAGCTGAATTGAGTATCAGTGTGGACAACATCGGGGTGGCTTTTGTCAATGGTCATCAGCTGGGTACCAATGAACCATGGATGACTCCGGCACAATACGAAATAACCAAGCACCTGCGGGTGGGAAAAAATGTGATCGCGGTCAAAGCGATCAATCAAGGCGGGGCTGCCGGGCTGGTGGCATCGCTGGTGATCGATGGCAAAGTGGAATACGGATCGAACCAAAATTGGAAAGTGACGGCTAAAAATTCCATTGCCGAAAATTCAGATTGGACATTCGCAGCTTATGATGACCATGACTGGGGCGATGCGAGTGAATTGGGACCACTTGGAATGCCACCTTGGAACTTCGCAAGGCTTCTCGAGCAAGCAGCCCCCGTGGATCCGGAGCGTCCAACCCGCCTAACCCTAGCTAAATGGCTGGTGCGAGACGACCATCCGCTGACAGCGAGGGTCGCCGTCAATCGGTACTGGCAGATGCTGTTTGGGCGGGGGTTGGTTTCCACTCCAGATGACTTTGGCTCGCAAGGGGCCTATCCCACTCACCCTGAATTACTCGACTGGCTCGCAATTGAATTTCGTGATAGCGGCTGGAACATCAAGTGGCTGCTAAAAACGATTGTGATGTCATCAACCTACCGTCAGTCATCCACCGCGAGCCGCGAGGCATTTAATCGGGATCCCCTGAATCGATGGTTGGCAAGGGCGCCACGTTACCGCTTGTCGGCTGAGTTTCTGCGAGATGGCATGCTTGCCATTTCTGGTCAATTGAATCGGCGAGTGGGTGGTCCTAGTGTTTATCCCAGTCAGCCGCACGGATTGTGGCGTGAAATCAGTCACTTTGGGTATGGAAATGCGTTCAGCGCTCAGGCGTTTTATCCCAGTGATCCCGACGGACAATCTCGCCGCAGCATGTACACATTCTGGAAGCGAACCAGTCCACCACCATCCATGATCGCCTTTGATGCACCCACACGGGAGGTTTGCGCGGTGAGTCGATCAAGAACCAACACACCGCTTCAGGCTTTGGTGCTCTTGAATGATCCCAACTATGTCGCGGCGGCAAAATCACTTGCTCAATTGGCAATGGCAGAAGGTGGCGAATCGGTGGGGCAGCACATTGACTATATGTTCCGACGCGCAGTTTCCAGGCGACCAACCAGTGAAGAGCGAAAAGTGTTAAGTGATCGGTACGAAAGTGCACTCGCGGCTTACCAGGAGGATCCAGAAGCAGCAGCGGGTTTGGCTGGCAAGCAAAAAGAACATGTGACTGCGGCGGTCGCCGCGTGGACAGTGGTCGCTTCCGTAATTTTAAATCTCGATGAAGTCATTACACGGGAGTAATCGTCATTCACCCCATTGAATATTACAGACGACAGGTGACGCGAAGGCAACTTTTCAATACCGCCCGAAATGGGGTTGGTGCTGCAGCTTTGGCAACGTTGTTGGGGCGCGAAAGCGAATCCGCAGAAGCGATTCGCTCGGTGGGACTGCAAGGCTTACCGCATCACTCACCCAAAGCGAAACGTGTGATCTATCTGTTTCAGTCAGGTGGCCCAAGTCACATCGATTTATGGGACTACAAGCCCAATTTGACGACGATGCACGGGAAACCGTTGCCCGCTTCAGTCAAAGGAACTCAAAGAGTCACGGGTATGACTGCGGGCCAAAAGCAGTTCCTGACCAATGCTCCTGTAAAACCGTTTCAGCAGCATGGAGAATGTGGGCGTTGGGTCAGTGATTTGTTGCCCCACACCGCAAAGGTCGTTGACGAACTTGCTGTTTTGAAAGCGGTTCACACCGAGGCAATCAATCATGATCCTGGTATCACCTTTATCAATACCGGCAACCAGCAAATTGGACATCCATCTCTTGGTGCTTGGCTCAGTTACGGGTTGGGGTCAGAGAACGAGGACCTTCCCGGCTACATGGTGCTGATTAGTCAGGGGACCGGCAAGAATCCAGGTCAGCCGATTTTTTCGCGTCTTTGGGGCAGCGGATATTTACCCAGTAAGCATCAGGGAGTGCGTTTGCGTCCGGGTATTAACCCGGTCTTGCATTTATCGAATCCCAAAGGTATCGATGCGGAGATGCGCCGCGGGCAATTGAATGATTTGGCTATTTTGAATGCGCGTCATGCACAACTCACAGGTGATCCGGAAATCGAGGCCCGAATTGCGCAATATGAAATGTCCTACCGAATGCAAACTTCGGTGCCTGACCTCACCGATATGTCAGACGAACCCGATGAAGTATTTGACTTGTATGGCCCCGATTCGCGAAAGCCGGGCACTTACGCCGCCAATTGCCTACTGGCACGGCGGATGATTGAACGGGATGTCCGGTGCATTCAATTATTTCACCGTGGTTGGGATCAGCACAACTCGCTGGTCACGCATCTTGGAAATCAATGCCGTGATACGGATCAGGCGAGTGCTGCGTTGGTTACTGATCTCAAGCGACTTGGCTTGCTAGATGAAACATTAGTGGTGTGGGGAGGTGAATTTGGGCGCACAGCTTACAGTCAGGGAGGGCTGAATAGCGGCAGGGATCACCATGGTCGTTGTTTCAGTATGTGGATGGCCGGTGGTGGCGTGAAGCCCGGTATTGAATACGGAAAAACTGATGATTACTGCTATAACATTGCTGACGGCGCAGTGCATGTTCGTGATCTGAATGCCACCATTCTTGATTTGTTGGGAATTGATCACCAACGTCTCACGTTTAAATTTCAAGGACTTGAGCAGCGTTTGACGGGGGTTGAGCCGGCACGAGTGGTCAAAGAAATCGTGGCCTGAGAGAAATCGTGGCCTGAGACTAGAGTTGCCGAACAAGGGCGTGTGGTGATCGTCGCGATATATCGACGTGCGGTGATTCTTTGATCGGAAGTGCCAGCGAAGGAATGATGTTTTGCGGGCAGAATCGCAAAGATTGTTCCATGGACAATTTTTCTACTTTTATGTGAGTTCAATTTGGGTCCCTGCAAATCTTTGCCGTCACTGCGCCTTATCTGTTATCAGGGGGGGACGTGTTGTGTGTTTTGGTTCGTATGCACTTTTGCGACGCTGAGAGCTCATGCTGTCGAGAATGTATCGCCAAATGTGATTCTGATCATGGCGGATGATCTGGGGTACAACGACTTGAGTGGGTTTGGGCATCCAGAAATTGACACGCCAGTGCTGGACCAACTTGCAAGTGATGGAATTCGTTTGACAAGTTTTTATTCTGGTGCATCCGTTTGCACTCCTTCGCGAATGGCTTTGCTGACAGGCTGTTATCCTATTCGCATGGGCTGGAAGCAGGGAGTAATTGGTTACAAAATGGGGATGCGTGACGGGCTTCATCCTCGTGCTGTTACGGTAGCTGAGGTATTCCAGAAATCCGGTTACGTCACGGCAATGGCAGGTAAATGGCACTTGGGAAGTGAACCACCTTGTCGCCCTCATCGGCAGGGTTTTGACACAGCCTATTACATTGATAAGAGTAATAATCAGACCAAAAAGATCTGGCGAAACGATTCCGTTGTTGAACAGCAATTTGTCAATCGCCGTTTGACTGAGCAATTCACTGACGAGGCAGTGAAGTTCATCAAGAAGAATCATCGTCAGAAGTTTTTTCTGTATGTCCCCTACACCGCGCCACATTTCCCAGTGCAATCGCACCCGGACTGGAAAGGTACTTCCAGTTTTGGTGTTTATGGTGACGTGGTGGAAGAGGTCGATGCCCGCATTGGTAAAATTCTGGCTGCACTGGCGAATGAAGGTATCGCGGAGCAGACAATTGTCCTGTTTTGCTCCGATAATGGCCCGCAGCCTGGTCAGGCTGCACGGGCTTTTCCCTTCCGTGGAATGAAGTGGAGTGCTTTGGAGGGAGGTACCCGAGTGCCCTGCATCATTCGATGGCCTGGCCAGATACCCGCCGGGAAATCAAGTGACCAGGTAGTGACTGCGATGGATTTGATGCCAACTTTATGTGATTTGGCTGGGATCGATTTGGGGGAAACCGTGTCACTGGTGATGCAGAGGTCGAGTTCTGGGGAAAATTCGACAATGCAGCCTCTGGATGGCCGTTCAGTGGCCGATCTGTTTTTGGGAAAGGTCGGATCCTTGCCAGAGCGGGAAGTTCTCTATTGGCATGGGATGGGGCAACCCCAGGCCATTCGAAAAGGTGTTTGGAAACTATTTTTTGATCACAAAGCAACCGTTACTGGTCTTGGTGTTGATGGGACTTTGCCTGACGAGCGGGGAGAAGCTTTCAAGGCATTGGCCAAACGCGAGGGGCCTGTTTTGTTCAATCTGGCAGAGCAGAAAGATGAACTCATTGATTACAGTCTTGAGCGGCCCGATATCGTCAAACAGTTGAGTGATGCGGCGACGCGGAAGCTGTCAGAGACTAAGGAACACATGATTCCGTTGTGGCAGCCAAGCAAGTGAGCTTGTCGCGATTTCGAGGCTGCGTGCCAGAATAGTCCAACACTTGGGAACAGGTTTTGGGTGATGCTGGTGACTGGGAAGTTGTTGTGTTTCATTTACTTCAGTCGAGTGTTTTGAGAAAAATGTTTTTAAACTCGACCACCATGCCGGGGTCATGAAGTTGTAGCTGAAGCATGCCCCGGTTTAATCGTTTTTCTTCTGGCAGATGCTCAATGAACTCTGATGCCAGTTTTCCATTGATCAAGAGCATGAAATGATTATCGCGAGCGATAATGTGTACGTGGTTCCATTCACCACGGCGGATATCCTCTCGTTGAAGTCCATTTTTGATTGACGTAATTTGCGGACGATCGTTGGAGTCAATGACAAGCCGATCGCCTCGGAAGCAGCGGTGCTCGGTTCTTCCCGGTGTGTGGAAGTCCCAAGCACCAAGAACTTGTTTTCCGATGCCAACGTGTCCGAGGTCTGCGTGATACGACTGAAAGCTACGCTTCTTTGATGGGTCGGGGATGGCGCGGATGCTTACACCACTATTTCCCTTACCAGGAAAACGATAGCTGAATTTCAGTTCCAAGTCCGAAAGTTGCTTGTTACCTGCGTAGGTCAGGTAGCCACGCGTCTTAGCACCAGTTCCGGTGATCCTTCCATTTGCCACTTGCCAAGAATTGTTACTGCCCGGCGGAGTTGCTTCCCAGCCATTCAGGGTTTCTCCATCGAAAATAGATTCGAATTTCGACGCCTGTGGATTTAAAGCAGTTTGCATTGTTGGTGGTAGTAGAGGTTCTGTCGCCTTAAGCCGAAGTTGATAAGGTCCTGCGACAAGGGACAGGAAACAGGCTAATGACGCGTGTGCAGTTAAACTCAACATGATGGTGACCCTATTGTTATTCCAAAACGGATAGCGAATTGTGTTTACACCGGTTCATAGCTGACATCATGACAGAGCCTGGTCAACTCGCTATGCAAGACCTGTAAGATGGCGAGGGTGATCTGTATTCCTGGCGGCGTAGTGTTGCGCACCATGTTAGCGGTCCATGCTCGTTGGGCATTCGGACGCACTTGTAAGTTTTACCGTCTCGCGTCGCACTTTGCTGTGGATGGGGACTGGTTGCACTGCTCAAAACCTGATTGTCCCAATAGCAAAAATGCAGTGAGTGCTCATGCTGTATCGTTCTTCCTTGTGAATCCCATATGCTCTGTTGATGAAAAGAATACCTTTACGTTATCAAATTCTCTGTCTGATGATCCTGATTTCCTGCCTGGGTTGGATCATACACCGCTACAACTTTGCGGCTTTGCCAAATGGCGGTCACGGGCTGGGAGGCATTCATAACTGGATGCATGCAGAAACATCTTTTGACAAGCATACATCGAACCCACTTATCATTGGGCACCGAGGTGTCTGGATCGAACTGCGGGGAGGACGTGGCGGCGCGGGGAATACCATTAGGGCTATTCGTGAGGCGATAGCAACGGGGGTGGATTGGATCGAGATCGATGTGCGCAAATCCAGAGATGGGGTTCTGTTTCTATTCCACGATGAAGATGTTTGTCGCGTAACTGATGCGAAACGTGTGTGGGCCGATCGCCAGAGCTGGGAATTCAGTTCTCTCGAGAGTGCCGAGATAGAGATGCTTGGAATTGATTATCCAGAGGGGCGTGAAGCGATTCCGAGATTGGAGGATGCAATGAAGGAATTTTCAGGTGATCCGCAGGTGAATTTTGTTCTGGACATTAAGGACGAAAGGATTGAACCTGAGGACTTGAAGAAGGCGGTTGGCGACCTGAACACAGATCGATTCATTCTGTTTGGAAAAGAGTCCTGTTTGAAACCTTTTGCCAAGAAAGAAAAAGAAAGCAACGACAGGAATCTGTACACACTCGGGTACACTGCGTTGTGGACTGAGAACAACAATAAATTTGACTATCTGTTTGCACATGAATTCTTTCTGCGAAAGTGCGATGAGCTTGGCTGTGAATATCTGGTGTTGCCTGCGTTGTTTTTGAACCAGGATTTGATTGATGACGCACACGACGCAAATTGCAAGGTGCTGGCGTATGGCATCGACGAAAAGGATCCCTTCAAGGTGACAGACATGGGAGTAGATGGGTTGATTGTTGATGATCCATCAGGAGTGATCAGCAAATATTAACCAACCAGTTCTCGATTGATCGCGGTTGGAAAAGTGTCACGGGAAAGCGATCATTTAGATCGCACTCATTGTTGGTGAGTGCTCATTCGATTCTGTAGTGGGGATTGGCACTCTTCAGTGACATTTTCCTGATTTAGGCGGGTTGCCCTTTTTCTACAGGTGGCTTGGGAGGTGTGCGTGATGTGTCAGGTACTATCGGTTAAACTGAAGGCTCTGTCACTTACTTGTGAAGGGTTCGACATGCGTTTCTTGATCTGTTTTACTTTGCCGATGCTTGTTTCCGCGTGTGGCGTGGGGCACGCACTGGGGCAGCAACCCCCAGTCACTGAAATTTACAAAATTTACGACGGAAATAACGACGGAGTTTTGGAAGTCACTGAAGTGGCGGGTAGCCGCTATGCGAGACAGTTTCCGCGGTGGGATGTTGATGGTGATAAACAAGTTTCACCAACCGAGATCATTGCTTTCCGCAGGCGGTTTGGTATCGCGGCTGATGGAACCATGCTGCGAGCTCCAACGCGAAAAGAGGGATCGAAGAAATTTGTGGTCCCAGACATTGCCGGGCTTAAGCGTGTCAGAAAAGGTGTTTCCCTGTCGCGTGACGATGCCCGTAATTCGGCATTTGTTCTGGGGACGGAAATGCACGAGGTTGATGGCACGCAGTATGTGATTCTGACCGATCACATTGATGACGCTTTCCTGCAACCTTTGCAGAAGCTTGCATTGCACCATCAGGGACAGATCATCAGCGTTCCAGATTTGGCTTTGCTGCACGAGCAGGAGGAACGATTTACGGAGCTTCAGAAGCAGCTTCAGGCGATTGGTCCGCGGTACGTTGCGATCGCGCCGCGGCTCGCAACGTTTCGCGAAAACATGTTGATGGGAATGTGGGAGCTTTTGTCCACGTTGGATGATGATCCCGAACTTGATGTGTTTCCAGGGGTTCTGCTGGCGTCCAACGCGCCAGCGTTTTCGAAGCTGATTGCGCAGTCTTTGAGTCATCAACCTGTTGCTGACACACATTTGAGGCCGATTGCCCTCAGTCAGGTTTTAAGTGATGCCGAAACAAGATCTCTCCAAAAGGCTGCGATGCTGCGACAGTATTTTCGTAGCCGTGATTTGGAAACACCGATTGTTGCAATTTATGGAAAGAAAGCAAAGGCAGCTCCACGGCTCAAGGGTGAGCAGGTTTGGAATCTGGAGGCACCAGGTGGTGGAAATTTCATCGAATCGTTCTCGCCAGATTTGTCGGGGAAATTTAATGAATCGAACTTGATCATCATGCATGGGCATGGAGTACCCGGAATGTCCTGTAGTGTTGACATCAAAGGAGTACCGGAAAATCTTCACGGCAAGGTTTTGATGACAGGATCATGTTTTTCCGCTTCGCCTAACAAGTCGGACTTGCCTGAAATGCGAGATGCTCCCGGTGGTTACACTGTGCAGAAACGTGATGCATTTGTACTTCGTGCCATCGACCAGGGAGCCGTCGTTGCGTTTGGACACCAACGACTTAGTTCAGGATTTCCCCATCTTTATCCTGTGTTGGAATGTTGGCTTGAGGGAAATACGGTCGGGGAAGGCTATCAGAGGTTGATCAATGGATTGATCAATTTAAAAGGGCTCAAGTCGGGTGATTTTGTAATACGGGAGCGAACAAAAAAGCCGCCGCAGAATTCATTGCTCTATGTTGTGATTGGAGACCCAGCCTTGCAGCCATTCGGAAATTGACCTCAGCTTTGCAGGTGAATGATTTCTCTGGTAATGCTTTTGAGACCGATTCCGTGGTTGACTGCTCACCGCCCGATTGTTGCCACCAGACTCGTGGATGTGTGCCAGTAAATTGTTGATTGCACTGCAAATTGTTTCCAGGCTGCTTCAACCCTTTGGTCGCTATCTGAAGTGGGGCTTGTTGACACTGTCCATGAGTGTCGGCGCGATGATTTTAGCCCCGTTTGGGTATTACTTCGCAGCAGATCTTGAGTACGGTTTCTTGCGCGACAAACGTGAGTTTTTTTTCAGTAGCGGCTACTGTTTCGCTTTCTACGCACATATTATCGCCGCGCCAATCGCCTTCATCAGTGGCACGCTGCAGGTTAGCCACACCTTGCGTCAGCATTGGCCGCGATTGCATCGTTGGCTTGGGCGGTTGTATTGTATTTCGATTTTGGTTGCGGCATCGCCGGGTGGCTTGGTGATGGGGTTTTGGGCGTATGGCGGGCTGTCGTCCCAGTTGTGTTTTTCGTTGCTGGCGGGCCTGACGTGGATCGCTACATTTTTAGGGTGGCGTTTTGGACGACGCGGGAACCCTCAGTGCCATGCCAAGTGGATGATGCGCAGCTATGTGCTGCTTGCGTCTGCTATCTGCCTCAGGATGCTGCATCCAATTTTGAGTGGGTTCGAACTGAGCCATGAACTGACCTATCAGTTGTCTGTATGGATGAGTTGGTTGCTGCCTCTGAGTGTCTTAGAAATGGGGAACTTGCGTCGTTATCGTGCAGGCTAGAGGCGTATTTTTCTTCCTGCTGTCTGCATTCAGGTTAACCGTTAAAAATGTGGACTCGAACAATTGAGCAGGATTGTTCGCGTGCAGTCTTCGTGATACGCCGTGACGGAGTTCGAGAGTTCATCTGGAGTTCATCTGGAGTTCATCGAGAGACCTCGTTTTCTGGATTTGTTGAAAAGATCAAACGGCATCATCCATCTTGTCACTCATCAGGCTATCTGTGGAATGTACTTTGAGCGGCAGTGCCAGCGCTAGTAAATAACGTATCCTGCAACGAGGTTCATATCACTGTCTGCCGTGATTCGTTATTATCTAGGCGGCGCCCCATGCAGTCAGACATTCGGGCAGGTCTCATCTCGCAGGAAAACTGTGCATTTGGATAGCTCGCTGGGGGGATTTTGTGCGGTAGGATTGGCCGTGTAGAAACCAGACTCATTTGTCCGATGACTATTTGTCGCAAATTCAAATTCAGCGGTGTGGTTGTCTGTGACTTGTGCAGTGGCGTTCGTGCTTGGTGTGTTTTCTTTTTTCAAGGCTCATTCTGGCGGAACATGATTCAGAATCCTATCCTTCCCGGTTTCAACCCTGATCCGTCGATTTGTCGAGTCGGAGATGATTACTACATTGCGACTTCGACATTTGAGTGGTACCCGGGAGTACAGATTCATCACTCCAGGGATTTGCAGAATTGGCGTTTGCTAACCCATGCCTTAACGGAACACATCAATTTGAGTGGGGTGCCAAGTTCTGGTGGTGTTTGGGCTCCGGCCTTGAGTCATAGCGATGGCCTCTTCTACCTCTGCTTTACGGTCGTGCATCAACACGAGTCGGCTACGAAGGATACGCCAAACTTTTTGACAACTGCGGAATCCATTGAGGGGCCGTGGACACCACCTGTATTCGTCAACTCATCTGGTTTCGATCCTTCTTTGTTTCATGATCAGGATGGGGAAAAGTACTGGTTGAACAT
This sequence comes from Rhodopirellula sp., assembly GCA_002690925.1. Classification (GTDB taxonomy): domain Bacteria; phylum Planctomycetota; class Planctomycetia; order Pirellulales; family Pirellulaceae; genus Rubripirellula. Next base: position 75,924 of record NZGD01000280.1, read on the forward strand.
GGTCTGGGATCATCGGCCGAATCATCACCCTTTTTATGGTATCGCGTTGCAGAAATACGAAGCGAGTGAGCAACGGTTGGTTGGTGAACCGAAAGTTATTTTCAAGGGCAGCAGTATAGGCCTCACCGAGGGGCCCCACCTGTACCAACGTAACGGTTGGTATTACCTATTGACCGCTGAGGGTGGAACTGAATACGAACACGCGGTGAGCCTGGCGCGGTCCCGTTCGTTGGAAGGACCCTATGAGGTTCATCCAATGAATCCTGTCTTAACTTCTTCGGGATGTCCAGACATTGACCTTCAAAAAGCAGGTCACGCTAGTTTGGTTGAGACACAATCAGGTGAGTGGTACATGCCACATTTGTGTGGCCGCCCTCTGCCTGGTACACGGCGTTGTAATTTGGGTCGCGAGACTGCCATTCAGAAAGTTGAATGGCGAGATGATGATTGGCTGTACATGGTTGGTGAAGGCAACCGACCAAAGCTGCTGGTTGAGGAGCCCCAGTTGTCAGTGACGAAATGGGACAAACTTCCATCTCGCCTCCCATTCGACTCCATCCATTATGCCACCCCGAGGATACCGCTGAGTTCAGATGATCGCCAACCGGATAAACTGATCCTGCGTGGGGGCGAGTCGTTGGAGTCTTGTTTTCGCCAAGCCATGCTGGCTCGGCGTCTCACAAGCCAAGTTGCAACCGTGACCACCCGGCTTCAGTTCCAGCCCCAATCGTTCCAGCAGATGGCGGGTTTGGTCGCATATTACAATACACACTTGTTTCACTATCTTTACGTTTCCAGTGATGAAACGCTCGGCCGTTGTCTTCAGATTCATTGTTGTGATGATGGTGTATCTTCGTTTCCTCTGGGGGCGGATCTGATTCCATTGCCCGAGGGTGATCTCTACCTGCGTGCGGTGTTCGACGAATGCCGTCTCACGTTTTACTGGTCAACAGATGACAGCATGTATCACGAGGTTGGTGCCGACCTCGATGCTTCTGTTCTGTCTGATGACCACGGTGACCATTGGGGTTTCACCGGAACCTTTATCGGCTTGGCCTGCCAAGACCTGACGGGTCGGCAATTGCCGGCTGAATTCGATTACCTCGAAGTGCGATAGACGCACGGAAAGAAGCTTTTTGTCATGAAGTTCCATTCGCTGTTCATTGCGTTCGTCGTTTCTCTGGGCGGTTTTTTATTCGGATTTGACATGGGCATCATATCCGGGGTGATGGATTACGCTGCACCTCAGCTGGAGCTCAATGATGTGCAGACTGGTTGGGTGGTGAGTTGCCCTACGTTTGCAGCCATGTTTGCCATGCTTGCAGCTGGGGCCGTCAGTAATAAGTGTGGCCGAAAACCCTTGCTGGTTGTGATTGCGATACTTTATGCGGCATCGGCACTCTGGTCCGCTTATGCTGAGACTTATGTCATGCTGTACTTGGCTCGCATGTTAGGCGGTGTCGCCTTTGGTGCAGCGTTGATCATCGCACCCACTTACATTGCCGAGATTTCCAAGGCGTCTAATCGAGGAAAGCTGGTATCGATTCAGCAATTGAATATCGTCATCGGATTCTTTGCAGCATTTCTGTGTAATTGGTATTTGAACCGTACCTTCAAAGCGGGTGCTGACTGGCTTACGGAAGAGAATGTTTGGCGTTGGATGTTGGGCATCGAGGTTGTCCCGGCTGTGCTGTATTTTTTCTTCCTGCTGCTTGTTCCCTCCAGTCCACGCTGGCTGTTTACTCGGGGGCGGACTGCTGAAGGGCATGCTGTACTGCAGCGACTGCATGGTCAGGACGATGGAGATGCGGAAGCAAAAGCGATCAAGGACAGCATCGAAGCTCAAGACGGAGTCATCAGAGGTAACTATGCCGAGTTGTTTCATCGCAAATTGGGTTTCGTTTTATTGGTAGGACTTGCCATTGGCATTCTGCAGCAGAGTACCGGCATCAATGCCGTTTTCTTTTATGCTGTCAGCATCTTTAAACAGACGGGAATCGGTCAAGACGCCGCGTTCGAATCCGGCTTGCTGCTCAGTACGGTCAATCTGCTGTTCACTTTCGTGGGAATCGTACTGATTGACCGATTGGGACGTCGGCCACTAATGCTGGTCGGGATCGCTGGAATTGCAGTATGCCTGTTGTTGTGTGCATTTGCGTTCAACCAAGCGACTTATGAGCTGACGGATGATGGCATTGTCACGTTGCAGAATACGGGGGCCCTGAGTCCCGATGACATGAAAGTTTTGACTTCTCAGACCAACCAGAGTTTCGGTAATGACGTCGACTTCAAGCAGAAAATGAGGGATTCCTTGGGGAAAGAAGTTTATGATTCGAACGAGGGGGTTATCCTTGAAGTAGCGACCAAAAT
>NZGD01000281.1 GCA_002690925.1 Rhodopirellula sp.
ATTGAACACTGGCCCTACAAGCGGCTTTTTGGGCAATCCGACATTGTGGTCATCGCTAGAGCCATCAACTCCGTACCTAACGAACGACCATGGAAAGAACCGCTCTTCGACCCAGGGTCCTTTTCGGGGGTCATCACTCAGTTCCGTGTCATCTCGACAATCAAAGGATCACCGTCACAGACTATTGGATTGCTGCATTACCAATACACCACCTCCAACACCCCAATGAACGATGGGCCAAACTTGCTGTCTTTTTACTCATCACCAGTTTCGACCAACGTTCAGACTGTACCTGCTCGCGAATCCGAGCAGAAAAACTTGACAGAAAAACGCCAGACCTCCGGCAACATTCCTGAGTACCTGTTGTTCCTGAGAAAAAATGAAGACGGTACCTATGAAGCTGTTTCAGGCCAGGTTGATCCTGCATTTTCAGTGCGCGCATTGTTCGCCATCCCGTCAATTGCACCTAATCCTCCAATTTTCTTGCCTAATGAATGAGCACCACGCACCTCATCTCCTGACACGCAACACTTCGCCTGGTCAACGTATGATCCTTGGGCGCATGTTCGACAGAAGCCCCAACACCAACTGCGTTACCCACCCTGAACGCTAATGCACTTCGGTAATCCCTCTCTCATTTGAGACCGAACCGTTTGTCTGTTAGCAAAACGCAATCGATCGCGGCCCCCCGACAGTTGTTCTGCAGATTCAACCCCGACAGCGTCATTCACCACTACTGAAACGAAGAATTCCGACGATTGATTGCGGCAGCATGTAGCTACCAGCAATGAGATTCGAGTTGCCAGATTAGGCCATTGTACCTGAATCCCCGAGTCAGGAACTTGAATCGCTACTCGATCCACAGGACCGTCGGGAAAACACAAACATCTTCGCGACTCAACACCTTGCAACCCCACGGTAAAACACGTTGCACGTTCGATTCAAAAGCGAACCATAAGGTTGTGCTACAATCAACGCGAGTGGCGTTGTGACGTAATTCTGTTTATCACGAGAATCGCCTCATCATTCAGCTTGAACCTTTTTCTGGAACCCATTCTAGAATGTCACGAACAGAGGATGGCGCAAGTTGAGACAGCCGTGTTGACCATTGCTTCAATCCAGTACCAAGCAGAGCAATGACCAAACACCTCACCCACGCTACTAGATAGTTTCCGTTCTGTCCCGAGAGGCAAACCCATGAGTCAAAATCCAAACCAAAACCCGTACACCAACACGAGCCAAGCACAAGGTGCGAATCCCGTGGGCAACGCACCCCAATACAACCAAAATCAGGGGGATGGAACTGGAGGCTTGATCCCCTACAAGAATGCTCCGGCGCTCATCGCATACTATGTTTCGTTGTTGTCGCTCCTGCCGGTAATCGGCATACCGTTCGGGATAGCGAGCTTCGTACTTGGAGTCATCGGCCTCAAAAAACGCGCGAGGAATCCAGTAATCAAAGGTTCCGTCCACGCTTGGATCGGCATCGTACTCGGGGGTGGAACGACGCTTCTGTGGATCGGTTTGATAGTCTTAGGCTTCGGCGTAAGGTTTTTCGGAAACCGTTAGAAAGCAAGCAAATCATTCGATATTGGAAATCGAAATCCAAGGCGTTAGCCAATTCGTCTGCTGCTTAATGCTAGTTCGTTGCGGTTCCCTCGGTACGCCTACCCGTGCTATCAAAGCGCACGGAAGCATGGAACTGTGATGACGCGTCCAGGATCTGATTGGCCAACAGGCGAACTCATGCTAACCAACGAGTGCAGTGGTACACACCGCGTTGCATCTTGCCATCACTAATGTCGTCAGCCAACAACCCCAAACGGTCTTCTTTTTCGACAGTTGTCGGAGACTGACGTTGAACACTTTATTCTCGCGATCCAGGTTCAGGCGTCACCAAGCCACAAATGTCATGGTGACAGTCTCATCGCAATCACTCTAGCTGAGCCTTCAAGCAGACCTCACTCCTTCGTTGCCAACGGCTCCACCAGAAGTTTTTCAGCAAACCGCTTGTAGCTTGCTTCCACATCATCCGGCGTTACACGACCACTGAAGAATTCCACACGATACCGCAATTTTAGATGCGCATCTTTCGCAATTTTAAACGCGCCAGCACCCTTTTCCTTACTAAGAAAGTGATGCATTCCAAACGGATTGGCTGTTACCAAGCCATAGTCCCTAGCGTGCCAAGTCGTGGGATGCCTTAAATTGCTTGGATGATCGTACATAGCGATGCTCATGGGCCTCTCATCAATCATACCCGTGTACAGCAACCACCTCGCCCGCTTACCCCAGATGGCTTTTCCCGACACACCCTCACTATTGATGGCAGTACCAAAGACCTTTTCAACGCCACGCTTTGGAGCGTTCGTTAAACGAAGATCCGGATGCGTGCGTATTGCAAATAACCCTTCTTTTGTGTCGTCAAACTGGATATCTCCATAAGTCGCCTCGAAATCGACCAAACAATCGATCCATCGACTCTTGTTTGTCCCACCGAACCAATACGTTGTTTGGTCTGTGAGCAACGGTTTATCTTCTTTTTTCGTTTTCCACACAGATGTGGCCCGAAGCACATTACCTGGTTTTGGACTCCCGGCAAAACTTGTCTCAACCGTTTCGGTAACCACCTTGCCCTCGCTTTCCCCCCAAAAATCGATGCCGCTTATCTCGTGCGAAATCCACATCGACTTGTGGTGTGGGTGATCATGCGCTTCGCCCACAACATCCTTCTTCATTGGCCAGTTACGCGTCATACCGACTTGGCCGGGTCCATAGATCGGGTACAAAATCGGCTTGTCGTAATCGCGGTAATCAAACTCTGTAAACACCTTGTCACCAAGCATTACCTTTACTTCTTCGCCAGTGTCCTTCAACGTCACTGAAAGACCATCACCGGTCGGGGTCTCCGCTTTTACGTGGCCCCCAAATATCACAACAAAAACAAGGCAACCGACGTTTATCCCGATTGAACCAGCCTTCACTACCTGCAGACATTGTAAAAACTTTTCTCTATGCATCAAAAACTTGCAGGGCATGTCGACTCCGGGACACTTAATTGTTGGTATGCGGATCAAGACGGAAAACAAAAATTGCTCCCGTATTTGCTTCAAAGACTTTACCAAAGCCTGCGATCATATTCCACAATTCCGCTACTTGAAATATCTCAATTACCAGAATTCTACAGAGGCATCCGAACCACTTCGTGAATACGAGCGGCATACTGGACAAGAACCCAATTCAACCAGCAATGCGTAATAAGCGACTGAAAACCTGCCAATACTGACTTCCAGAACGTAATCAGTCCGCAAGTTGACACAAATACTCGGCAAGAAACTTTGGTCAGGTTGAATCAAGTCGGAAGCAAGAGTTCGATCGAGTCGCCTCAGAAAATCGGCATACTCATACGGCGATACAAATTCAAAACATATTTTTTCAACATCAGTTTTATCGAGACACGGCGTCTGTTCGCCTTAAATCACAAGAACGCTCGATTTCATTTCTAAGCGTTGGCTGTTTTAAGCGTGGGCGAAGCACACCAACTCAGACGACCCAAACAGAAACACGATCAAAAACGTCAATCTCATATTCATCGCGTGTCGCGTCGCACGGCACAACTGGCAAACCGGTAACACTCAGAACCGCACTGAGCAAATTACTCACTTGCAATCCCACCAAGTGGTGTTGTGATTGACCACGAAACTATTTTTCGACATGCCCATGAACGATGTTACCACTCCATCGACCGCGTTCCCGCAGAAGCACGATCACACTATTGCAAGATTAAAATGTTGTCCGAGTGGTTTTGGAGGCAAAGCGTATTCCGTAAAACTCTTTTCAGTCCCGCCAGCCTGTCCCTCGTCGGCAATTCGGTGAGTACGAGTTTATATTCCTGCTGCATTCCAACAACGACATGAAGTAAAATACGGAAGAGCAACGGAAGTTCCAATCCACCTTAAGTCAGTGGTTTTACATCATGCCCGACACATTCAACTCACCTGACGGAAAGGTGCAGGCTTACAAAAGCACCGGCCAAGCAGTCAGAAACAGCTCGATCAGCAACAATGCCATCGTTATCTCGGCAATCCTTTGCCTGGGAGGTCTCACCCTTGTGGTCGTGTCGACGCTCATCACTAGCAAGCTTCTTCAAAAGTCGGCCGAAATCACCGTATCTGAGGATTCTGCCCAGCAAGCAGCCGAATCACCGGTTGTAACCGAATTCAAGGAGGGATACTCAATGATCCTTCCTTTGGGATTCAGTGGACAAAACCGCAGAGAAACCGAAGCTGGTGATATCATTTACACCTTCTCGGGGGATAATGGATGCAAGTTATCGTTTGCCCTCATTAATGATGACACGCTTGGTCGTTTTGCAAGTCCCCCCAAGACTTACAAAGACTCACTGATTCAACGTATCCCTGAACTCAGCACCGACATTGAAGGTGAAGTTGCGCCCGAACGGATATCCATTAACGGACTGCCGTCAGTCTTATTCCGTTTCTATGAAAAAGAGACTTTTCGAGGCGTCGTTTTCACCTATTACATGGTGAGCATGGACCGCGGGAAAAAACTCGTTTTGAAAATTGCAGGGAAACACGGAAACTACAGCGACCAAGATTTAAATATTAACATGCCTGATCAGTGGTATGACGCCATGTTGACTCTTAAGCGTACTGGTCGCGCCCGCTAAACAAAGTGAGTGCACCCGTATCTTCCGTTGCAACTTTCTACTTCATCGTGAGGGAAGCCGCGCAGGCATCCCTGTCTCCTTTACCAAGGGCAGCTTTGGCTTCCACGTTGGATGGTCCTGACTCAACCACTCCCGGAGTCGACCCGCCAAACGCGATAAAAGCTCGGGCCTATCATTAGCGAGATTTGTTGACTCGTTGATATCTTCCGTAACGTTGTACAACATCCAAGCATTGGCCTCATAGTAATAGAGCAGCTTGTATTGAACCCCCTCAATCTGATCAATCACCGCAACACATGGCGAAGCACGCTTATCTAAATACCCAGGAAAGAGATAGAAAACCGGTTCCTCGCGCTCGGCGTTATCAGGATCCAGAAGCGTCTCAGCAAACGAGATCCCGTCTAACGGATGTTCCTCCGCTTTCGGCATCCACTCACCGCCCGACAGTTCCAAATAGGTGGGATAATAATCGACGGTATGCACCAACCGATTGGTTACCGTTGCAGGGGGAATCTTCCCCGACCACCGAGCAATCAGAGGGACTCGTATGCCGCCTTCCGTAAACATGCCCTTGGTCCCCCTCAAGGGCAGGTTGTCTTTGTGCGTTCCGCCATTGTCTGAGGTAAAAAGAATCAGGGTTCGTTCCGCGATACTATCGACGTGGTCTCCGTCACCATTCGGGTCCTCAACCACATTTAGAACACGTCCGACGATTGAATCTACGCCACGCACAAACCCATAAAAAGCATCGTTACCCGAAGCAGCCTTAAGGTCGGGACGCGATTGCACGGGCCCGTGAACTGCATAGGGATGAACTTGCAGATAAAAAGGAGCATTATCAGCTGACAATGCTTTCACCGTTTCCTCCATGGCGTCCCCAACCGCATCGCTGACGTGTTTGGGGCTTCCAACAAGAGACAATGGGAAATCATGCTGGTGCAAATACTCGGCGTCATAAGGCTCAGCGAACCGATCCAAGTCACCACGTCCTAACCCGCGGAATACCCAACGGCCATCTCCATTTTTGCTAGAAAAGCAGACTGGCTGATGCCCTTGAGAGAACCCGCCAATATTGATATCAAAACCTACATTCTCGGGCAAAGTGCCTGCTCCCTCGTGCCCACCGACGTGATACTTCCCTATGTGAGCCGTTTGATATCCATGCTGCTTCAAAGCTTCCGCAACCGTCACTGCTTCCACGGCAACATCTTCAGACTGCGTGGGAGCCTCGAACTTCGCATTCGCCCGCGACACGCCTCCACGACCGTGGCGACTCAAACTGCCCACCACATAAACGTCGTTGTGTATGCGGGCGGGGTATTGTCCTGATAACATTGCTGCACGCGTTGGCGCGCAATTCGGTTGCGCATAAGCATTCGTAAAACACAACCCTTCATCGGCAAGCCTCGAAAGATTCGGCGTCTTATATTGCGGCCGATTGCTACTGAAAGTTGCTCTAGCAACCCCGATCTGATTCCACCCCAAATCGTCAACCATCACCATAATGATATTGGGTTTACCTTCAAATTTGCTCAATGAACCGGGCTGATACTTTGGATTTTTGTAGCGTTTCAAAGAAAGCCCTTTTCCCGCATTCATCACCTCTGACTGCGGGGACAACGATGACGCTTCCGTGACCTGTTGAGGTCCCATCGGCAATCCATCCAAACTAAAAATCAGATCATTGCTAGTCACACTCCTCCCCGGTCGCCACGCACCCCTTGTCGCCGAATTTCTTCTTATCAAACGACCTTTGCTATAGCAGCTCCCAAGACTGAACTTCAGCTTTGATTTCTCAGTGCTGATGAGAAAAGCATAAGTGCCTTGACGCAAAGCCAACGGCTCGTCAAACGTCATTTGTATTGTCTGATCGCGGACCAACCCACTCGGTAACTTCGTGGCTACTTCAAAAAGAGGATCGCCGACAGGAACGCCACCGTCTAACTTCAGGAACTGCACGGTGATATCTTTGCACTCGGTTACTTCATTCAACTTCAATGCGAGTGATTTCAGCTCTACAGCCTTATCGCACTGAAACGTCTGTCCTTTCGAGTTCCCATGCTCAAGAAGGGTCACCCCTTCGACCGTCGCCCTCAACCCCGAGCCACCATTGGTGGGCGCGATCTCAAACTCTGCAGCCGACAAATCACCAAACAGGCACACACCAGCAATCACGGACAAAAAACGTACGTTCATATCGTTTCAACAAGATCCAACTAACAAGCTACGATCGAAACACATCCAAACCACAAGTAATCGCAGAATAGACGGCCTAACAGACACACCAAAGCATACCAACAACCCACCCGACTCCCAAACACTGGCACGAAATGCATCTTCAACAAGCATCCCACAACTGCCCATTCTGAACGCGATAGCGCACGCCCAACACAAAGACAAGGCAATTCCCATAATAACACAATCGTAATACACGGGTTCTCCGGGCCAAAAACCATGCAGACAATGCCGTAAGCCGTCCCACTGATTCATGCTCTTTCGGCAACTCGACTTTGGTTACGTTGACACGACCTACTCCAACGACTGCCGCAGGATGCACCGCATGCTCACCAATGCTTGACTACGCAACCTCCGTTTAATCAATCCGGTGGTTAATTGAGCCTTAACAACGAACCACCGTTCGAGTGGTCGATCACATTCCAGTGCGAATGTCCCCCAGCGACAAAACACGCTAAAGTACTTAATCGCCACCCTTGATTCTGATGATTGCGTCACAGAGCGGGCCAAATATTTCTTATGCCCATGCATTTGCCCCATGCGTTTGCTCCAAACGATCTTTAATTCCATAGCCTTTCTGCCACTTTTCGGGTGTTCACCCAAAATAGTCCCATTGGTTCAAGAACATCCAGGAACGGATCAGGCTGACTCGTTTCGTGAATCACAACACGGCAACTTCGATAGGCCATTGCTTCAGCCAGTAAGCGATGAACGCATCAACGCCCCCACTCACAGTGTCGGCTCGACACCCTCACACTACGCAGTGCGTTTGCTGGCCTGGAATGTTGAATCTGGTGGCAACGACCCATCGACCATCAGCAAGCAACTGACAGATTTTCAAGGCTATGATGTAATCTGTTTAAGCGAAGTCGCAAAGCAAAACCTCCAGCGTTACGCATCCGTCTTGCAAAACAAGTATCATGAATTTCACGGCGTCACAGGCAACGCCGACCGGCTTCAAATTCTGGTCAAGAAAGAGCGATATGACATCCTCGACAGTCAGGAATTGAGTCAGCACCGACAATACACCCTTAATAAAGGCAATCACCGATCACCGCTTTTTGTCAGGATCCGGGAAAAGGAATCATCGCAAGAGATGATTGTGATGACAAATCATCTCGCGAGAGGAAACGCTGACTTTCGCCAAGAACAAGCCGTAGGTCTGCGAGAGTGGGCACGCGAACAAACCGTTCCGGTGATCGCGTTGGGCGACTTCAATATGGATTATGATTACCGAGTCATGAAAGGAAATGCAGCATTCGACGAAATGATTCGCGACAATGTCTGGTCTTGGCTCGCCCCGGAAACTTTTGTTGACACAAATTGGTCTGATCGTGACGGTGATGGTCAAGACAATTACCCAGACTCAATGCTCGATCTTGCCTTTGCTGCTGGCGCGGCGAAAGAGTGGGGTATTGAATGTCGTGTAATTGTGCGACCAGATGACTTCCCTGATGACAAAACCACCAGCGACCACCGCCCCATCGAACTCCTCTACTATCGCTGAGCCGCATTCCATGCCTGCTGGTGATCACGACGCAAGGGACGAAACATCACGGCTTCATTGATGGCAAGCTGAATCCCACACCCTGAGAAAACAATGCCGCACATCGACAAGCACACCGACCCTACCAACTGACGTGCGATGGTGCCCTTTACAAAATTGCAACGCCAGCATTTGTCAAACCCGAGTGATCGCAAACCAGCTCAACACCTGATTTAGCAATCAACCCGCGGCACCTGATAGGGATTTCCTGACTCCTCCTGCTTTGCAAGGTTCGTGTCAGAGGACACAGGCAAGTTCCGTCCCACCAAACGACTGAGCCTCGCTGTGCCCCAGCTAACCCCCGTCAGATACCCCAACAAGGCAAAGATACTAGAGCAAAACATAAGAACTAAGTCCCACATCCCAATCACAGCAATCCAGTGAATGAGATCATCTGCTGTAGGTGCCGATATAGAAGACTGAAAAACACAAACACCCAACGAATACAGAATCGTCAAAGTCGCAGCAACGACACTCACACGATTTGTCAAGCGATATTGGGTTCGCTTGACATCACGTACAGCAAGAAAGCTACTAATGATGAATGGAACAACACATACGGAAAACACGCACACCGAAATTGAAACTAATGCCAACACCTGTTTCTAGACTCCCGCGTACTAATGGCCTAATCGTGCCCAAAAATTGACAACCACGCCCCAACCTGTGACGTCACACACACCATACCTAGCAACACACCATCGGACGCTCTAACAAAGCCCTCATGTCTCACAGCTCGTAACCGATGTTCTCTCTCCACTCGCGTCCATGCATTGTTTCGTTAACCACCTGAAAGCGCGTCTGCAAATCGGCTGTCATGGATTAAGTGAAGAAACAATGAAATCCCCGGAACATCTCCATCCAACCAATGGAAAGCGTTCACCCTTGGTTCGCGGTGCTAATCTTACTTTCAATTCTAGGGCAAAAAGAAGTCATATTTCCAAGTTAGCCGTAGACATCGAACCAAAAACACAGGGATGCCGCCCTCAACGTTTCACATCGCTTGCCTCGACTCCTCCCCCAGGATCCAGTGCCCCAGTTTGTTCCAAGGTAGAATGCCCCAGAGTTGTCCGTACACCCAGAACATGCAACGAGCAGCACTGTCTTGCCACCGTGTCTGCCTTATCCTGAAATCCGCGTTTTTATCCAGCCCGAAAAGAACCGGTGCGATAGAAAAGGCACATCATCGTCGTACGAGAACGAATGTCATTTTAACTTCAACGAATGAATTGTTGAACAAACGGACTAGGTGTTGCACACCCAAATCGTTACGCCACACCCCGTATGAGTGTCACGCTGAAGGGCTCGTTTCTCTGTCCAAGTAAGTCGGACGATACCGAAAGAAAAGCCTGGCCAAACAGGTTTGGCGATCAAATATTTACAGATTCCAACCGCGGGCGCATGAGGTCCACGCGTTTCAAACTTGGGCTTTTGACGATGACACGCTGAACTGCGAGCTAAAAACTCAAAGAACGGTTGATTCGCTCTGCGTGATGTTGCCTAGCCAACTCCCAGAAGTGGACACCGTGCTAACGCCCTTCGCGAAGTCGCAACCCTAAGTACTCGTCTAACTCAGGTTGCTCATTGATATCGCGAACAGTGCGTTCGATATCATACTCGACACGCCGGAATTGGATTACATTTTCGTCATAAACAACGTAGCAACTGCGTGAATCACCATCGCGAGGCTGACCGACGCTGCCAACATTCACCATCATCCGCTGGCCATCATTCTGCACCTGGTAACCACTCCCAGTTTCAGTGGGCCGAGTGAAGCGAAGGTCCTGAGTGAAGACGCCCGGTACATGCGTGTGTCCCTGAAAACAGATTTTGGGAACCATCGAGAACAACTTCTCCATCTTCTTGACATTCTGTATATCTTCAGGAAAGACATATTCATTTGTAGGTCCGCGAGGCGACCCATGCACAAAAAGGGCATTCCCCTCATCGACCATCCGCGGTAATCCACAGATGAACTTCATTCGTTCTCGCCCCACCTCGGGTCCATCCTGGTTGCATTCAAGTTGGGCACGAGTCCAAAAAATCGCCTGTTCAGCAGCAACATTGAACCCTTCAGGATCAAACAACGCGCTGCTGTCGTGGTTTCCAAGAATGCAGAACTCAAACTTCATCGCCGCATCAATGCATTGACTGGGGGCTGGACCGTACCCAATGACGTCGCCCAGGCAGACAATCCGATCGACATTCTGCTTGGAAATATCTTCCATGACTGCCTCAAGTGCAGCCAGGTTTCCATGAATGTCGCTAACAATCGCGGTTCTAGTCACAACAGAAATCGGCGGTCTCAGGGAACGCGGTCTTGGAATTTGAACGATTTTGGCGAGACTAACAAACCACCACTACTCTTGCCTCGTAAAAGCTGTGCGATAACACACACGTGCTTGAGATGCTTCGGACGGTAACCGATTGAATCAGTGCTTGGTTGCGAGTTTCATTCTGATAGCGAGTGAGCAGACACGTCACTTGCCGCCCCATTCTAACGCCCGTGCTTGAGCCGGTCACCCAGTGCATCGGACAGATCGGCGATAGCGTAGATCTTATTAGCAGTCTTATTGATATCGTATTCAACGCGTCGATACTGCAGCGTTTTGGCGTCGGTATCAATGATCGCGTAACAGGATCGATTGTCTTCGTCGCGTGGTTGCCCAACACTGCCGACGTTCACCAACACTTTTTCTTTCCCGAGTTGGTAGGAGTAATCACACTCATCTGGCGAAATGAATTCACACTGAGTCGTGAATACTCCCGGCAAGTGCGTATGCCCCATGAAGCAATAATTTTGAACCTTACCAAAGAGAATCTCCATTTTCCGCTGATCAAATACATACTCAGGAAAGACATACTCGTTGGTGGGGTCCCGTGGCGAACCATGGACAAATCGAAACTCGCCTTCATCAAGGTGCCGTGGCAGTTCACCCAGAAAATCCCACCGCTGATTCACGACCGCTGGCGAGCCGGGCCCATTATCCAGCTGATCTCTCGTCCAATAGATCGCCTGCAGAGCCATCGGGTTGAAGCCATCGGGATCGAACAGTGCGGCCTGATCGTGGTTGCCCAAAATGGTCGATTTGCAATGCTTGATGACGAGATCAAGGCATTCACACGGGTTGGGCCCGTAGCCAATGATGTCACCGAGGCAGTAAATTTCGTCCACCGAGACTTGCTGGATGTCAGCCAGCACTGCCTCAAGTGCCTCCAGATTGCCGTGGATGTCGCTAATGAGCGCTCGCTTCACCGGTGTTTCCTAATGTAGACGGACCGTTTCCGGCCGTTATGTTGGTTGTACAAGTCTGATTGTAAGGGGAATCAAAAATTAACAGCAATCCCACCAACTCGCCGTTGTCGGCAGATTCCCGCATTCTTGATATCGCCCATGTCGCAATCGAAACCACAGGAAGATTGGGGTCGGTGGCAGTTTTGCGGGGTCAACGTGTTATCCGGAAAGTGAACCTGCATCCAGATCAAAGGTCTGCTGCGACCTTGGCACCCGCCCTAAAAGACGTTTTGGACTGGTGTAAGCAACAAGGTCACCCTCCTGCATTGGTTTCCGTCGCGGATGGCCCCGGCTCCTTCACAGGCCTGCGAATCGGCATAACAACGGCAAAAACGCTTTGTTATGCACTTGAATTACCCCTCGTATCCGTTGACTCGCTGGCCGCCATTGCCGCAGCCGCCCTCCATGACCACCCAAGGTGCCAAAGCATATGGGCTGTTCTCAACGCCTACCGTGGACAAGTCTTTCTCGGAAAGTTTGACCGTAGCACACTCTTACCCGACGCATCCTCCCTACCCGTAAACTGGACAACGCACCCGGAATCCACCGAAATTCTCCAACACCCGGATTGGGACGAACATCTGCAAAACAAACCGCCAAATATTGAGCTCACTGGCGACAAACAGGCACTGCACGCATGTTCACGCCCGGTGCTGTCCAGAGAATGTGATGCGATCGGCGTCGGCTTGTTGGCCTTCCGAGCCTTGGCACGCCAGCAATTTTCGGACCCAATGCAATTGGTTCCGCGATACCTCAAGCCCAGTGCAGCTGAAGAAAAAGTAAGCGATTCCTGACACATCGACCTTGCGGGCCGAAATTCAAGGCCGATCACCCCAAGGATTCCCCAATCCAAGCCCCGCTTCCCCGGTGACCCCTCAACGCTGATCAAGTGCTTTCACGAAGTCTATTTGTAAACTCTGGGAACGCAGCTCGCACGCGTGTCCAATTCGGGATCGCTTCCACGCCTTTGGGATCCGCACGAAAGATCTCCGATGCAGTTGTGATGCAGTCCGCAAATGCATCGATCGATATTTCCTCGACATGACGATCAAATGACAGGTCATTGATCACGGCATCCGCCGCGTACTGGCGAATGCAGTCCTGCGCCATCCGGCGATACGACGCACGCAAGGAGGTGAACGTCGCATCACTCAGCAGCACCCCTTGGCTGGCCAGCGTTCGATAAATCGTCGTCAGAATATCGATCGCCATTCGCATCAACCCAGCGTTCTTCTCTTCAATAGAGAAATCCTGATGCTTATGCTCATACAGCCGACATAGATCGGTTTGACAAACGCGTTTCAAGGACGTGTTGCGGTATACCTCTGCCAGGGTTCCCACTTCCAAACCCCAATCTGATGGGATCCGATTTGTTCTCGCCAAATTGCGAGTAAGCGAAAACTCCCCCGAAAGCGGGTAACGAAAGCTTCCCAGAAACCGAAGAAATTCACTGTTGGGATAAATCTTCATCAAAGCACGCAGCAACGGAGCTACTAATAACCTCACTACTCTGCCGTGCATCCGGTCAGTCGCTCGCGCGTAATACGCTTTGCAAAATTCGAAATCCAATCCCGGGTGTACCATCGGCAAGCACAACCGGGCTAACAACAAGCGGTCATAATCGACGATATCACAATCGTGTAAAACGAATGTTTCGATCCGGGGATCAGCTAATAAGTATCCAAACGCAGTCCAAACACTTCTACCTTTGCCTGGTGTCGACACCGCGATCCCGGCATCAATCAATTCGCTATACAACGACTGAATCTCGGGTCCATCGGTCCAAAGGACTTTGGCACGTTCTCCCAGCGGCGAGATCTTCTGCAGAGTCTCTTCGTAGTCCCTGACTTCGGGTGCTACGCCCAGACTGACCACGATCGAGTCAATATAATCCGCAGCCACCAATTCGTTCACAATACGCCCAAACGGTTCGGCACGCATGTCTGATGCCGTGACCGGTAACACCAGTCCTATCGGGTTTTGCTCTGTCGCGTCCCGCAGCATCTCTTCAAGCCGATTCAGCTTGCCTGTCTGCAGGTCATGAATCGTGGTGATCAAATCGTGCTGATAAAAATCAGGCATGGGATCGAAACGCCCCCAAAAGCAAAGGAAAGAATCTGTCCGTCTTCGTCTTCAGACTAGCCATGCGAACAGCCCATGAACATCGGTGCGCATTCCAATAATGCGGAACGCACCCCGCACTATGTTCACTTCCAGCCACGCAGGCCGAACGCTGCCGATACGGCAAGGACGCATTTGCATCCCGTAAATCCTGCAAGCGGAAGAAAAAAGTGCTTTCAAGCAAACTGGCATGTCTCACCGACCAGCCAAGAATCAGATGTCACCGCAGAAACCGACAGCTAAAAAAAACTTTCTAAAACGGTTTGAGGCCCAGAACGGCCAGCATACGTGAGAACAGTCCAATGCAGTGCGTCGCTGCACGCATCCAAAGCCGCCAACACGGTGACCTCGTCTCAATACGCTTTTTCATCCAAACCCCGATCGGCACGCTGCACGTGTCTCCGCTTGAGTGCAGCTGGTTCGGAATCTTGTCGCGGACATAACGACCCGCTGCTACTCCTCAGGTTCCAGCAATTCCAGTCCGAAGCTCTCACCTTTTTTTACAGCAGGAATACCGACAGCCATCCATTCCGGCTCCGGCGCATCCATCAAATAGTGATCGAAGAACTGTTGCATCCGAGTCGCAAAATCACGACGGTTGTGGTCATCCATCACCCAGTGTGGCTCACCATTGTAATTGAGCATCCAGGCAGGCCTACCAAGCCTACGAAGTGCAACGAACAGTTCGATGCCTTGATACCAAGGCACAGCACCGTCTTCATCGTTGTGAAGAATCAATAGAGGTGTGTTTACCCGATCTGCGAAAAAAAGCGGCGAGTTAGCAATGTATTTATCACGCGCCGCCCATAAATCTTCACCGATCCGACTTTGGGTCCGCTCGTATTGAAACATGCGGCTCAGCCCACTGCCCCAACGGATACCTCCATACGCGCTGGTCATGTTACTGACCGGGGCTCCGGATTCAGCACAAGCAAACATATCAGTTTGCGTTACCAAGTACGCTGTTTGATACCCTCCCCAACTATGCCCCTGCATGCCGATTCGGTCCTTATGAACGAATCCTTTTTTCACCACGTGCTCTACTCCTGGCAAAATAGCGTTCACGGCACTCGGTCCTGGCTCGCCAGTCTTGTATGGAATATCAGGGATGAATACCAAATAGCCGCGACTGACATAAAAGCTGTGGCAAATGATCGACCGTCCTGCAGCTGGGGTGTAATACCGATGCAAATTATCTGAATTGCGCTCATAAAAATAAACCATCATCGGGTACTTCTTATTCGGGTCGAAATCATCGGGTTTCAAAAGAATACCGTCGAGTTTCTGCCCATCTTTCGCACGCCAATGGACAAGCTCTGCTGTACCCCAGGAATAATCCTCTTGTTGAGGATTGATGTTGCTGACTCGACTTATCTCTCGAAATGACAAAGTACTAGTCCAAACGTCAGGACACTGCCGAAAAGTGCTGCGAGTGAAAATGACACGATCACTCTGCTTTGCCTTTTCAATCCCCGACAACCGCTCATCCAGCATGATCAAACGCCGAACCGCCGGCTTTGCATCCTTGCCCTTTTCCACTCCGCTGACACTTAAATCCAATGAGTAGTACCCGCTCGCCTTTGTTTTGGTCTGAAACGCCGATAGGATCATTTTTTTGGTGGGGTCAATCGATGGCTTGCTGGAATCCAACTTCTCATACCGAAACTGAATGTTTTGATTGCGCCCCACACCAGAAGTCACGCACACAGCAGCAACTTTTCCCGTCGGGTCAAGTTTCCAAAGATCATAGCGGTCATAAATCAGAAACCCTTCGTCTTTGGCCAGCCATCCCGCACTTCCATAGGCACGCGCTAAGTTGGGCGTATCGTGCAACTCGTCTTGCAGAGGGAATCGAATTCCCCTACTGACCATCACGGCTTTTGACTTTGCACTCCGTACCGATTTAGCAAACCACTTTCGCTGCTCCGCGTCGAACCACGTCAGGTACTTACCCAAAGGTGACATCGCAGCATTCCATTTCACGCGTTCCAGCACTTTCTCGCGTGCCCCTGTATCAAGATCGATGACATACACATCCTGATAGCCCGGGTAATCCCATGACAATGTCTTACGATAGGGCAGATTTGTGTTAGCTACTGCAAACTTCGCCGTTGAACGGTAATCAATGCTAACTGACGGCACAGCACGGTTCGCCAATTGAACAACCTTGCTGCTCTTGAAAACAAACGCGGCGCGATAGCGACGTTTCCGTTCCGTTTCAGCCTGCAGCAATTGTTGCGGTTGCAATAGCGGGTCCTTCCAGTGCCAAAGATCCAACTTTGCTTTTTTGCTGGCGCCAGCATCGTCATCCGCGTTCTTGTCGACTTCATTCCCTTGCTTGCGTTCCTGCAACACATCCTTGGATATCGGTGCTGTATCAAAGTAAAGCCGCGTACCATCTTTTGCGAAACGCAAACTCGACTGGGACGCCACCCACCACTGATAGGGAATACCGTCAACGCCTTCAGTTGCAATATTTTTTGCGCCTCCACCGCGGGTGTTTGCCAATAGCAAGCTCCACGATGGCGTCTCGGCATCGTAGTCATCTTTGTTGGTGAGGAAGGCCAACTTCGACCCGTCCTCAGAGAATTGCAATCCCTTGTACTCTCCTACCCCTGTGATCACTGACGCCAGCCTGACGCCATCAAGGTGAATCAAGTGCACTCCGTCACCGTCAGACGGGTCAGCACCTTTTGTTGAGACTCCCCTCTCACTTCCACCAGCTTTTCCCTTCCCTTCAACGGACGTTGTAAATGCCAGATGCTTCCCGTTCTTCGCAAATGCGTAATCCACCACGTTTGGATACGACCACTGGACACCTGTCGCCATATTCACGAGCACCAACGGAACGCCAACTGCTTTGCGTTTTTTGTCTAGCCCACCAGTCTTTCCACTCTTTTTCGCAACATCTGGAGCAAGCTTCTTAGAGGCCGCTTCGCCTTTCGCCCGCGGCTCTTTTTCACCGCGTTCCAATGCCAGGGTTTCGCGGCTTTTCAACTTCACTGGCTTCTTTGTCTGCTGCAATCCTAACCTTGTCACTTGATAGGTCTCTGTCGTCTGTTTCTGGCTCTTCAAATCAGTTGTCCCATCATTTTTTCCAACCAAGTATGCAAGCCATGTTCCCTCTTCCTCAGCAGTTCGAAACGAAGTCACATTTTCAATGGTGTTTAGCTTTCCAGTAGACAACTCAAGGTATTGCAGCTTTGGTTTGGGGACTTCCACACCACTCTTCTTATCGCGGCGGGCCTTTTCAACCAACTCTTTCGCTGGCATTACGCGGTAGATCGCATAACGAGCGTCATAACTGAACTTGGCGCCGGTAGCGCGTGGAATGGAATACCGCTTCCCACTAGTGGCATGAAACAACTTGAGTGTCGCTTCGCCATCGATGGCTCCACTTTGTACGGTGTACATTATCCAATTCCCATCTTCAGATAAGCTCTCTCGAGATACCGTGCTCCAAAGATCATAAGCGTCATGATCCAAGCGTTTCTTGGTGATGTTCTGAGCCGCAGCACCCTGAGCCAACAAAAAAACCGCACCAAGTAAAACAACACCGTTCAGGGGAAACATTTGCCACTTTTCTCGCATCATAGAACAAACTCCGATTTCCAAACCAAGCCTTGCCCCAAGGATAATCAAACAGCCTAAACATGCGATTCAAAGCAAGCCTAAACCATCATGAAACCTTGCATTTCCCGCCTTTGCCACCCCTGACGAGTCACGATGGCAACCAAGACCGTCATTCTGACTCCTCGGGCGTGTGGACTACCCGTAAAACAGCCCCCGAAACAACGAATCGTCGGGCGTCATCTCCGCTCTATCACCATCGCTCCGTCATGACTTACAGAACGTAAACTCCAAACCACAAAAAGCCATTGTCCTTGCGGGTAAATAGCACAGATTCAAACTGCATCAAGACGCAGACGAGGCCTTTCACATCGGGACTGCAACCTTTCAGGCACAGTCGTCGCTGCTCATATCCACGGAACCCAGAGCAGCGTGCAAGATCCAACCACCCCCTGATTGGAAAATCTTCTTCCAACCGTCTTTTAACAACGAATGGCTGCTTGACAAAGGGGTCCTACGCCAGGCCTGACGCCTCCTCGCACAGCTTAAAAAAGCTATCAATCAAGCCAAGTGTTCAAGAACGAAACCACTGCCTCATCGTAGGATGCAGGATCATATTGGTAGAGGTCCTCGTGGACTGCCCCTTCAAACACAAACAGTTGCTTGGGCTCAACCGCAGCCGCGTACATTTCTTTTGATTCGGCGAGCGTGGTGTGACCATCCATGTCTCCCGCCAGAACCAATAATGGACAATCCACGGCGGCAACGTAATCAACTGGACTCAACTCGTCAGCTGTGACACCTAACCTCAAGTAAACCTGACTGGTCAGACAGGGCGCAACCACGTGATGCAGCCAGCCAACTCGCATGTTTACACGATTATGCACCGCCTTAGTCACCTTTGAATAAACTGATTCCAGAACAATCGCATCGACTTCCAGCGGAGACGCGAACAGCGCTGCGGCACCTCCGAGTGACCAGCCCACGATTGCCACCCGATGCTTGGGGTTCTGTTCTTTGACGAACTTTACAGCTGCGGATACCGCGTGACGTTCACGCCACCCAAACGTGATCATCTCGCCATCTGATTCCCCATGCGATGGCAAATCGATCAACAACGTTGAATAGCCGGCCTTGCCCAACATGGCGGCACGCCCCTGCATTGAACGGCGATCCCCACGAATCGGATGTAGCAAGATGACGGTAGCGGTGGCATCAGTCGACGGAATGTGCCATCCGTTGACACTCATCCCACTATTTGTCTCCAAACTAATTGACGCTCCCGATAGTCCTACAGGAATTGTCCCCACATCCGACTTATTCGGTGCGACCAATTTCCCACCTACATACCAGGAAATGGCTGCTGCGCCTAAGGTTGAAACAACCAATGTACACAGGAATGCGTTTCGTATTCTTAGTCGCAGCATCAAACGGATTCATCCAACAAACAAACACATCTTGCGGAAAAAGTTGATCACCATTCACCAACGTTGCACAGGTGAACACAAGGCAGAAACACAACAAGCTCGCAGTTACAAACACAACAGCGTCCCGGCATCACCCGAGCATCCTATCAACCGGAGCATCCCGTACTTCTGGCAAGTCTCACCTCGATAAGATTCCGATCCCCGAGGAAGCATCATAGTCCNCACTCCATCNACCTGAAACATTTGTTTCGAACGTCCCATAGCCTGCCAAAAAGTCAACCTCACTTTGNCTACAGGCAGCACTTTGANTCCNACTCCTTGCCTCANAATACAGCCCTTCCAAACGCACNCCTCCAAACNCNGTCCCTCTTACTACACCGCCTAAACCATATGTTCATTCGCTGTCACCGGAAATTCAGAACCATTAAAAAACCGCCCAATTCAAAGAACTGGACGGCTCTCTTTCCTACACACAGACAAAAGCATCTCGTGTAACAACTGACAAGCGGAGTCTTATTGACCATCACGGCAGCAGCACGAGCAATCACCTCCATCACCGCCGCAGGTTTCACAACCACAGAATTTTCCACAGCAGCCACATCTGCCACCAAGGTGACTGCAGCCGAGTGTGTCCATTTTTTGCTGATTGATGTTTTCTTCACTCATCGTTTTTACTCCATAAACAAGTAATGTCTTAATTGTCGTTCAATCAAAAATACTTCATGCCTTTCTTATTTCAGCCAAACCCCTAAGCATGCCTGCCGTTCGCTGTGCCCGAGCACCCAAGTCTCGGGAGCCTCCGCGATTCGCTGCTTGTATCTGTCTGGATCACTCCGATAGAAACAAACGATGGGCGGATCAGCCTGATCGCTCCAAAGCTTCGTCGAATGGGTAAAATACTGCAGTTGGCAACAGCTGAACTCACCCCCACAGCAAACCGCAACGGCGTCCCGATCCGACTCCCACAACTTCCATCGACACACTTTCAAGCTGCAACTACTGCTACCCGCACGCATGCGTGACACACAGGAACAGTGCGTCTTTCCGCAACCCGTGACGTGATAATCCGAAGTCCCCGCCCACGTTGGACAACAGCCCACGACGTATCCTGCAACAACGGCAATCATTTGTTTCCCTACCACGACAAGCATCTTTCAAAACAAGACTACCTCGCCGCACCTACGGTGAAGGAGGCGTTTTTTCTGAAACGAACTCAACGCTTGTCAATTACGGTGCAGGTTCACAAATGGTTCCACGACACCCAAGGACGATGGCTTGCAGCAAACTACCCCAAGACTTGCTCCACTTACGGTCTCTTCCGATACCGTGTCCAACCCACTGAATTGAAGTCGCCTTCGCCCCAACGAAACAATAGCTGAGTAGCGGTTGTTTCAGAGAAAAATAAACTCACCCCCCCCGAACTTCCTCTGCCAACATTCCATGGCGACTCTTATGCTGAGGTTAAGAAGTAACCTACGGTCCAAGACTTCGGCTCCTGTTGTTCTCCCTTTCCGGCAGAAGCCAACCTTCGGTCAGCCTCCTACTTTCTGTCATGTAGGCCTCTTCTGCCAGACAATGTCCACTGTGCGGGGACACAAAGGTTGCGGACATTTCCTTCCACGGTGGTAGGCTTGTTCTGCTGTCGAGAAAAAAGAATCGCAACTGGTACTGATTGATTTGGACCATTATCATTTCACCTGGAAAGGGAGTACGGGATGACGTCTTTGCGTTTTGTGCTTCGGAAACAAGCGGTTGCATATCTCTACAAGGCGACCGCTGCACCCCCGACCTTCACTTCCAAAGCCACCACGGACCACCCAGAAAAGGATCCGCATCGATGCACGCTGATCAAGATCCTGACGACAACCTGACCCACTATGCCAAAGGCGAAACCGACGACACGCGGGAACAACACAGCGCTACGTGGAACGGATCCCAAGACCAGAGAGAGCACGAAACGATTCACGTTTCTGGGGAACAGAAACACCGGCCAACCATCGGATCTAAAGCTGAGACAACCAAGAACTCACCTGACGCGCAGGATCTTCCTGAGCAAATTGGATCTTATGAGATCGTTGAAGAACTCGGGCGCGGCGGCATGGGAGTGGTTTACAAAGCGCGCGACGTCCGCCTCAAGCGAACGGTGGCTCTAAAAGTCATCCTTACTGGCACCCACGCAACAGACAACGAACGCAAGCGATTCCAGACTGAGGCTGAGTCGGTTGCCAGGCTGAAACACCAAAACATTGTTCAAGTCTATGAAGTTGGGGAATCTGAGGGACACCCTTTCCTCGCCCTAGAATACTGCTCCGGAGGCTCATTGGCTGATCGGTTGAAAAGAAAGCGTCCCTCGCCCCACGAAGCCGCATCGCTGGTCGCCTCCCTATCCGACGCCATGGAACACTCACACCTCGCTGGAGTCGTGCACCGTGACCTGAAGCCAGCGAATGTCCTATTCGATGCAGACGGCACGCCAAAAATCGCGGACTTTGGATTGGCCAAAAAGCTTGATGAAGACGAAGGACACACACGGACTGGTGCCATCATGGGCAGCCTAGGCTACATGTCCCCAGAGCAGGCAAGTGGTCAGAACGCCAACACAAATAGTAAAACAGACGTCTATGCGATGGGCGCTATTCTTTACAGTCTGCTCGCAGGTCATCCACCCTTCCAAGGATCCAATGCAATCGAGACATTGAACCTTGTCATGGATGGAGAACCGATCCCGATCCGCCGCACCCATCCAAACTGCCCACGGGATCTCGAAACCATTTCACTGAAGTGCCTCAACAAATCACCAAGCGACCGATATCCTACTTCAAGAGATTTCCACGATGACCTAACGCGGTATCTGAATGGCGAGCCTATCCATGCCCGACCTTCGACAACTTATGAGCAATTGTTTTCATGGTGCCGTCGTAATCCGCTTCCCACCACAGTGGCGATTGCTAGTGTGTTGATGCTTGCGTTTCTATCGGCGAGTTTCGCCTGGATTGCGCATCGCAATCAAGCTGTGATTCAGACTATCGAAACACGCGACATGCGAGTCGAGGAACTCAGAGGCAAGATTCTTTACCTCGACGAAGTTCTAACTAATTCGTGCGCACTCGCCACATTAACAGACGATCCCAGGTGGGCGGAACGGTATCAACAATATGAACCCGAACTGATCTCATCCATCAACGAAGCCGTGGCGCTCGTTCCTGACGCAAAATCTGAGCTCGACAAAGTCAGTGATGCAAATGAAAGGCTGATTCAATTAGAAGCAGACGCCTTTGCCTTCGTTAAGGAAGGCAAACCAACCGAGGCTTGGAGTCTTCTCAGCAGTGACACCTATCAGCTTAAGAAACGAGACTACGAACACGGTCTACAAGTGTTTTCTCGGAAGCTCCGCGATCATTCTGAGGAAACGGTACGCGCTGCGCGTGCCGAAGCGTCTGCATTCCTGGTTACAGCACTCGTCTTTGCAGTTATGGTGCTCATCTTCTTTGCTATCGGAATCTACAGCTTCTTCCGTACGATTCGAAAGTCAGACCTTTCATTCAATTGACGTTCAACGGCTAACCAACAATGACTCAGTTGTTCGTTGACTCGTGATGAACAAACACAACCATCGGCCAACTGCAGCAGTGATCTCCACAGTACCCCTTATCGCACTGACAACTCAGCATAGTCCTATACTGCACAACCGCTTGCCCATCGTGCCGCCCAGCCACTCCTCCCAAACCACGGCAACCCGCATTCCATGAGTGGAATTCGACACTTCGGATTGTTTTCCGGTAAAATGAAATCGTTCATTTGGTGACGCAGACCGTTTGCAACAGTCTCCCTTTTCGAGAACTCCAAACCCAACGACTTTGCATGTCGAACTCCCGTCTTTGCGCAATATTCGACACACCCGAAATGCTTGCAAATGCAATTTTGCTATTCGGCAGCATTCTGTGTTCGTCCACGTTATCGGCCCAGGAAATCGAATTCGCGACAAAGGACGGCAAGCACACAACTCGCGGAACGATTGCCTCCTTCGTGAACGTCAATGGGAATGCAACAAAATTGCCTCGATCGCTCACCGCTGATACGCAAGTTGTGATCAAACGGCAGGACGGCACCACAACCCCTCCGATTCAGCTTTCAAAATTATCCGACAAAACGCGAACAGCGATTACAAACTTTGTGGTTCGAACAAGAAAAGGGGAGCGGGGAACCAAACACGCCACTGACAAGCCATCGGATTTCTTCCTGAAACATCAACAGCGTCTCATTGGCTTGGCAACTGAGCACGCGGAACTTGGACCGATCGACCAAGTTGACCCAGTCGAAAAAGAACAGTACCTATCGGAACTACGTGCATACAAAAAAGAGCTCGGCCCCGATGCAACCTCTGACTGGGCGGTTCGCTTTACCCTCTCGTACCTCGAAGGCGAGTACGGAGCAAACAAATATGGGGAACTCTACCTGCTTGCAAAGAACTCACGCGACTTCTGGATCGCATGGCAATCCGCAGTGATCTTTGCATTAAGGTACCGCGAGAACATCAGCGATTCCATTACGGTAATGGACCTATACCTCGCGGAACTCAGCGACTATCAAAAAAGAGAGGCCGAAAATCCCAACCCTCAGGCTCTTGAAAAAGCGGGCCATGCTGCACTGTGGCTCAGAGAAACAGTAAAACTCGTTCAAAGCTCTGGTCTGGCAAACGAGCCTGAAGTGAAGCGTCTCAAACAGATCCAAATCAGCACCGCGGTAAAGAGACTTATCAAAAGCAGCAAGATCCCAGATGCGGTATTGGAGGAAGCCGAAAACCGACGTCGCGTAATTGAAAAAGAGCGTCGTGATGCCGAAACCGAGGCGCAGCGCATCAAGCAAATGGCATTGGACAAACGCATCCGCGAATGCGGCGACTTACTCGACCGGTTCATGAAATCCTACGATAAACAATGGGAATCAGGCATAGAAACTTTCGATCGCCAACAAGTCCTTACCAACGAAGCTAGTCAAAACCTACAGGAAACCGAAAAGCGAGTGCGGGATTACAGACGTAGTAATGTTGAATGGACCATCATTGCCAGCCGGGACCTGGGAGAAGAGCCTACGGGTCGTGAGATCCGCTACCAACAGGAAGCTCAGAGTCGTGCAAAATTCTATCTCCGCGAACTGAACCGAGCACTCTTCGAAGCAAGACAACGACTCATCGCTTTCAACACGGAAAGACAGAGACTCGCCCAAACGCATGCCATGCTTGCAGACTTCGTCAACCGAGGAAAGAACCAAATGATTTTGTTTGAGAATTATCACCTCGACACCATCAAAGCTGATCCAACGCTTAAGCAGGTTTACATTGAGTTTACGGACAAAGTCAAAGCAGTCGTCGCCCAATTCCCCCCCATGCCCACCATCGTGGTGCCCCGTAAAAATGACACCAAATTGGAAGCACAATCACTCAGCCAGGAACAGCGTGACAAGACAAACAGACTTTCGTTTTCTTTCACGGTTGATCTAAAGGACTTCCTTCACCGACTTTCGACTCCCTAGGCTGGCACCCCGACCAACTTTCCCTTCAATCACCGCGCATCAGGTCTCTGCAGACTCACTCTTTGTAGTCTCAATATCTGCGGGCGGCAGACAGCAAGCTTTTCCAAGAAACAGGCGTATGACCTTGGAATACGTCATGATCAAGAATTGCTCTTCGTCATTTCAACTTCGATACATATGATGAACAACCTATTTCCCATTGTCGCTCTCGCAACTTCACTTGCACTATCATCTTCGTCCGGACAGGCTGACTGGCCTGAGCATAGAGGGAATCCACAACGCAGTGGATTCCATGAACAAACGCTCACATCAAGACACTGGGTGCCGCTGTGGAAGTTCACTCAACTCAGCACACCGCAACCCGCTTGGCCAAAGCCTGCCAAAGGTAGCCTTTGGCAAAAGCTGGACACCCTGCATGCGAGAGTAACGGATGATCGTGCAGACGTCCCCTTGATCGTCAATGATGCAACGGGACGAACCCACGTCTTGATCACCTCCTCTGCAAATGACCGTTTGCTGTCGCTCGACCCCGAAACGGGCAAGGTGCGATGGCAGTTCGTCACACGGGCCCCTGTCCGGTACGCACCCTCCATTTTCAACGGGATCGCCTATCTGGGTGCTGATGACGGACTCGTACGAGCGATTGATATCGCAAACGGCAAGCTGGTCTGGCAAGCTCGCATTGGTCCAGATATGCCTTG
>NZGD01000282.1 GCA_002690925.1 Rhodopirellula sp.
TGGCAATGACACTGTTCACATCGGAATGGTCAAGCGTGAGCCACAAGTTCAACAATGAGCACAATATGCGCTGCCCGCACAATGGTGCGGGACATTTTTTCTATGCCACCCCCCGAGAGGTGGAATATTGATGTCTTCTACAGCCTTGGCTCAAGCGACCCAGCGAGGCGATCAGGAAAACACAAACGAGTTAACGCTTGCTGAACTGGACGCCGCGACGAGCACCTCGAAGGCCTGGCTTCTTACGTTCTTTCATTCGCGAGTCTCGAGTCAAGAACCCGCCCTCACGAAGCAATTCATGGAGGGATTCGTCCATGCTCACCAACGCACGAGCCAAGCCCATGCGAACAGCTCCGCTTTGGCCAGTCATGCCACCACCTGAAACTCGCACCAAAACGTCAACTTGATCGGACTTTTCGACGGCGGAAAGCGTCGCAACGATCGCAGCTTGATGCTGATCGTTGACGAAATAGTCCGACATTGGCTTACGGTTGACGGTGATCGTTCCATTTCCGGGGCGTACACGAACTCGAGCTACGCTACTTTTTCGTCGGCCAGTGCCGAGTGCATCTCCGGAAATCTTGTCCTTTTTGACGGCGACCATAGGTTCAAATGCTGCTTAGGTGGTGTGTTGTTGGGAGTGAGTTTGGCAAAAGTTCTGGTTAGGAAACTTTTTTACCAGTTCGCTGGAGTGTTTCAGGCTGTTGTGCAGTGTGGGGATGATCCGGACCCGAATAGATCTTGAGTTTCTTGATCATCTGATAGGCCAATTTATTCTTCGGAAGCATCCGACGAACTGCGTGATAGATCAAATCCTCTGGCTTTCGCTCTTTTCGATCACCATAGCTTTCAAGGCGAAGCCCTGGATATCCGGTGTACCAAGTGTAGTGGCGATCATCCATCTTCTTGCCGGTCATGCCGACTTTCTCTGCGTTCACGACGACCACGAAGTCACCGCAATCAACGTGAGGCGTGTAGGTAGGACGGTGCTTGCCCATCAGGACGACAGCGATATCACTTGCCAATCTACCGAGGACCTCGTCGGAGGCATCGACGACATACCACTGCTGCTCGATTTGGCCTTTCTTGGCCATGGTTGTAGGTTGGGCCACCACGGAATTAACTTATGGATTGAATGGAGTCGGGATCGAAAACCGCTGATTACGGAAATTTGCCGTAGTGCGGGGAATCGAGGAATCTATCGAGCCTCGCCCTACTGGGCAAGGCCTTTCGGCGCGATTCAGCATGAAAACGGCTTCAGATCGGTGTTAAGAGCCATTTTTTTTGCCTGGAGGACCCAATGGGCCGGCATTGACCTCCATTTGTGCCATTTCTGCAAGTTCAGACAAGCCGATCTGGTCCGAAGCGATTCAGGTACTTTTTAAGCCTGAGCTTTTTGCTCGCAGATTCACTGGTCATGTATCTCACACTGCCGAAAATAGGTCTTTTGGGTCCCCAAGCCCGGTCGTAACGCCCCAAAACCCAAAAAATACCGTTGTACGAGTTGGGATCTCGACCATCGAGCCCGTATTTGTTGTTCAACTCGATCATGATGGACAGGGCCTCATGCGGAGATTTGGTCCAGTGCAGGATTTTCTTTCCCCACAGCATTCGCATGTAGTTGTGCATCACACCGGTTTCTACGATTTCGCGTTGAGCTGCGTTCCAGATGGGGTCGGCTGTTTGAGCGTGCTCGAATTCTTCGAGAGTATAAAGGTAAGGGCGTTCGTCGCTCGCGTGCTCGTACAGTGTTTTTTGAGCCCAATCCGGCAGTGACTCGAACTTGTCGTAGTTGTGAGGCTGCCTGAAACTCAGGTTAAAACCCATCTCCCGCCAAGTCAGCACTTGATCAAGGAATGCCTCAGCTGGTTCGCTCGTATTCCAGAACCCATGATTCTTTCCGTTAGCAGGTGACGCTCTGTCCGGCGTCCAACTTTCCTTGTCCAACAATTGTCGAACAATTTCGTGTGCAGAAATATGGCCGAAATGAAGATGTGGACTCAGGCCGGTCGTGACGCGTTCGTCTGGATGGTTACGGTCGGTACCGTAAACCTTAAGGTTCTGATTCAAAAATCGATCCAATCGAGCTTTTGCATCTGAAGAACCCCCGGTGACGGTGGTACTGGCTTTGACCTCATGATCAATGGGAAGATTCTGGACCCCGCCACCATCAAGAAAGTGACTGAGGTCGGATGGTGGCCACTTTTCCAAAATCGATTTTGGTATCGAATCCAGACGCGGAAGTTTGACTCCTTTCAGCGGATCTTCTTTTGGCATTTCCATCAGGTTGTCCAGAATGTTTTTCTGCATCCAACGCCGATAGCTATGGGCGACAGTGAAGGTGCGTTCCGGCGTGCGAAGAGGTATCACACCGTTGCTGTCTACTAGTTCAAGCCTTGCCGGTAGACGATTTCGAGCGACACGGATCATCGTTGGATGAAAGAAACACGGGTACTCGTCAGTGACAATTGTGCAGGCTTTGGCTGCCAATTCATGCAAGAGAGGTGATGCTGTTCCGGATTCCGTTTCGATGAAAGGGAAGTACGTAACCGGACGCTTGCGAAATGATTTCTCGTTATCTCTCATCCCCTCAATAACGAATCGGTGAAGCCGATCGCTCGCCCAGCGGTAACGCAGTCGCAATGGTTCGAATACGATCAGAGGCTTGCCGAATTGGCGAGCACGATCAACTGCATGCTGGAGCGCAAAATTGTCGTTGAGGCGTCGGAACGCCGTCATCCAGTAAAGGACATAGTCACCGTCTTCTCTCACGAGGTGGTCATTGGCGTGCGTATGCCGTATCGAAGGAATCGCCATCGGTCATTCAGATTATGGAAGTGATAGGTTGAGCTTGATTATGCGGCCCAGTTCGAAAGAGTGCAGAAACCTGTTTTCCTCACCCCTCGTTTCCTGGTTTTGCCTATTTTGATCCCAAGGCTGAAGTTCACTCAGTCACGGCGTGCGGCGGTTTCAGCCACAAGCAAGGTTGAACTCCGGGGAAATGCCGAGAATTATACCGGCAGGGGTAGCAGTGAAGCCTTTCAGCGGTTGGGCTATTCTGCTGAGTGGTTATCATTCGCATGCAGAGGGCTGCGACCAATTCAGCTGGATCATTAACCCTTCACCAGCTGCTAGTTTCTGGAAAGTGCCCGAACCGGCTAAAGCTGAGATCACAGACTGGGCTTCCGAAACCTTCATTTCAGCGTTGTTATGAGACTGAAACAATTAGTTTCGGTTCGAGTTTTTACTCAGCGCCCCCGTCAGATTCTTTGCCATCATCGGTCGCTTTACGTTTGACCATGCGAATCTCGTTGCCGACCTCGTTATGACTAACTTCATCCATAAAGGCATTGATCAACAACAAGCCCCGACCACCGGCACGCTCGATATTTTCCGGGTCTGTGGGGTCGCGCAATGCGGCGGCGTCAAACCCAGGTCCGTCATCGCGAATGGTAAAGGTGATTTGTTCGCTGGATGCTTCCAGCTTGATCGTGACTTTGCGATCGCAGTAGGGAGCTTCGTTTTTTCGTTGGGCGATCATACTGACGTAGGGCGCCCCATCATCGCTTTGTCGCAACTCTGAAGAAACTTCAAGGTTGCCATGGATCATCGCGTTCAAGAGTGCTTCGTCCAACGCCATGGCGATTTGCATCCTTTCGCCTTCATCAAACAGGTCAAGTTCGACCATCGGCAATTCCAGTCGGGAAATGATATCTGGAATTTTAGATTCGTCGTTCGTTACCTCTAGTGTGATGTTGCTTTCGACCGCGTTCTGGGCCACGTTCGGCACAGCTTTGGCTGCCTTGTTGACGGCCATCACCTGCTGCAGCACAGGAATCAGGGTATCATTCAGTTCACGTTTTGGAACGTAGCTTGCCGCGCCAGCTTTCAATGCTTGACTTGCGATCTCTTCGCTGCCCTGGCTGGTAGTCAAAATGACCGGGAGCGATGGGATTGTCTCCTTCACCGAGGCAACCAATTCCAATCCATTCATCTCGGGCATCTGCAAGTCGGTCACGACTAGCATCGGCATATTGTCTTCGATGGATGCGAGGGCTTGCACTCCATCAAGGGCAGATTGGACGACGAAACCCTCTCGTTCAAGCAAAAATTGTATTTGCCGAAGTTGTGTTGGACTGTCGTCCACGACGAGGATGTGCGAAGGGTCTGGCATGAGTTTTTAATCAGTCGGCGTCAATCGCCTCAGACATCTTGTCTGGTAAGTTCTTTTCGTGCGATTGAAAAATTGGGGTGATGTTGGGTGGAACGCCTCGCCTGACTAGATATCGGTGATACTGGCAGGAATCCTTCACATCCTCGTCTCTGGACTGACTTTTCGGTGAATATAAGTCGTTGATTCTCGGGTTTGGACGTCGGTTCTTCAAGGAGACCGGTGGGACTGAACGGGCTCTCGCGATATCAGCAGTTAAGACATTTATAAAGGGTTTCAACGGGCAGGTGCGAAAGCGAGCAGTCTGTAACGGTTAGGGCGTGTGATTGGCTTTTTCCAGCGTTTCTTCATCCGGAAACTGCCGGTGCTAGATCACTTGCGTTCACTATACTAGCTTGTGACTCGGCCGTGTGTGTCCAAATGCCGGCTCAAGACCGTGGCAACACGTTAAGTCGCCTTCTAATCACCCGAATCACAAATGCCTGCATCTGCTGTAGGATGGTTTTTTTCTGCACCCGATACAGATCTTTTCACTCACCACTGTCTATGCTGGGTGTTGCGGTCGTCATGAATGAAGTGGATTCACGAGACCAACCGCTCTCTAAATCTTCCCTTTTTGGTTAAGGGGCGATCTTCGCCCTGGAAAAACTTCAGAGATACTTGCATTGCGAAACTGGCTTTCACGCATTCGTTATCCCCTATGGTGCGTTACCGCAGCAATCTTGCTGCTGGGGGCCGGGTACATCGTTGGTGTTGCCCAGTTGCAGGCTCAGGCTTACCCGTATCTCTCGAAAGCTGATTTTTACATACCTAGAACTGTCGATGTACTGATAGTCATTTGGTCGTTTTGGGTAGCCTCATCGATTGCAAGCTTCTTGAACGTGGTTGCTTGGCGGATGCCTCGCGGTGAGTCGATTAATGGTCGTTCACATTGTCCGCGGTGCCTTGCGCAGTTGAAGGCACGTGATAATTTCCCGGTGTTTGGATGGTTAGCTTTGCAAGGACGTTGTCGCACGTGCCGCCTTCCGATTTCATCAAGGTATCCCATTGTGGAAGCGGTGGTGGGGTTGTCGCTAACCGTCGTGGCCGTCGCGGAACTTTATCAAGTCAGTCTGCCGGGACAGACGCAGACCTATGGTGGCGCACTTTGGTTTCCCCGACTTGATCCGCTGATGTTGGTCACTCTCACTTACCATGTTGTCGGTTTAACGATGTGCTGGGCACTGGGCTTGATCCGATTCGATGGTAATCGGTTACCTGCAAATTTATCTTACTTTGCATTGATGTTCACCAGCGTGCCCATTTTGGTCTTTCCGGCCTTAATGGTCGTCCCTTGGCAGATGGAAGTTCAGAATGATTGGCAGCCAGACGGTAGATATGTAGACGCGATGATTCGCGTAATCACGGCTCTTGTGGCAGCAACTGCTTTGGGTCGGTACTTGGCAAAAGGATTTTGTCCTACGGCGGATCCCAAGCTTGATCCGTTGGGGAAATCAACGGTTCGACTGATCGACCTGATCGTTATCCTCTCCATTCCAGCGCTTTTGGTCGGCTGGCAGGCTTCGCCTGCAGTGATCGTACTTGCAAGTGTGCTGGCTTTCTGGATCCATCCGATCATGCCGCGGAAAACGGATGCTCTTGGGCGATTCGCTGTTGCCATGCCAATTGCGTTGACCTTCCAAATCGTATTCTGGCGACGCTTGGATTCAGCTGACACAGCAACAGGGTTGCCATTCCCGTTGTGGCCATCAGAAAATTCATCTCCTGGAGTCATGTTGTTCTGGCTGCTCATGGTGGGAGTGGTCCCACTTTGGCTTCGCGAGGCGCCAGTTGATACCGATCCGAACATTGCCGATACCGATCCGAACGCCGATGACGCCGAACTTTCTCTGGACCTGTCATGCGAAAATCCTGCATTTGAGCAGGAAGCATTCGTTGAGGATCGGGAATTGAGTGGAGCTTCCGAATCTGCCTCGGAACTCATGGAACAAAAGCGTGACGCTGACACTCAGCAGGATGAGGCGGAAGGCGATCCAATTCAGCCTTTCGATGATCGTGGTAGCGAAAACCGTGATCAACTCAATGACCAGTCATGAATGTGCTGATTGTGCTTTGCTGAGTATGCCAGTAAAGCGTGCTGACCAACAAGCTTGTGCTCGATAATCAACCCAGTAAACGATGCATGAAAAAGTCAATTTGTGACGAGTGCAGCAAAGCAGTTACATCGATACCAGGTAGTTACTTGGACGATTGGCTGCCCAGCATTTTATCGGCTGGATTTTATCGCCTTGTGTAGTTCGTCACGAATCCGATTCATTGAGATCGGATTTGCGAACTTCGGTTGGTCGCGGTCGTAGTTGGCAAAAGAGTGCTTTCTTTTGGTCTGGCAGCGAATAATCGAACCCGCAACTTTGCAGGAATCGTTCTGAGGAACTGATCGCGAGAATTTCCATCACATTAAGTTCTTGTGCGCGAGCGACACAGGCTTCCACGAGTTGTCGACCTACGCCACTACCTTGAAAATCCGTATCAACGGCCAAGCATTGAAGCTCGGCAAGTTTAGGTCCATAGATTTCAATCGCAGAGAACCCGATCAATTTATCGGGCTGACCCTTGGTTTTCTGAAAGGCTACAAAACCGTGTCGAGTGAGCTCGATGATTTCAGTTTCCGTTCTGGCAAGCAGCAGGCGTTGCATGACATAGGGTCGCATCAGGGCGTGGATAGCTTCAGCATCAACCGGCTTTGCTTGGCGCAGTTGTATGTTGGTGCCTCGTTTGACCGGTGACTCTGAATCCCGACTACTCAATTCAATTGTACCGGGTTGGTGGCCTGCTTGATCGTCTGCCGCATCGTTTGCACTGGTGCATCGAGTCCCGTGAATAGCTTGTACTGGTAGGCAGCCTGTCTTACGAACATGTCGATACCGGTGATGATTCGGCAATTCGCTTTCTTTGCATGCTTGATCAAAAGCGTATTTTCGGGGTTGTAAACGGTATCAAACACTGCCAGGTACTGGCTCATTGCAGAAGCGTTGTAGGGGGATGAATCCATGTCTGGATGCATGCCCACCGGGGTGCCATTGATTAGCAAGTTGATCTTCGGCTCATGTCGTTGCCCCCATTCAACTGTTCGACAACCAATTTCCGCGGCAAGGAGCTGGGCTCGCTCGTGAGTTCTTGAGCTGATGATGACATCACAGTTTCGTTGCTTGAGTCCCCAGGCGATGGCCCTTGAGACACCTCCTGCACCCAGTACCATGGCAGTGAGTCCCTGCATTGGTCTTTCCTGCGATTTATCGATTTGGAAAGTTTCTTCGATGCAGTCCATCGCGGCGCGATAGTCAGTGTTGTAGCCAAGGCAGTCGTTGTTTTGAAATACCATGGTGTTGACAGCACCGATTCCAGTCGCACTCGATTCAGCCTGTGAGCAAAATTCGATGGCGTCTTCTTTATGCGGAATGGTGACACTCAAGCCACTGATGTTCAGGTCGGCGCAACTATCCACCAGACTGGATAAGTCGTTTTTAGGAACACGGAATGGAAAGTATCGAGCATTCAGGTTTTCTTCTGTGAACGCTCTGTTGTGGATCAGCGGACTATAGCTGTGTGCAACCGGGTCAGCGACGACACCGAAGAACTCGGTTTCCTCATTGATCGTATCGTATTTGTACAGGTCCCTCATTTCCTTCCAGTCGAGTTGGCCGGGTGCCATTTTACGGCCACCGGAGAATGTCGCGTAAGTGAAGGGTGAACCGAGTCGGTTTGCTAACAAGCGAGTGATCACACCAATTTCACCCATGCAGATTCCGATGGTGGGGACCTTGGCGTTGCGGACAAGCTCGATCATGCGCAGGTTGTCCGCAAACGAATTTGCCATGGTTGCGATTTTGACGATGTCCGCATCCTCATCCGCCATCGCAGCGTGCAATTCCTCGAGATTGTCAGGTGTTTCTGACATGTCGTGAAAGCTGATGATCCGTTTGGTATTACCGTAGCGGGGTATTTGGGCGGCGATGTCAGCTTCAATGTCGACGTATTCCACCCCAGCGGCGATGGCACTGCGGAGCAGCATCAAACGCTCCTGCTCAGTCTTCATCCAGCGTCCCCCGTCATCTCGTCGGCGAGCGGTCAGCACTACGGGGCAGGGCCGATTTTGGAGCAGTCGGGTAAGGCTGATTGCGCGACCGATGTAATCGAGACGCAATTCGACCAGTTCCGCCCCTTGTTCAGCAAGGAACTTATGTTCGGCAATCATCCGTTTGTGGCGGGCTCTACCGAGTGTTACGCAAATCATGGACTGTTGGAAGCTATGAAGAAAAAAAGAAGGTTCATAAGGCGTGTTTGGCCAAGTTGAGGCCAATAATCAGCACGCCGCCGGTGGACTCCACGGTCAAGAGCCTATAATAGACCGACAGTCTTGGGGGAGCAGGGGTCTCTAAAGAGTAATCGGTTTTGAGGCCCTTTGATTCCCAAGACACTTTGGCACACACCCGTTTTTTCAGATGATTGAGCTGGAAACACCTCACGAAGAGTTCCGCATGTTCGTTACAATCCGCAAAAACCGGCCGCTCGTCCCTTCAAAAGGCGTCTTGGGCCTGTTGATGCCCCTT
This sequence comes from Rhodopirellula sp., assembly GCA_002690925.1. GTDB lineage: Bacteria > Planctomycetota > Planctomycetia > Pirellulales > Pirellulaceae > Rubripirellula. The sequence continues at coordinate 8,782 of NZGD01000282.1, forward strand.
GCGTCTCTCGTGGTCTCGAGCTCAGCGGTTGCCGGCAATCTGGTGGGGACCGCTTCTGCCACAACCCCCACGATGGAAGTGCGGGCGGCGGCTGATTCGAGTCAACTTAATTGGCCAACCGCTCGTGGGGATGCTCAATCGACCGGGCACGCTGACCAAACTTTGCCTGAGAACCTGCGGGTGATTTGGGAATACAAAGCTGACGAGGCCATTGAGACGACTCCGGTAGTCGTCGGAAAGCGGGTTTTTGTTTCAGATGTGATGGGAAAGGTTTACGCCATCGACCGTGCGACGGGAGAGGAAATCTGGAAAGTCGATTTCGATACCGGCTTTCTTGCTTCACCCTCGGTCAAAGCTGAGGAACTGGTGATTGGTGATATTGATGGAAATCTTTACAAACTCAATGCAATCGATGGAAAAGAGCTGTGGCGGAAGTCGACCGATGGTGAAATCCAAGGATCAGTTGCATTTCATGGTGAAAACGTTTTGGCTGCAAGTGGAGACGGCAAGCTTCATTGCTTTCGCTTGAAAGATGGGGAGAAAGTTTGGACGTATGAGGCGAATGACCAAATCCGTTGTAGTCCGACCGTAGCAGGTGACCGAACTTTTCTGGGAGGTTGTGATGGCCAATTGCACGTTGTTAATCTTGAGACGGGTGAGGCCATGGGCAAAACGTTTGAGTTGGGAGGGCCCACGGGGTCGACTCCCAGCGTTGTTGGTAACAAAGCTTTTCTGCCCATTATGGACGGGGTCGTGCTGGCATTCGACTGGAAGGCCCAAAAAGAACTCTGGCAGCACCTGGACGAAGAGCGTCCGCAGGAATATCGAAATAGTGCTGCTGTCACCACTGATCTGGTCGTGTTGAGCAGTCAGTTCAAACAGGTGGATGCAATTTCCACTGCGACGGGTGAGTTAAAGTGGAGGCATACTCTCCGCCGGCGCGCCGATGCTTCACCAGTGATTGCCGGGAAAGATGTTTGGATTGCTGCCACTGATGGCAGATTGATTCGACTCGAGCTCGAGAATGGAACTGAGGAGAAATGGAGTTATGAGATTCGAGGCTCCTTTATCGCTGGCCCTGCGATTGCCGGCCAAGAATTGTTCATAGCCGATGATGATGGTGTTGTTCGCTGTTTCGGAGCCGAGAAAGGCAAAGATAAAGCGGATGCCGCAGTAAGTTCCAAAATCAATTCAACGGTTCCGTCAAAGGGGCTGTAGCAGTCTGCTGCGATACATCTAAAATGTCGCAGAATGCGATTCGACAATCACCTCCCTTAACATTGGCTTCGTTTCATGGCTTCCGCTTCAAGCGACAAGAAAAAAACCGAAGTCGGCAGTTATTTCATCTCAAACTATCCACCGTATAGTCAGTGGAATCGTGATGAGCTACCTGCCGTGCACAAAGCACTGGAACATCCGCCTAGTGAGCAAACGCCTTTGGGTCTCTACTTGCACATTCCATTTTGTCGGAAGCGGTGCAAGTTTTGTTACTTTAAGGTGTTCACCGATGTTAAAGCTGCCGAGGTGCAACGCTATGTTGATGCACTATGCAACGAAATTTCTCTTGTAAGCCAACTGCCGGTCATGGGCGACCGGCCGTTTCGGTTCGTCTACTTTGGTGGTGGAACACCGAGTTTTCTGTCACCTAAGCAATTGACCAAACTTGCTGATCGACTTCGGGAGCATATCACTTGGGACGGTGCTGAGGAGGTTACCTTTGAATGCGAACCCGGAACACTGAGTGAGACCAAAGTAAAAACGCTAAGAGATGTTCTTGGTGTTACTCGGTTGAGTTTGGGAGTCGAAAACTTCTCAGACAAGTTACTTGAAGAAAATGGTCGCGCACATTTGTCCAAGCAGGTTTTTAACGCATGGGATTGGATTACAGCCGCCGACTTTCCAAACGTCAACATTGACCTGATTTCTGGAATGGTCGGGGAGACTTGGGACAACTGGAAAATGAATGTCGACAAAACTCTTGAATTGTCTCCAGAGAGTGTCACGATTTATCAGATGGAATTACCGTTCAATACCGTTTACAGCAAGGACATTCTCGGCAATCAGGTCGAGAGTCCTGTTGCTGATTGGGACACCAAACGTGCTTGGGTTGAGTATGCGTTCGGTGAATTTGAAAAAGCAGGATACAGCGTTAGCAGTGCGTACACTGTTGTCAAAGATCCCACCAAAGTGAACTTCAGCTATCGTGACAACCTGTGGAAGGGAGCGGACTTGCTGGCAACAGGCATTGCCAGTTTTGGACATGCGAATGGAGTCCATTATCAAAATCTTGCTGACCTTGAGAAGTATCTTGCAACCATTGAATCCGGCGACCTTCCACTGGGAAGGGGATTTGTCCCAAGTTCGCACCAGCAGCTGGTGCGTGAAATGATTTTGCTGCTTAAGCGTGGGTACTTGGATGTTGGCTATTTCCAAGAGAAGTTTGGTGTAGATGTTCGGGAGGAATTTTCTGAACAATGGCAGAGGTACGTCACCGACGGTTACGTCAAAATGAATGGAGATTCCATTGAATTGACCCAAGCAGGATTACTCAGAGTAGATGGACTTTTGCCACCGTTTTTTGAAGTTGAGTTTCAGGGAGTACGCTACACGTGAGTGATGATGGTGTAGCTGACAATTCGGCTGAAGAGGCATCGGAAGAATTTTTTTCGTTCTCCATGGGGGATTTCATTGCCGAATTCCCGCGAGATCGCTGCTATGCGACCAATCACATGTGGGGTAGTGAGGTCGCCACTGGTGTATGGCGGTTCGGCTTGACTGCTTACGCGGTCCGCTTACTGCAGGATATTTATTTTCTGGATTGGGAAATAGAAGCGCCTGCTCCCATTGGATTGCGGGCGCAGATTGGTTCGATTGAAAGCAAAAAAGCTGAAAGTGATCTCTATTCACCGGTGGCTGGATCGTTGTCCAAGATTAACGAACTGACTCTCGATGATCCGTCTTTGATCAATGCAGATACTTACAGCGATGGATGGTTGATCGAGATAACGACCACGGATATTGACCGATTGCTGGAACCGGATGCCTATGCACAGCATCTTGTTGACGCTTGGCAGGTCGCCCAGCGAACGATCAAGGGTCAAGCAAATCATTAGCGTTGGAAACACTTTTTTCTGCAGTCCGAGTGAAATTTGTGGCAAGGGCCGCCTCGCCTGGTCAATTTTGCTGTTTTCGTTTTGGCTCTGCCCCGTTTGAGCTTTGTTGTTTGTCGACCCACTGATTGATTCGTTGTTCAAGCATGGGCAGTGGAATGGAGCCGGCTTCAAGAACTCGATCATGGAATGATCGCACATCAAAGTCGTCACCAAGCGTTTGCTCAGCTTGCTTACGAATACGACTGATAGCGAGTTCGCCTGTCTTGTAGGCAAGCGCCTGACCCGGCCATCCGATGTAGCGATCAACTTCAGCCACGATGTTGTGGGGGCTTAATGCTGTGTTTGCGGTCATGTAGTCGATTGCCTGCTGCCGTGACCAACCCATCCAATGCAATCCTGTATCCACAACAAGCCGACTTGCGCGCCAAGCCTCCATGCTCAATCGCCCAAAGTCCTGATAAGGGTCCTTGTAAAAACCGATGTCCTTCCCCAAGCGTTCGCTATACAACGCCCAGCCTTCGATAAATGCTGTGAAGTTACTTTCGCGACTGATGGGATGCAGGTTTTCGAGTTCGGCCTGAATGGCCAGTTGCAGATGATGACCAGGGACAGCCTCATGGAGCGATAACGCTTCAAGTTGATACAGCGGGCGAGAGGATAAGTTGTAAGTGTTCAAGTAGTAAACACCACCACGAGTGCCATCGGTCGCTGGAGGCCAATAGTAGGCTGCCGTTGTTTGCGGTGCCACGTAGGTTGGAATTTCACGCAGTCCGTATGGGATTCGCGGCAGGTGTCCAAACAGTTCAGGTAAACGGCCATCTGCACGCTTTAAAATCAAGGCGGTGGTTTGCATTAATTCTTCAGCTGACTTGGCATAGAATCTGGGGTCTGTTCTCAAGTGCTCAAGAAACTCATCGAGTGTGCCGTCAAAATCTACTTTCTGCTTAATCAGTTCCATCTCAGAACGGATACGTGCATTTTCGTTTACTCCAGTTTGGTGTAATTCTTCTGGGGAGATTTCGATGGTGGTAAAACGCCGTATGCGGTCGAGATAAAATTCTCGCCCCATCGGCATAGCGGATGCTCCTACAGGTCCTCGACATGCAGGAAGATATTCGGTTCGAAGAAAATTTGCAAAACGCTGATAAGCTGGAATGACGCTCTGCTTAAGTGCATGCTCGATTTGCTCATTGACGTGAGCCCATCGTTCGGCACCAAGCTTGCGTTTCGACTCTGCTGCGATGTTTGTCAGAAAAAGCGATTTCGTTACGTCTTCAACGATATGCGATTCAACCTGAGAGAGTGAATCCCGCATGATGATTGCTGGTTGAACCAAGCCAGCCTTGATCCCGCCTCGCAGTAACTCTATTTGCTGATTGGTATAACGGTCAAAATCCCTGAGGCGAGCAATGTAGTCTGCAAAGTTCTGTTCGGATTTTGGGGCCATCACGCGGGGCAACTCCGGGAAACGAATATGAAAACCGCCTCGATTATTGATGGGCATTAAATGGGTCTTGAAACGGAAGTCAGCGATTTGGCCCTCAAGTCGTCGTCGCAGCAATTCATGATCTATTCGTTTTCCTTCACTGAGATTGTCCACAAGGATAGCCTCAAGTGCTTCCAAGAATTTGCTGCGTCGATCTGCTCGTGCTTGGATGGCTGAAAGGCTGTCGTCGGCGAGGCAATGCTGCCCACGTGGATCACCGATATTGGTTGCCAGTAACGGAGAGGATTCAAGTTCGAAATCCCAAACTTGATCGAGTAAGTCGGTCAATATCCGATCTGCTATGATTTGCTTCGAGTTGGGTTCCTGTGTTAACGCCACGTTCGAGAGTAGCATCATTGGTATTAGAAAAAAGAATCGCTGCAGCGTTTTGGACATGGTCAAGTTCAGTATGATTTTTCAGTAGGGCAGTGCGGCCTGCCGAAATGTGAGTTTCGAAAATTGTGCAGCTAGTCGACTGATTTGAAAACGAGAGAAAGCTGTGGAATCATTGTATGTCATACCAGTCGTGGTATAAGCAGCTGATACATTTTCCTGTAGGTTAGGTTAAGATTTCCAGAGTGAGTTGTTAGCAGTGTGCTGTCGTTGTGCATGAACGAGGTTTGGACACAGGTCGCCAAGTTTGAACACGATTAACGAGAGTTGCTGAGGAAAGTGAAATTGTTAGGGTGAGTTGAAAATGCGAACGATTGTGCTGTTGTGTGTGGTTTTAGCTCTGGCGATCACTCAGACTTGGCTCTTCCAGGGTGGCTCACGAGGTTCAATTTTATGCGCGGCAGAAGTAACTCCAGACAGTAGTTTCCTAGATCGCTATCGAGAAAAGGCGAGCGATAGGTGGGAACAGGATATTCGAAAAATTGAGGCTCGTGACGCGACTGAGCGTGATCCCGAAGACGCCATTCTGTTCATAGGTAGCAGTAGCATTCGAAGATGGTCCGATATCGCTACTGATATGGCACCCTTTCGAACAATACAGCGAGGCTATGGAGGGGCTAAGTACAGTGATGTTGCTGTTTTTGCCAAACGTCTGCTCCGGCCGCATGCATACCAGGCCCTCGTGATTTTCGTTGGCAATGATGTTCGAGGAAAACCTGACGACCACACGCCTGATCAAGTGGAAGAATTGGCGAGGTACATTGTTTCAGTGTCAAAAAGTCACCAAGCAGATGCTCCTGTGTTTCTGATTGAGGTGACCCCAACCTCGAGCCGGTATTCAGCATGGCCGGCCATTCGCAAAGTGAATGAACGATTACGGGAAATCGCACTTTCAACGCCGAACACACATTTCATAGCGACTGCAGAACATTATTTGGATCCTGAGGGGAAGCCTCGTGATGAGTTATTTGTGAGTGACCGCTTGCATTTGAATGAAGCCGGTTACGATCAATGGGCAACGTTGATCCGCAGTAGACTGACTGAAACTTTGCTATTTAAGCGCGAATTTGAAGCCAAGGCTGCAGCCGCGGTGGGCAAGGCATCCAACGGGAAGTGAGTTTCACGCCCGTTAGAGCCCTGTTCCACGAAATCTATTCCGGAAACCGTCGGATTTACCATCGCAATTACCCGTTTCAAGCTTGTGATTGTCTGAAATCAATTCGTAGACTGCCGAAGCGTTCTGTCCGAACGTAATTTTTTCTTTTTCGCAAGGGAAGCAGTCAACTTGGGCGGCAAGGAAGCCACCGCTGAACCCATGAGCTTCGGAATTCGACGAAGAGTGTCGTTTTCCGCGTTCTCTGCTGCGCGGATTGTTGTGGTTTCCTTCTGTGTTTTTTGGACGGCAAGTACAGCGACGAGTCAAGAAATCAGTCCTGAGGTAATTCGTGTTCGTGGCAACGTTGTCTCGCGTTGGCAGATTAACGATGCAGAGGCATCGCTGTTACAAGGCGATTGTGATTTTGCTTTTGGTGAACAGTCTGTCAAAGCTGATTCGATGTTGCTGTTGGTCGATGGGCCCGTGGGTAAGGTCCGGACTCGAATTGTGATCGCTGGTGGTTCCAAACAAGAGCGCGATAGTCCGCGGGCATTGACGCTTCTGACTTTGGATGACCCGCAGATCATTGCACCCCGTGTGCTTAAGAAGCCAAGCGATGACCCTGAGCTGCTTCGTTATTTGCCGGCTTCTGATTCATTTCCTGTCAATGAGTGGCTGGAAGCGATTCCCAAGACAGATGTCGGGATCCAGCAGGTGCAATTCGAAGAATCGATCATTGCGCCTCAGTCAGACAATGCTCTTCCAGCACCTGCGCCGGATTCAACCGAATCTTCATCAGTACGTTTTTTGACAGGTGGCGGTACCAAGTCGATTGAGATCGGTGCACGAGACGGATCGACTCAACTGCAGATTGAAATGAAGCCGCGGCCGGAGTTGGGCGATACGGTGGTTTTGGCGAGAGGTGGCGTCACTGTTCTGATTCGTGACGTGACTGTCAGTCTGCCTGGTGGCATGATGGATCTTGGAACCATTTCGTTATCGGCCGATCGTGTTGTGGGTTGGTTGCCCGAAGTGGGGTCGCTATTCAACCGTTCGAACGCGAGTGCACCATCTGATGGAGAAATCTATCTGGAAGGGGATATCGTGTTTCGGCAAGGCGAACGAATCATTTATGCCAACTCGATGTATTACAACATCGCCACGCAGCAGGGCATGGTTTTGGATTCTGAAGTCATCACTACGATTCCAAATTATCTCGGTGTTGTACGCCTTAAGGCCGATGTGTTGCAGCAGGTGGCTGAGGGTAATTTTATCGCTTTTGATGCGGCAGTCACGAGCAGTCGCATGGGCGTGCCGCAGTACTGGTTGCAGAGCGAGCGTCTGCAACTGACAGATCGTCAACGAATCATGCCAGATCCCACCACTGGTTTACCCACCAGTCGTAGCGAGGCATTCGTCAATAGTCGTGACAACTTTGTCTATTTTGGCGGTGTTCCAATACTCTACTGGCCTACCTTTTCAACCAGTTTGGAGCGACCAGGCTATTATGTTTCTGGCATCAAGTTGCGCAATGATCAGATCTTTGGCACTCAGTTGTTGCTCGATTTTGATCTGTTTCAATTGTTTGGAATTGAAAACGCGCCGCCCGGTGCAGATTGGGAAATGTCACTGGACTATTTGAGTGAGCGTGGTCCAGCGATTGGAACCATGCTTGAGTACAGTTTGCCATCTATTTTTGGAATCGATGGCCCTGTGGATGGTTATTTTGATACATGGTTAATCCACGATGACGGCAAGGATGACTTGGGAGCAGGACGACGTGATTTACAACCTTCAACAAAGTTCCGTGGTCGCTCTCTTTTGCGGCATCGACATTATCTGAATTCCAATCTAGAGCTGATCGCCGAACTCGGTTGGATTAGTGATCGTAATTTTCTGGATCAATATTTCGAAGGTGAGTGGGATCGTGACATCAACGAGAGCACTGCTCTGCGATTGCGAAAGTATCATAACAGCCATCTGTTTGATCTAACTGGGCAAGCCCGAATCAACGATTTTTTCACGACGACTGAAAACCTTCCCATGTTGGACCACTACATGATTGGTGGAGCAATATTTGGTGATCGCTTCACGTGGTCCGCCCACAATAAAATCGGCTATTCCCGTTTGCAGGTTGGAGATTTTCCCGAGACTGAACCTGAACGGAGTATGTATTCGCCGATTTCACCGCCACCAGGAATTGTGGGGCTGAAAAGAGTGGGGCTGGAAAATGCCTCAGGGATGGTCACCGGAACACGACAGAAAATTGCCTTGCCGGTGCAATTTGGTCCAGTCAGAGTCGTGCCAAGCATTTCTGGAGAGGCTTCCTACTACGGCCAAGCTTCGGATGGAGAGTCGCTCACACGATTGTTTGGACAGGGGGGGGTCGTAGCCACACTTCCCGCCTCACGTGTGGATCCTACCATTCAAAGTAGTTTGTTAAACATTCGAGGACTAGCGCACAAAGCCGAGTGGCAGGCTGAATATTTTTACGCTGACAGTAATTCAAATCTCGATGCACTTCCACTCTACAATCCGCTGGATGATCACGCTCAGCAGCAATACCGATCACGCTTCTTGCGAAGCAATCCCCTCATGTTTGGGCGTACACGTTATCAGACGAGAGACTATGCATTTAGGCAGGGGATACAGAAGCTTGTGGCAAGCCCCAGTGATGTTGTAGCTGCCGACTTGCAGCAAGTGCGAATCGGTTTGCACCAGAGACTGCAAACCAAGCGTGGTCTTCCCGGGCTTGAACGCATTGTGGATCTTTTTAAGTTGGACTTGGATCTGCTCATCTTTCCAGACGCAAATCGCGATAACTTTGGAAAGACGCTGGGTCCTGCTACGTATGACATGAGGTACCAAGTGGGTGATCGTGTCTCGCTTTTAAGTGATGGCTATTTTGATTTTTTCGATGGTGGTCTACGATCGATCAGTGCCGGGGTCCGTAGTACCCGTCCTGGTATGGGTGACGTCTATCTCGGGTTGTTGTCCATCGAGGGGCCTATCAGCAGTACGGTATTCAGAAGCAACCTTGATTACCGGTTGAATGAAAAGTGGATCATTTCAAATGGTCTGAGTTATGATTTCAGCAGCACTGGAAACGTTTCGCAATCAGCCGGTCTGACTCGAATCGGTGAGTCACTCTTGGTTAGACTTGGGATGACGTACGATAAGGGACGTGATAACGTCGGAATCGGGTTCTCGATTGAACCTCGGTTCTGGCCAAATGCAAAGCTGGGTCGAGTGGGAGGGCAGTTGATTCCACCGCCCGGTGTCGAAGGATTTGAATAAAACCGAAAGGTTAAAGTGCAGATTTTACAAATGAATCCAGGGGTACCACGCGAATTTGCTGGATGGCCATCCCTAGGCTTTTATGTCACCGTAGCTCCTAATGTTCCATTGGTTTTTGATCATCTGCCCGGGCAAACGGGCAGAGCCTTTTTGGGTTAACGTGTGTGTTGAATCACCCAATTGCGATATCCCTCAGTGGTATCGGTCACAGGTAACATGAGTATCTCAGGTTGTTCGTAGGGATGAAGTGCCGTCAGGTGCTGCTTGAGGTCTTGCCAGCATGCGTTCCCCGTCTTAATCGTCAATCGGAATTCGGTTGATGATTGGATGACACCATCCCATTGGTAGTGACTGGTCATAGGACCTTCGATTTGAACGCAGGCTGCCATTCTGGACTCAATGAGTTGACGGGCGAGGTGATTGGCATCAGCGTGTGACGCTACGGTGGTGACCACAAGTACGAGCTGATTAGATGCATGCATGTCAGAAACGGCTAAAAAAGAGGAGCCTGAGGGTTTCGGCTGGTGAGGATGTGAAAATATGGAATTCGGCCAGTTGGTAATTTAACAGGCAACTGGTAAGCATATGGAGGTAGGCTGTCCGGTGGGCTCGTTACAACGGCCACGATTCGAAAACGCAGTGATGCTTTTTTCAGGGTCTACTTTTCGACGAAATTCCGCTCGAGGTTTTCATCACAGAATTCATCTGTGCAGAAATATCTCAATGTTGCAATTGTTGGAGAAACACAGAGATGGCTGATTTGCAGGGGCCAAGCAGTATGAAACCTTTCACAGTGTCGCGTTTGATCCGCGCCAGCATGAAGTATTCATGGCGGGTTTCAGGATCGGTTGCGTTGGGAGTTGCCACGGCAACTGCGGTCATAGTGGGCGCCTTGTTGGTCGGCGATTCAATGCGTGGTAGCTTGCGTGGGCTCACCATTGAGCGGCTTGGAAAGACTGAGAACGCTATTTTCCCAGGCGGTTTTTTTGAGCTTGAGGGCTTGGCCAATACAGACGTAGATCCCATTGCTTTGATGCTATTCGAGAATGGCATCGTTGAGTTTCGTGGTGATGATGATGCGATTCGTAGAGCTGGTTCGGTACAGATTATCGGCTGTGATAGTAATTTTTGGCGACTTGATGTTTCGGGGATGCAAAAAGTACCCACACTCGATGATGACAGTGTGATTGTGAACCAGTCGATGGCTTCTGAGTTGGGTGTGCAAGTTGGTGATCTGCTGACTTTGCGTTTGCCTGTTGAGCAAGCCGTGCCTGCCGACAGCCCTCTGGGAACGCGGGACGCCGAGAGTGAGGGTTTGCCTCGAATGCGAATCGCTGGGATCGTCCCCGATCGGGGACTAGGGATCTTTTCTGTTGCGCCAAGTCAGGCAGCGCCTCGCAACATATTTGTTAATCGTGCGACGGTGGCTGAAGTTCTCGATAGGAAAGGGCAGGCCAACGCGATCCTGCTTGACCAGCCTGCAAGCCTCCTAGACTTCAATATCAGCTTGGCTGACCTCGGACTTAGCTTGAAACGTATCGAACGCAGCTTTGAAACAGAGACTGGTGAGCCCATGGCAATCTATGACTATTTCTGGTTGACTAGCGAGCGATTGTTACTTCCCGAGATTGCAGTTGATCGCATCAAGGAGGCTTTTCCTGCTGCCGAATTGACTGAGACAACGACCTACCTCGCCAATGCACTTGAGCGTTTGAATCAAAAAGGTGAAGTCGTGGCTACTGTGCCATACAGCACCATCACCGCGGTTGATAGCAGTCCCCAATTACCGTTGAATTATGAACTAGCTGAGAGTTCGATTGATTCCCCATTACCCGAGGCAGATAGCACAACGGAACCCATTCCCTTGGTGCTGAATCAGTGGACCGCTGACCGATTGGGTGCAACACGAGGCACAAAGTTACGTGTTGCTTACTATGAACCCGAAGTCAAGAACGGCCAAGAAATCGAACGCTTCTTTCAAGCGGTAGTGACGGATGTGGTGCCGATCACTCGACCAGCAAGGCCGTACCGTCGGCGCAGGGAAGCCACTTTTAACCAACCACCAACGGTCTATAACGATCCCGATCTCACACCGTCGGTGCCTGGAGTGACTGATCAGGATTCGATTAGTGATTGGGACTTGCCCTTTCCATTAAAACGGGAAATCAGCAAAGAAGATGATGCTTACTGGAATGAATACCGTTTGACTCCCAAAGCTTTTTTGCCGCTGTATCAAGGGCAGCAACTTTTTGGCAGCCGTTTCGGTGAAACCACTGGTATTCGCATTGCAAAATCGGCAGCGGCGGATGAGAGTCTACTGAGCCAGCGTCTTTTGGAAATTCTTAAGCCATCCTATTCCGAGTTAGGCTGGTCAGTCATACCGATACGCGAGCAACAACTGGCCGCGTCCAGTGGAACCACTCCTTTTGATGGGCTTTTCCTGTCATTAAGTTTCTTTGTGATTCTGGCAGCTGTGATGTTGATCGCAATGTTGTTTCGTTTGGGGCTGACACAACGCATGACCCAATTCGGAACATTGTTGGCAGTGGGATGGACTCCGAGGTGTGTCGCCAGCATGGTGCTCAGAGAGGGATTGTTGGTTGCGGCGGCAGGTGTTTTGCTAGGAGTGGTGGGTGGTTTTCTTTACGCATGGATCGTTCTTTTGGCGTTGCGTTCCCTGTGGATTGGTGCCGTGACAGTCCCCTTTTTGAACTTTCACTGGACGTTCCCGAGTTTGTTGATCGGGTCATTTTCGGGATGGGCGGTCGCCGCAGTAACGTTGTGGAGGACGGCTCGGTGGCTGACAAATCTTGATGCGCAGGATCTACTTTCACAACGCGATACCGATAAAATTGCTGATCGAAAAGCTGATCGAGGAAAACTGCCTTTGGTTGCTGGCGGTCTCGGTTGTGTGGCAATTGGCGTCGGGGCCTTTGGTGCAACAGCAGCCGGTCAAATAGCAGCAGGGGCTTTTGTCGGCGGCGGAATGTTGCTGCTGATTGCTGCGTTGCTGTTCATTTATGCACGTTTGCGGAGTCCGAGCCGTCTTGCCACCAAGACCGGGCAAGATTCATTCACTTTTCGTCAGCTCATCAGCCGCAATGCTTGCCGGCATCCCCTTAGGAGCACGATGACAATTGGCTTGATGGCGACAGCCGCTTTTTTAATCATGGCAATCTCTGCATTTCGTTTGCAGCCGAGTGCAGAAGGAACAGGCGGATTCACCCTGATTGGACAATCGTCGCAAGCACTGTCCCGAGATCTCAGGCAGACGCAAGTCCGCTCAGAGATGCTTGGGCCGGACGCGCGCTTGTTGGCAGACACAACGATCGCCCCATTGCGTTTGCGAGTAGGGCAGGATGCAAGTTGCAATAACCTGTACAAAGCCACTCAACCCACGATCCTTGGAATTCCCGACTCGTTCAGCAACCTGTTTGATAATACACCAACAGTGTTACCAGGTTTTCAATGGGCAGCAGACGGTGATGTGCCCGTTGGGCAAACACCCTGGGATGCACTTGATGTTGATGCCACGGGAACTGAAAACGATCCAATACCAGTGATCATCGATCAGAATACAGCGATGTGGAGTCTGCAGATGATGAAAGGTGTCGGGGAGGTTCGTGCTTTTGAATACGAACCAGGAAAGCTGACCTATTTTCGTGTCGTGGGGTTGCTTGCCAATTCCTTGTTGCAAGGGAAATTGATGATTGGTGAAAATAATTTCAAACGAATCTTCCCCGACATTAGTGGATATCAGTATTTCCTCATCGCCGTAGACGACTCTCGCAGCAACGAAGTCGCCGGTATTTTTGAGAATCGGCTTGGTGACATAGGAATGGATATCACGGATGCGAATCGAACGCTGGCAACGATGCTGGCAGTTCAGAACACTTATTTGCGAACCTTCCAGAGTCTCGGTGCACTTGGACTGTTGTTGGGGACGATCGGGCTGGCTGTCGCACAGATGCGAAGTGTTCTCGAAAGACGTCAAGAGTTGGCGGTCATGCGAGCCATTGGTTTCAGTCGACAAAGTTTGACTTCGGTAGTCATGGGGGAAACAGCGACTCTGTTATTGTTCGGGATTGGATGTGGAGCGATTTGTGCGGTTTTGGCAGTGTTGCCTCACGCTCTTATCAATGGCCTGAAACCACCAATCCTTGAGCCGTTCATTCTATTGATCGGAATCACACTTTTTGGGTTGAGTGCAGGCTTGGCATCAGTCCGACGCGTCAGCAAGATGCCTCTATTGGAATCTCTGCGTTCCAACTAAAAGAAGGACAAACATGTTTCAGTTGTTGGATGATATGACTGATCCAGCTGATCATCTGGCGCTGGATGAGGCTGTTCTTATGCGAAAATCCTCAGAGTTGGACCGCTTTCAGCCGTGGGAAGTTTTGCGGATCTGGGAGTTCACGCAGCCCGTAGTGGTTGCAGGTCGATCCAGCCGTATTCGGGAGGAAATCGATGTCGACTATTGCGAGGCAATGAAGATGCCGATTCTGAGACGCTGTACCGGTGGTGCCTCAGTGGTTGCGGGGCCCGGTTGTCTGATGTACAGCGTTGTTCTCGATCATGCAGTACATGATGGGTTGAGGAAAATTGATGCGGCGCACCAGTATGTGATGTCTCGCGTATTGGCCGCTGTACAGCAGCAGGTTCCGTCAGCAACTCTACAGGGGATCTGTGACCTCACATGGCAGAACCGTAAGTGCTCAGGTAACAGTCTGCGAGTGACTCGGGATCGAATCTTGTATCACGGAACCGTTTTGTATGATTTTGATTTGAGTATGCTATCACACTGCTTGCTCAAGGCACCGCGTCAACCTGACTACCGCGAGGGCCGAGATCATGCCAGTTTTGTGACCAATGTGCCACTGAATTCCACAAGGCTTGCTAAGCATTTGGTCGACAATTTTGAAGTGAGGGATCACGTAGATGCTGCATCCTTGCGGAACGAGGTTTTGAAGTTGCGGCAGCAGCGATACGATTTGCAGAAATGGCATTTTCGGATTGAATAATTGATCTAGTTCAAGCGGCTTATCGTTCCCTTTTCGTTTGCGAAGCACAATCAGTTTGTACAACAGAAATCGAGTGAACCGTTGACAGATAATCCCCAGAAATCTGATGCCTTGAAGGAAAGTTTGTCTCAGTATGGTCAGCAGCATGTTCTGCAGCATTGGTCGCAACTAAATGCTGAGCAACAATCAAATCTTGGAAAGCAACTGAGTGGAGTTGATCTGGCTGAATTAGCAAGTCTGGTCCGTGGACAGGACGAAGCTACTGATTTCGGAGCACTGGCCAGCAGAGCGAGTTCTCCGCCAGCGGTGCGGGCTGACGGCAGTGGAGCTGAGTGGTCGCCTGATCAGGCTCGAGAACGGGGTGAAGAAGCACTCAGGAATGGGGAGCTCGGAGCCGTGATTGTGGCCGGTGGGCAGGGGACAAGGCTCGGTTTTGACCAACCCAAGGGCATGTTTCCAATCGGTCCGGTTTCTGGTCGGACCCTGTTTCAATTTTTCGTTGATCGCCTTCTCGCAGTGAATGAAAAATATTCGTGTCGTATCCCTTTGTACATCATGACCAGTGATGCAACTGATCAGGAAACTCGAGATTATTTTGTAGCAAATGACAATCTGGGGCTTCCTGCGGAAGACTTGCGCATTTTTAAGCAAGGTGTGATGCCGGCGGTCGACGCAGCAACCGGCAAGTTGTTAATGCAGAGCAAGAGTTCTCTTGCTTTAAGTCCGGACGGGCATGGTGGGACAGTTTCAGCTTTGGATCGTTGTGGTTGCTTGGCCGATGCCGCGAAGCGAGGGATTCAACATCTTGCCTACATCCAAGTTGATAACCCATTGGCACATCTTTGTGAGCCTGAATTGATCGGGCATCATTTGATGGCAGCTAGTGAAATGACCACTCAGGTGGTTCGAAAACGCTATCCCATGGAAAAAGTGGGAAATGTGGTGCTTGTGGATGGGCAGGTTCAGATCATTGAATACAGTGATTTGCCAGAGTCAGCGGCAGAAGCTGTTGACGAAGATGGCTCACTCAAGCTCTGGGCGGGGAACATTGCTGTGCATTTGTTCAAGCTTAAGTTCCTGCAGCGGGTGGCTGGGCAAGCGGATTCCTTGCCATTCCATCGCGCTTTAAAAAAGGTGCCTCATTGCGACCAGCAGGGGCAGTTGGTCTTTCCGGCTGAGCCAAATGCGACCAAGTTTGAAAGGTTCATTTTTGATTTGCTTCCAATAGCCAAAAATGCCTTTGTCGTAGAATCCCCCGCCAAAGAAGCATTTGCACCTGTGAAAAATGCCGATGGTGCTGAGACTGACACGCCGAATGCCGCGAAAACAGCGATCATCGATTTGCATCGGCAGTGGCTGCAGGAGGCGGGCGTTTGTGTGGATGAGGGGGTTCAGGTGGAGATTAACCCCAGGTTGGCCCTGACAGCCGGTGATTTGAAGGAAAAGATCGCTTCAAATCTGCGTATCCACGCAGATCGCTACTTTGACACTGGGCTAGAATCACGAGAATAGCGATACCTCTGGTCACGGCGGATTCTTTCGCATCTGACGGGATCATGTCTTCTGACTACTTCGTTGCGCGAAACCTCGCCATCGGCGAGGTGTTAAATCAGACTCGATCCCACCATGACTTTCCCACCTAACACATTGGCATTATGAAAACTCCATTGCCCCTCGATCAACGGCAAGGCAACGCCTTCGTCGGTCTCATCATTTGCCTGTGTTTCATTGCTGTCATTGGCGGAGCAGGCTACGTAGTTTTGAATCAGAGCGGCACGTCGGTGGATCCCGATGCTCTCATTACTCAGGTCGCCAAACGGGGGCCTTTTGATCATGTCGTTTTGGAGCAGGGGGAAGTAGAAAGCAGCAGCAACACCGAAATCGTGTGTGAGGTCAAATCCCGCGGGAGTGGTGGTACTGCGATTCTATGGGTGATCGAGGAGGGAACTAAGGTCAAGGAAGGCGAAAAACTCATTGAGCTTGATTCAGCTGAGCTGGAATTGAACCTGAAGGAACAGAAGATCCAAGTCATTACGGCCGAGTCACGACTTGCAACGGCTGAGGCGAACCTCGAGCAGGCGAAAATTTCGCGGCAGGAATATCTCGAGGGCGTTTATATGACAGACGAAAAAAAGATTCTGAGCGAGAAGGCCATTGCCGAACAGGATCTCCGAAGAGCAAAGCTGCAAAGCCAGAGCAGTGAACGATTGGTCGCAAAAGGGTTGTTGAATGCTCTCACTTTGGAAGCAAACGAGTTCGCTGTCGCTGATGCACAGAACAAGTTGGACGTCGCTGAGAGTAAGCTCAGGGTTTTGCAGAATCTGACAAAACAGAAGATGCTTGTGCAGTTTGATAGTGATATCGAAGCTGCTGAGGCTGCGTTGTCAGCGGCCCAAAGTGAACTGATGGAAGAAACAGCTGACTTGGCTGATATTAAAGAACAGATTAGCAAGTGCATCATGCACGCGCCATCTGATGGTGTCGTTGTGCATGCTAATCGGTACAGCAGTCGGGGAGGAAATGCCGAATTCGTCGTAGAGGCTGGTTCGACGGTTCGCGAGCGTCAGGAGATCATTCGTCTCCCGGACCCGTCGCTTATGCAAGTGAAGTGCAAAGTTAATGAATCAAGGATTACGTTGATCAGAGAGGGGATGGCGGCGAGGATTGCGATTGATGCGATCCCTGGAATGAAACTCACTGGCCGCGTCATCAAGGTTAATCGATATGCCGAACCGGGGAGTTATTTTAGTTCATCGATTAAGGAGTACGCGACGATCATCGAGATCATCAATCCGCCGGAGAATATACGTACTGGGATGACTGCCGAGGTTCAGATCTTTGTTGAGCAATTGGATGATGCTCTTCAGATTCCGATCGAGGGTCTTTATGAGCACGGTTCTGATATGTTCACTCTGGTTATGAAGGGGCCTGAGCAATTCGAGACCGCAAAAGTGGATATACAGGCAACCAACGATACAATGGCGAGTATCAGTACCGGCTTGGCAGACAAAGATGTCGTCGTTTTGAATCTCCGTGACCATCTGGATCTGATGGAGCTGCCGAAGATCGTACGAGAAGACAACAGTGGCATGCGTGATCTGGCAAGTGCACCCAAAGCTGGTAGTGGTGCTGAGGGTGGCCGGCCAGGTGCTGGTGCTGGAAAATCAGACCCAAGTAGTGGACGACCAGGCGGCAGTGGTCGGCTAGGTGACGGCGGTGGACGACCGGGTGGCGGCGGACGACCGGGTGGCGGTGGACGACCGGGCGGCGGTGGACGACCGGGTGGCGGTGGAGCTCCTATCGGTAAAATCGTCGATGCGACAATGTCAAACAGCGACAAAAACGGGGATGGTTCTCTGTCGCCCGATGAAATCAAGGCTATCGATAGCAGATATCGAAGCATGGTTACCTCTGCTGATGCCGACTCTGATGGCACTGTGACCAAGGCAGAGCTTACGAAAGCGATGACGAAGCGAATGGGTGGGGGTTGAGGATATGAGTAGCAATGATCCATTTGGTACAACTGGTCTCGCGGATGCGGGATCAGTAACACATACGCCTCGAATGGCGACTTCCATTCGGGATTTAACGAAAGAATATGTATTAAAGAGCGAGACAGTCCGCGCTCTTCGGGGTGTCTCGTTTGACGTGCCAGAGGGAGACTATGTCGCAATCATGGGTCCATCGGGCAGCGGGAAGAGTACCTTACTGAACCTGTTAGGTTGCTTGGATAAGCCAACTGATGGGAGCCTGTATCTCGGTGAGGATGACATTGCTGAGATGACTGATGACGAGCTTGCCGAGATCAGAAGCACACGCATTGGTTTTGTTTTCCAGTCATACAATCTGATACAGCAGTTGAGCGTTGTTGAAAACATTCAGGTGCCGCTGTACTACCAAGGGCGGCTCGGATCAGGTGAAAAGAGAAGGGCCATCGAATTGGCAGAGCGTGTCGGTTTGGGCGATCGACTCGACCACCGGCCTGCGCAATTGTCGGGCGGTCAGCAGCAGCGAGTGGCGATCGCTCGAAGTCTCGTCAATGACCCCTTCTTCGTGCTGGCGGATGAGCCCACAGGCAACTTGGATTCGGCTACAACCGATGAGATTCTTGCGATCTTTGATCAACTTAATGATGAAGGTCGAACCATCATACTGGTCACCCATGAAGACGATGTAGCTGATCGCGCTAAACGCATCGTGCGTTTGAAGGACGGAATGTTACACACGGACGAGCTGGTCAGTGATGAACGACGTGTGGCCGCCAGATTAGCTCAGCGGGAAGCGGTTGAAGAATTGTTGGCTCGCGAGTAGTTATGGCGTCGGGAATAAATTGACATGATTTGGTTGCGTACTTGGAAACTCGGTATCAAGAGCCTCGCACTGCATCCATTGCGGACTGCGNTGACCATGATTGGTATCATGATCGGTGTTACTGCTGTCATCGTTCTGACAGCTATCAGCCAAGGGGCNAGTGACCAGGTGCAACGTCAGATCGAATCGCTCGGTTCNACTACGATCATCGTTCGGAGCCAGAAGCCACCCGAAGACAAGCTTGCAGGCATGCGGGCAACTCAGTATGGCCTGCTCCGTAGTGACTTGGAACGGATTATCGAAAACGTTCCCACGATCGAAACGGCAATACCCATTCGTGAAATTCGAAGGCAATTCACATATCGTGACCGTTCCATTGATGGACGGCTTGTCGGATGTACGCCGGCCTACGCAGATGTGAACACCCTTGAGATAAGGGAGAATGGTGGGCGGTTTCTTGGTGATGCCGATGATTTGAACGCGGATACCGTGTGTGTGGTTTCCGCTGGCGTAGCCGAGGCCCTGTTTCCCTACGAGGAACCTTTGGGAAAGCGCATTAATGTCCCTGAGCACACTGACAAGTACAGAATTGTCGGGGTCCTCGAGCATAGAAATCCTTCAGCGGCAATTGGCGGGTCTCTTGATTCACAGGATTTCTCTGCAGATGTTTATATTCCCATACGGACGCTGCGGAAGAGAATTGGCGACACAATCGTTACTAGGCGTAGTGGTCAGTTCCAGATGGAAATTATGGAACTGAATCAGATCACGCTTCAGGCGACATCGCCGGAAAAAGTTCGACCCTCAGCGGCACTGATTAAAAGCCTGTTGGCCTCAAAGCACAGCGAAATGAACGATACGGCGGTAGTGGTGCCGCTAGAATTGCTGGAGCAGGCACGCAATATGAAGTTGCTGTTTCTCGGGATCGCTATTTTGATCGCTTGCATTTCGTTGCTTGTGGGTGGTATTGGGATCATGAATATCATGCTGGCCAGTGTGACGGAAAGAACAAGGGAAATTGGTATTCGTCGTGCTCTTGGGGCCAAGCAGGGAGATATTGTCAAGCAATTTCTCGTTGAAACCATCGTGCTCAGTTTTGTTGGCGCGTTCCTGGGTATCCTGCTCGGGTTGTTGAGCTTGCCAGTGTACGGAGGTCTGATTTGGGTGTTTGAGCAAGGTTTTCCCGAGCAATTCTCAAGCTTGCCTCAACCTATCCGTGAGGCGACGCCTTCAATTGTTCTTTGGACAATTCCATTGGCAGTAGCGATTGCGGTTGGCGTTGGTTTAGTCAGTGGGTTGTATCCTGCTGTGCGTGCAGCGAAGATGAATCCGATCGAGGCACTTCGCCACGAGTAAGCTTTCGTCTCTTTTTCTTTCGGATGGGCCTGATGTTCAATTCACGAGCGTCGCATTGTGGATTCTGCATTCGCAGGTTGAGTCTGGTCACCTTGGCTTGGGTGGCTTTGAGTCCCGGTTTGGTCACCAAAGTGTGTTTTGCGGAGACGTTGGTGATCGAATCATCAGACGTCTTCAAACTGATGACTTTTAATATTCGGTATGACAACGCTCGTGACGGAAAAGATGCGTGGGATAACCGTGTTGATGCTGTGGTGGATTTGCTCTCCAAGCAGGATCTAATCGGCTTGCAGGAGGTCACCTCCGGCCAATTGAAAACGTTGGTGGCGCGGCTTCCGGAATTCGATTTTTATGGTGTGGGTCGAGATGACGGCCGCAGTCGTGGCGAGCACACACCCATTGGAATCAGAAGGACTCGTTTCGCCGCCTTGGAGCGGGGAACTTTTTGGTTGAGTGATGATCCTGAAAAAGTTGGTGTTGCAGGTTGGGATGCGTCGCTACCAAGAACCTGTACTTGGATGCTTGTGAAAGATAGGTTCACCGGGAAAAAGTTGTGGGTCGCCAATACACATTTTGATCATCGTGGCTCAAATGCTCGGGAAGAAAGTGCAAGGCTGATCAAGCGAGTGGTCAACGAGCAGCCTGTGGCAACACCGTGCGTTGTGATGGGTGACTTCAATTGTTTGCAACGATCTGCTCCCTATCTGGTCTTGGTCGGCGATCAATCATTGAAGGATGCTCGTGTATTGAGTAGACAGGCGGTCTCGGGTCCTGAAAGCACTTGGAATGGTTTTCGCGAAATTGCTTCCGGCCGTATCATCGACCACATCTTTGTTCGGGGGCGGATCAGCATCGAACAACTGTCTACGCTCGATCCAAAAACTTCTGCCGGCCGTTATGCCAGCGACCATCTGCCTGTACAGATTGTGGTGAGTTGGGCTCAATCTGATGCGACTGAAAATTGATGCCAAAGCTTTCTCTTCGGGATCGTTCGCGTCTTCTGGTGGTCGTCGCCGCATTGCTCTGGAGTACAAGTGGTTTTTATGCCAAGGCTCCTTGGTTTGATGATTGGCCCATGGAGACACGTGGTGTTGCGTTGACATTCTGGCGTGCTGTTTTCGCTGCTTTGACAGTACTGCCATTTGTGCGTCGTCCACAGTTCCGCATCGCGATGGTGCCCATGTCCATGGCTTTTGTCGCAATGACGTATTCTTTTCTTGTTGCGATGGTGAATGGTTCTGAGACAACCACGATCTGGCTGCAGTATGTTGGGCCTGCGTGGGTCGCGGTTGCCGGTTTGCTTGGCATTGGTGATCGTCCTCGACGCAGTGATTGGGTGATGGTGGGATTGTCGTTGGTGGGGATTGTTTTCATCATCGGAATGGAATCGAGGGTGACACACGAGTCACTTGTGACCGGGCCTGTTGGTCTTGCGCTTTTTTCAGGATTAATGTACGCGGTCGTCATGGTTTCCCTTCGGCGGCTGCGGGGCGTTGATGTAGCTTGGCTTGGCTTGGTGAATCATCTTGTTAGTGTGTTGTGTCTGGCTCCGTTGGTCATTGGCAAGGCTCCGCTCCCACACGGTGGGCAATGGATCGCTTTGTTTTGTCTGGGGGCAGTTCAATTGGCGATTCCGTACATGATCTTTGCTTGGGCGGTTCGAGAAGTGGAGAGCAACGAGGCGTCGTTGATTACGTTGCTGGAACCAGTGGCGGTGCCGGTGTGGACGTTTCTGGCGTGGCGGAATTACGCCACTTATCAGTTCCCACAATGGTGGACGTTGGTAGGAGCAGCCTGCATCGCGTCAGGGTTTGTGTGGCGGTATGGTCTGGTACGTCGGAAATCAGGGGAAACGGTTCCTGACAAGAAGGCGGCACCGTAGCTCAGAAGCTTATTCAGTCCAGATGCAAATCCAGTCCAGACGGGTTTTTCGGATAGAACGAGCTTGGTACTCGTGAATCGCGGGCGATTAGCGGGAATTCGAACCGCCCTTTTTGGGGAATCTTCTGCGGTTGGAGCGGTTTGGGGATCAGTCGGATCGTTGAAAAAACGCTGTAATGGGGCCGAAGAGAAGGTTTTCGCTGTGACTGCGGGAAGGGCCGCAGCTTCTTTTAGCATGCGGTTTGGTTGAGTCCTCTACGACTGGGCTTTTTTCTGCTATCCTCTGCCTCAATTTGCAGGTGTCGATCTCACGCTCCGTTACCGGTGTTTGTCTGGAATTTTGCGAGTGCTGAGGACGCGAGTGAGGATTCCTTAAGTTGGAATCGAGGTTTGGCTCCTTGTAAGTTCTGTGTATGAACCTTTTAAGCTCCACGCCGTTGGAAATAAGAACGTGCCTCGTCGCGACGACATCAATAAGATTCTGATTATCGGCAGCGGTCCAATTGTCATTGGGCAGGCTTGTGAATTTGACTATTCGGGAACCCAGGCTTGTAAGGCTCTTCGAGAAGAGGGTTACGAAGTCGTGTTGGTCAACAGCAATCCTGCGACCATCATGACGGATCCTGATACGGCAGATTCGACTTACATTGAGCCATTGACATGGCAGATGATTGAGAAAATCATCGCCAAGGAGAAACCGGATGCGCTGTTGCCCACGCTGGGAGGGCAGACAGGTTTGAATTGTGCGATGGACCTCGAAGCCAACGGGGTATTGGAAAAATACGGAGTGGAAATGATCGGCGCGAACGCGGCGGTCATTGCCAAGGCTGAGGAACGTGAGCAGTTCAAAGCTGCCATGGACAAGATCGGCTTGGATACCTGCAATGGGCATACCGTTAAAACGCTGCAGCATGCGCGTGAAGCGCTTCAGGATGTTGGTTTGCCCGCGGTTGTGCGACCGAGTTTTACGATGGGCGGCAGCGGTTCAGCAATCGCCTACAACAAGGATGACTTTGATGCTCTCGTGCAGAATGGTCTCGATCAATCTCCAGTTACCGAAGTTCTGATTGAGGAATCGATCATCGGTTGGAAAGAGTACGAGATGGAGGTCGTGCGGGATAGAGAAGACAATGTGGTCATCATTTGTAGCATCGAAAATTTTGATGCGATGGGTGTTCACACTGGTGACTCAATCACTGTGGCTCCAGCACAGACATTGACAGACAAGGAATACCAACGGATGCGTGATGCGTCGTTGGCTGTGATTCGCGAGATCGGTGTAGAAACGGGTGGTAGCAACATTCAGTTCGCGATCGAGCCCAAAACAGGCAGGATGATCGTCATCGAGATGAACCCACGGGTTAGTCGTTCAAGTGCACTGGCGAGTAAAGCAACCGGTTTTCCAATTGCGAAAATCGCAGCAAAGTTGGCAATTGGATACCTCTTATGGGAACTGCCAAACGATATCACGAAGCAAACGAAGGCCTGCTTTGAGCCAACGATTGACTATGTCGTCACGAAAATGCCTCGATTTGCGTTCGAAAAATTCCCTGAGGCTGACGCAACACTGACGACGCAAATGAAGAGTGTCGGAGAGACCATGGCCATCGGCCGTACGTTTCGTGAATCGATGCAGAAAGCAATGCGAGGTTTGGAAGTTGGCGCGTTCGGTTTGGGTAGTGATAATCGCGACTTGTGGGGCACCGAGCAGCAGCCTGATTTTGATGAGATCAGAGCGAAATTGAGTACTCCTGGTGCGGAGCGGATCTTCTACATCCGGTACGCACTCAAAGCGGGAATGAACCTTGATGAAGTGTTTGAACTTACAAACATCGATGTTTGGTTCCTTGACCATCTTTCTCAGATCATCGAGCATGAAAATCGGCTGATCGAAATCGGTTCGCTCGATGGGTTTTCCCGGGATCAGATGTGGGATGCGAAGCGGGATGGTTTTTCCGACCGCCAAATCGCGAAAATTACCTCTGCAACTGAAACCCAAGTTCGGGCCAGACGTCTTGAATTGGGTGTGAAGCCTGTCTTCAAAAGTGTGGATACGTGCGCCGCAGAGTTCGAGGCGTATACCCCTTACTATTACAGCACTTATGAAGTTGAGGATGAACTGCCCCCCAAGAGTGACAAAAAACGCGTGGTGATTCTGGGCGGTGGTCCCAACCGTATCGGGCAGGGAATCGAATTTGATTACTGCTGCTGCCACGCAAGTTTTGCACTTCGTGACATTGGGATCGAAAGTGTCATGGTGAACAGTAATCCGGAGACGGTGAGTACTGATTATGACACCTCAGATATGTTGTTCTTTGAACCGCTCACGATTGAGGATGTTCTCAACGTTTGTGATGCGATTCAACCTGATGGTGTGATTGTTCAGTTTGGCGGACAAACTCCACTGAATTTGGCGAGAGGTTTAGCTGAAGCAGGTGTGCCAGTCATTGGCACAAGTGTTGACACCATTGAGGCGGCAGAAGACAGGGAATTGTTTCAGCAGTTGATTGATGAATTGGGTTTGAAGCAACCGCCTAGCGGCATCGCTCGAAATATGGATGAAGCTCGGGTTGAAGCAAAGGTGATCGGGTTTCCGATGCTGGTCAGGCCGAGTTTTGTGCTCGGAGGACGAGCGATGGAAATTTGTTATGACCAAGCCCAATTCGATCGTTATGTGGCTGAGGCCTTTGTGGTCGCAGATGGGCAACCTGTGTTGATCGACCGCTTTTTGGAGGATGCCACTGAGGTAGATGTCGATGCCATCGCAGATGGAACTGACTGTGTGATCATGGGTATCATGGAGCACATTGAGGAGGCGGGCGTCCATTCGGGTGACTCAGCGTGTGCAATCCCGCCGTTCAGTTTGACGCAACCGATACTCAATGAAATTCGTGAGGCCACGAAGAAACTTGCTCAGAAATTGAATGTCATTGGACTGATGAACATTCAGTTTGCTATCAAGTCGGAAGAACAAGGTATGATTCTGTACGTGCTGGAGGTGAATCCGCGGGCCTCCCGTACAGCACCCTTTGTAGCGAAAGCGACGGGGGTGCCAGTGGCAAGTATTGCAACGAAGGTCATGGCTGGAATTTCGCTGGCTGAACAGGGAATTACCGAGGAGCCCATTCCGCGACATGTTTCCATCAAGGAAAGCGTTTTTCCTTTCCGAAAGTTTGCCGGTGTCGATATCGTACTGGGTCCGGAGATGCGAAGTACCGGAGAAGTGATGGGAGTGAGCGATAAGTTCTCGCTCGCGTTTGCAAAAAGTCAAATTGCTGCGGGCAGCCTGTTACCTGAATCTGGGAAAATTTTCATTAGCCTTAGCTCACGTCACAAAGAGTCTGCCAAGGCCATTGGGACGGACTTGCGAGAACTTGGGTTCGAAGTTCTTGCTACCTCGGGGACGGCGGCACGACTAGAAGAAGGTGGCGTCGAGGTGACTCGGGTAAAGAAGTTGGCTGAAGGTCACCCCAATCTTATTGATTATCTGAAAAATGATGATGTTCAGCTAATCCTCAACACTCCGAGTGGGAAAGGTGCTCGCACTGATGAAGGTCGCATTCGAGCGGCTGCTGTGCAGCATGGGGTACCCTGCATCACCACGCTGGCTGCTGCTGAGGCAGCGGTACGGGCCATGCGTGCTACACGAGATACAGATTTGGAAGTTGAGTCGCTTCAAAGCCGCTATGCGAAGTCTCTGTGAGCGGCTGGGAGTAGAAAGAGAAGATGAAAGCCTCAATGGGCAGAACCGTTGCCCTAAGAGCTAAACGTGCTGGGATGATGGACAAGGATCCTCTCGGCAGGATCGAGCGGAGATACGAGGGGCATGGGCCGACTCTCCTGCTTGTTAAGCTGTTTTCGACTTTTCCTGTTTGATGAACGCCGAGATCTTCTAAAATTAAAGACTTAATTTTCGGTGCGTTCGCGAATCAGTTTTTATCCTTCCTCTCGGTACCCGGGCCACGCGTCAACGATGGTAAGTGAAAATCAGTCCAACTCTCCGGCAGACGGCGGCCAGTCTCCTCGTGTGGTGGAATTTGACCCGTCCAGTTTGAGGCTTCTGGTCATTGATAACGAGGCGGCGCATGCTCGAGCGATGACGGAGAGTTTGGAAAAAGTTGGCTACACATGTGAAGTAGCAACGAGCGGACCGGAAGCTGCCAGTTTGGTGGAACGTGAAACCTACGACATCATCATCACAGATATGGTCATGAACGATGTCGACGGCATGAAAATTCTCAAGCTTGCACGTGAGCGATTACCGGACTGCGAAGTGGTCATGGTGACCGGTCATGCAACGGTTCCGGTGGCAGTTGAGGCGATGCAAAAAGGCGCTTTCAACTTTTTGGAAAAGCCGATCACTCCCAACCGGCTTCGAGCAATTGCAGAGAAAGCTGCGGAGGCGGTTTCGCTTAAACGGAAAAATACCGAGCTTTTGCAGAGACTGGATGAGCGGTTTGGTTTCGAGGGCATCATCTATGTCAGCAAGAAGATGCAAATGGTCATTGATCGGTTGCGTCGAATCGCTGCCACCGATGCAACAGTTCTGATTACCGGTGAAAATGGTACGGGGAAGGAGATCATTGCTCAGGCAATTCACCAGAACAGTCCACGGCGTAGCAAACGGATGGTAGCAATCAACACTGGAGCAATTGCAGAGAATCTTGTCGAGAGTGAACTGTTCGGGCATGTAAAAGGATCGTTCACTGATGCAGTGTCTGACCGTGAAGGAGCTTTTCAATACGCTAATGGCGGTACTTTGTTCCTTGATGAGGTCGGTGATATGCCTGCCAATACTCAGATCAAGTTGCTGCGTGTTTTGGAAGAGAATCAGATCACGCGTGTTGGTGACAATAAAACCATCAAAGTGAACGTACGTTTGATCTCAGCAACGAATCGTCCACTGCAAGGGATGATTGAAGCTGGCACGTTCCGTAAAGACTTGTACCATCGGCTAAAAGTAGTGACGGTCGAGTTGCCTGCTTTACGTGAGCGTCTTGAGGATGTCGTGCCATTGATGGACCATTTTCGAAAAACATTTCTTCGTCGTCACGAGAAGCCAACGGCACATTTCACACCAGCCGTGACAAAGCGTTTCTTTTCCTATGACTGGCCCGGTAATGTCAGAGAGTTGAGGAATTTTGTCGAGACAATGGTGGTTTTGGATACTGATGGCAAGCTTGATGTTGATGATTTGCCACCAGAGTTGGCCGATGAGGCATTGGAAGACGGGGACGATCCGCAAATGCCAATCCAAGGGGATTCAGATCTGATTGGGAAGCCATTAGGCGTCATCGAACGTTGGGCGATCGAGGAAACACTCAGGCTTACAAACGACAACCGTGATGAAGCAGCCAAGATCCTTCAAATCGGTGCACGTACTTTGTATCGCCGATTGGATCAGTACAAGAAAGACGAAGAAGAGTAGATCACAGAGAGTAGATTTTTGAGCGTCAACACTCTTCTTGAGATCCATGTGCTTCGCGCGGGATGTAGCGCCCGGCGACATTGTTCGAATAGTGTTTGTTGAGCATCTGTTCGAATTCTTCTGCGGTTCGGATGCGCGTCATATCGAGTCGCACTTGTTCGTGCTGGGGGTGGCATTGGGAATACTTGATGCAAAATTTTCTCATCAACAGCGGAGCCCGCTGTTCGCTGTAAGTTTGCATGCACAACTGAAAATGAGCTCTCATCACAGCGGCTTGTTCGTTCAGGTCCGGTGGGGAGGGTTTGGGGAGGCCTTCTGCAAGAGCCTTTGCCTGTTGGAAAATCCACGGATTTCCGATTGCACCCCGTGCAACTGTGACACCATCGATCCCGGTTTCGTGAATCATACGCAAGCAGTCCTCGGCTGTGAATAAATCACCACTGCCGAGAATGCGCAGCCTTGTACCCACGTGTTGTTTGACCTCGGACAGAAAAGACCAGCGACTGGGGCCGACATAGCGTTGCTGTACGGTTCGACCATGCACGGTGGCCGCAGCTAGGCCAGCGTCCATGGCACCGTCAAGAATCTGAAAAAACTTGTCACGGGATTCAGCTGAATCATCAATGCCACGTCGCATCTTGACTGTTACAGGAATCTGTTGAGGAACGATATCACGGGTACGTCGCAGGATATCAATTGCAACTTCGGGTTGTGAGAGGTGGAATCCGCCGCGACAGCGCCCCAAAACCTTTTTGACGGGACATCCGAAATTGACGTCGATGATGTCGAAGCCGGCTTCCACCAATTTTAGCGCGCCCATGGCAAACTGCTCAGGTTCCGCGCCCATCAGTTGCCCACCCACCGGGTGTTCTGTGGGATGGATATCCAGGAAGTGTTTTGTTTTCTGACGTTTGCTAAGGGCTAGCAGGAACTGGTCCAGCATTACCTCGCAAATTGCGTAACTGGCACCGTATTGACGCGCAATCACTCGCATCGGAAGGTCGCTGTAGCCTGACAAGGCAGCTTGCACGATAGGAAAGCCAATGTTGACATTCCCAATGCTTAGCGGTGAAAGGGCAGGTAATGTAGACACAGAGATGGGACGCACTTTTTCAAAATCAATGAGCTGCACAAGGTGAATTTGCACGCGATGTCGGTTAACGTAAAGCTCTCACTTGTCTGGTACACGAACGCTCCGAAAAACGTCATGATGCTACGCTTGTTCTTCACCGCGATGCCTATTATCGCGATTATTACCTGTTTTGCCAACTCGCTCGCTGCTAATCCCACCATGAACATCCAATCCAACGTATTTGGTGCTACTCAGGACGGTCAAGACGTCACTCGGTTCACTTTGACTAATTCGCATGGCAACAGTGTTTCGGTCATGACTTGGGGAGCCACCTTACTCGATGTCAATGTCCCTGACCGAGAAGGAAATCGGGCAAATGTGAATCTCGCGTTTGACGAACTTGCACCCTACCTTGACGGGCATCCTTATTTTGGCAGCACGGTCGGACGGTTTTGCAATCGGATTGAAGAGGGAAAATTCACGATTGGTGGTAAGGCCTATCAGGTCACGACAAATGCCGGCAAACACCACATTCACGGCGGGAAAAACAATTTTACGTACCAGAATTGGAATGGTGAAACATTTCGCACGGATGATGCAGTCGGTGTTCGATTTCACCTGACAAGCCCTGACGGACAGGAGGGCTACCCTGGAACGGTACAGGCAACTGCAGAGTATTCGTGGAATGATAACAACGAATTGCGAATCGCGTACAAGGCGACGACAGATGCACCCACTCATGTCAATCTTACAAACCACAGTTACTGGAACCTTGCAGGTGCCGGCAGTGGTTCTGCCATGGATCACATTGCAACGATTGAAGCTGACCAGTACCTGGATGTGGATGATGATCTGATTCCAACGGGTAAATTGAATTCAGTAGAGGGCACAGTCCTGGATTTCCGAAGTGGGACAGCTTTGGGGGACCGTATTGAGCAGCTAAGTGCGACCAAGGGTTATGATCATTGCTATGTTGTCCGGGGAACACCCGGCGAGTTGCGTAGTGCTGCACGGGTCGTTGATCCAGAATCAGGCCGGATATTGGCAATCGAAACCACACAACCGGGGATGCAGCTTTACACAGCGAATCATCTGCCAGGTAACGAGAGGTCCAATGGCTATGGAGGGCACGAAGCATTTTGTCTCGAAACCCAACATTATCCCAACGCGCCAAACCGGGAATCTTTTCCAACGACATTGTTGAAACCCGGAGAAAAGTTGCACCAAGTCACAGTGCACCGATTTTCAACACAGTGACCAACTGAACATTCACTTAGGATCACTCTTGCCCAGTATCTGAAAATGGAGGGTTTGCCACTGCTGCGATTTTGGTGGTTGGTTAGCAGTCCTGGTACCCTTGGGAATCAACAGTAACTGATGTCGTGCGTCGTGATTGTTATTTCGAATGATGAAGAAATCGAAGTGCTGCAGCCGACTGATAGGAAAGGTTTCCCCAACTTCCGGTTGTTGCTGTTTTTTGACATCACGAAATTGAGGAGGTGATTCCTTGGCTCGCGTCGTTTCCTGGAGTCCAGCTGTGCACTACATCCGGGAGATCCTGCTCTGGACAATCAACTGGATCGAGCAGCCAATGATGCGTGA
The DNA here is from genome assembly GCA_002690925.1 of Rhodopirellula sp. Taxonomy (GTDB): domain Bacteria; phylum Planctomycetota; class Planctomycetia; order Pirellulales; family Pirellulaceae; genus Rubripirellula. The sequence goes on from NZGD01000282.1 coordinate 38,838, forward strand.
CTCATCGAAGTGCGGAAATGAGATGGATGCTCCCATTGTCGCCTCGTCATTTTAAAGTATCAGGTGGCAAAACCTGCTAAGCATGACATGAATCCAGACACATCCAATGATGACCCTAAAATTGCCAAGCAGCCGGGATCTACAAATCGCTTGACTTTACGAACGTTGGTGGAGAAAGCCTGGTTTAAACACTTGGTGCAGGTCGGTCTGATTCTTCTGTTTCTGCTTGGATTGAAAGATATTCTTATCCCTTCCGAGATCTATTTCGTCCTGAGCCTGTTGATCTCAACTGTTGCATATCTCAATTACAAGCTGATCTTTTTCAAAGGAAAGAAAGTAACCCTGTCGGGAATCATCGTCCTTGTCTCGGTGCTCGCGGTGTTAATGGGTTATTTCAGGTTCAGTCGTGAGTCGCAAGCTGTGTACCGCTATCAGGGCTATATGTTGGTTATAAACCGAGAGGTCGGCAAACCCCACCTCGAGTATTGGGACTCAATGGAACCGTTGTTGATGCGTTTGTCTGAGCAGTATCGGCAGCCCACTGGAAAATGGATCGCAGGATACCGCATCGACGGTGTATCTGTCTCATTGAGACCCTTCAAGACGGAAGACGGTATAACGCCGGGCCTCGTGTTTCGTGTGACGGGTAAGGGGTTCAGTCATCAGAAGCAGCGGGAAAAAATGGAAGCACTCATGGACGTAATAGAGACGCAACTACCAGAGATCGAGTTTGCTGAGAAGCGTATATGGTTGGATACTGCCGATGGCTCACGTGAGCTTACAAAGCACAATTCAGTCGAACCCAATTTGACAGAATGAGTCCGAGGAGTGGACAACGCTTTTTCCATTCCCCTTTTCCTATACCGTCATGTGGTAATGGAGGCCATGAAGCATTTTGTCTTGAAACCCAACATTACCCTAACGCACCCAACCGTGATTCGTTTCCAACAACCTTGTTGAAGCCTGGTGAGCGACTGCATGAAGTTACCGTACATCGCTTTTCAGCAGAGTGATCACTTCGATGTAGAATCCGCTAGCGAATTCAGGGATTTCGTGGTTTGTAGCACTTGAAACAACGGTACGCATTTATGCTGGCACCGGGGTTCACATACGCTTCCAGAATGTGGGGCATCCAGAAGTGCTAAGTTTTTCGGAATATGAAGATATTGGAATACTGCAAGCAACCGATAACATAAATATTGTTGAAATTTCAACTTGTTGCTAATCTTTTCTTAACATTCATATGTTTCTGAAAGAGGTGCTGCGGTGGCTGCGTATTTGATTTCCGGTCTTGTCTGCACGATAGCATTGTCGGTGCTTGCTTACGCCATGGGCTGGGGGTTGCGGTCAACGCGGACTACATCCAGTCCGTTCTTTCTTGCCTGTGCTCTGTGTTTCGCTATGGCTTTGTCATGGATTCTCACGGGTGGGCTTCACTGGATTGATTTGCTGCCGCTTCCTGATGTTCTGCTCTGGTCAACTCTTATAGCTCCTTGTCTTTGTTTTACTGCAGGTTTGGCAGCCTGCAGTTCCGGTTTGCGATCCTACTCGCGGTCCATAGCCGCGATCAGTCTGGTGGGAATGGCTCTAGGCTACACTGTACTACCATTGCTCCGCCCCGCCTTTTTGCCGGTCCAGTTGAGTGAAGAAACTCAGTGGGATGATGGAATTTGTCTTCAGAGTCATAGCTCAACCTGCGCCCCGGCAGCGGCTGTCACTTTATTACGGGGTGCTGGTATTGTTGCTGAAGAACGGGATCTTGTTCGCGTGTGTTCAACGAGTGATCACGGTACAGAGTCTTTGGGATTGTATCGGGGAGTCAGAATGTACTCGAATTCTGCTTTCCACAAAATTTGTCTGGCATCTTCGAATACTGATGTCTGGTTGCCTGCCGGACAGCTTCCCAATTTGGCAATTGTTCGTTTCGGCGAATCAAGCGACGCGTTTCCAAGCCGATTTTTTACATCTCGCGGGGATCGGCACGCAGTGGTTGTGTTTGGACGTAACGAAATCGGCGACTGGGTGATTGGTGACCCAGCCGTGGGCAAGACAACTTGGAGTGACGAAGAATTTCAGACGCGTTTTACGGGTGAAGCTCTTTATGTTGCTGGGCCCCGCAAAAAATTCGAATTATAGATCATATCGCCTACCAGCAACCTTCGCTTCGTAGCCGAAGCCAGCGGTGTCAGTTGGTTACCACTTTGTCATAGCGAATCTTGCTGCTGGGAATTCAGCCAAGCTCAGGCACTTCATAACCTTTTCGATATTCTCGATTGAGATACTGGTTTGCATCTGTTGAGCCAGATCCCACGAATTGTTCGGTCTTCGCATCCAGTTCCAGCATTGGACTGACACGTATCTCTTCGCTCACACGAGACAGTTGATGGGATTCGAGGTGTTCATCCATTTCACCCATCAAAGTGATCCATTGTTCCAGCTCGATTCCGTTGGTGGCCTCTCTGTCAAGATTTTTTCCAGTGCGGAAAGCAACGTTTGCCAGATTGCACCATCCTGTGCTGTCATTTCCTACGCCAATGTCCGCATTCAAGATCGAAGAATCTCGCTTGAGTACAGCCTCGATGAAGTTCGCTTGATGCCGAACATCTCCACCGCCTCTAAACTCTTTGATTTTTTTACCTGCAGAGTCGTAAGCAGCTCCACGTCCCCGTTGTCCCTCGTAACGCCCGCCTTCGCAATAGACGACGTATCCACTGCTTGGTCCCGGATGTGATGGGCTCTTCTTACCTTTTGGCATGGATGGCAAATTCGAAAGCCCGATGACAACAGGAATTGAACCTGTATCAAAGAAAGCAAAGTGTACATTAGGTGTTTGCCCCGCGTCGTTGAGCGCGACGCGACCACCTCCACCCAGAATTCGCTTTGGCAGTGCCACCGAATCTTGGAATACATTGTTGCGGACATCATCTAAGACATGCACGCCCCAGTTACCCATTTCACCGGACCCCGTGTTCCAATCCCAATGCCAGTCGTAGTGCAATTTTTCGCGGAAGATCGGTTCATCCTGAGCTGGTCCAAGCCAAAGGTCGTAAGCAATATTTTTGTCCACGGCCAGAGGCTTGTCACGTTTGCCGATTGAAGGGCGAACTCCGTAGCGATTGACACGCGTGGCGTTGATTTCACCCAGTGTTTTGTCTTCATGCAAGAATTTCTTGATCTCGGCTTGCATGGGATCCGATCGTTGCTGAGTACCAATTTGGCAAATTCGATTGTATTTTCGTGCTGCGGCAACTGTCTGCCGCCCTTCCCATTGGCTATGCGACAAGGGCTTCTCAACATAGACATCTTTTCCGGCTTGCATCGCCCATATTGCCGCCAGACAATGCCAGTGATTACAGGTTGCTACGACAACCACATCAATGGAATCTGAGGCGATCAGGTCACGAAGGTCCGTCCAGCCCTGCGCCTTCGGGTATTTCTGTTTGGCTAATCCAAGCCGTTTCTCATCCACATCGCATAGCCCAGCGATATTGATGCCATCGACTTTGCTGAATTGTCCCATCAGTTGACCAGCACGCCCTCCGCAACTGATAAAACCCAGATTCACTTCGTCGTTCGCATTCGCTGCTCTTAATCTGTTGGCTGTGAGGCTGCTTGTGAGGCCGGTTACAAGAGTGCTGGCTAGGAAGTTGCGACGATTCAAAGCAGTCATGGAGTTCATCTTTTTGTGAGTTATGGATTGAATATCAGGGGGGCTTATCAGAACTATTCTCGTTGTTTGTATTGCTGATTACGAGTCCCAATGATGTAACGGCAAGTAAATTTAGAATTTCAGCGTGGTCTGTTTCCCAAGTCCAGTCTGGCGGGACGATGATGTGCTTCCGATGGACGTTGCCCGATGTTCTGTTTGTTGGTGACGGAATCCATCAGGGGCGTTTCAAAACCTGATCAAATAATTGATAGGCTTTGATCCTCATCGGATTTGGGAAGTCGTGCGCGCAGTCAGGCTGCAGAAGATTCAAGCGGTTCTCTGCTCCATGCAGGGCATACACAGGTCCCGCATTTAAAATCAAACGGCGTACACTGGCAGCTTGGAAATTCGAGTCATGCAATGGAGCTACAACGAGGACTGGACGTGGTGCAATGGTTGCCAGGATCTCGTCAAAGTCGAATGGGATTTCGTTTAGCTTTCCCCGGTAATTAGCGAGATCAGGCATATAACGCAGCTGAGTCCAACCCTTTCCCGGAAGCCATTTTGTTTGGTCACCACCGTAGTAATCCTGATATGAATCAAAACCGCAGCTGGAAACTACGGCCGCGATCCGCTCATCAAAGGCAGCAGTGTAGAGTGCATTGTGGCCACCTAGAGAATGCCCGATCGCACCGATTGCATTCTGCCTGACATAAGGTAACGAGCAGAGAAGGTCGATCCCACGCATGTTGTCCCACACAGCGAGAAGAGTTCCGCTCTTCCAGCCCAGTCCTTTTACGTCCGGTTGGTAGTTCGCCAGTAGAGGGTATGCAGGGGCAAGGGTGATATAGCCACGGGACGCCAGTTCACTTGCGTATTGTCGATTTGGTTTTCCACCAAGGCCAACGACTACTCCATTGCCAACATTGTCGTCTGTCGGGTGAAGACAAAGAACAGCCGGTAAAGGTTTCGCATCTCTTTTGAATGCCGCTTTTGGGATACACAGAAATGCGGGCGTTTTGTTGCCTGCTTGCGCCTGATACATAATCCTTCGCCGTACAAAATTTCCACAGTCAACCTCCTCGATTAATTCCATTGCAGGAGTATTGCGCGGTGCAACTTTTGGTAACTGTCCCATTACAGAATGCATTGCAGTGAGTATCGATTTTTTCCTTGATGCCCATTCGGTTACAGTGGTAGCCTTGCGTGTATGGCCGTCGACACCTGTGGATCGAAGTAGTTCATTACGCTCTTGATCGTGTCTCTTTTCTGTTAGGTCACCATTGCTCTTGTCCGTGTTCGTTTTTCCTGTTCCTGTTCCTGTTCCTGCTGGGGCTTTGATTGCAGGCTTGGGCGGAACATTGAGCTGTAACACTGACAGAATTGCTCTATGGTCGGAAGCAACTGATTCCTGCAGGACCTCGGTCTTGATGACTGTCCATCGATTTCGCGGTCTATACAGGATGAAGTCAATTTGTCGTGTTGGTTGTGTCACAGGAACGGTGGGCAGTTTTGGACCCGCGATGGTCCATTTTTTTTGTAGCGTTTCCAGTGTGTTGCTACCACGGACGTCGTTAAAGTCGCCTGCGATGATACTGGGTGTGTCGGGATCGGCAATTGCTAGACCATTGACCTGGAGAGCTGATGCGATGCGTTCGGAGTCATTAGGGCGATGGTCGAAATGAGTAGCCGTGAAGTTGAGTATGTTTTTTTGTTTTCCCGCGATTTGCCAACGAACTGTTGAGGTTAGCAAACCTCGCTGTTCACCCTTGTTGTGGTTGGGAAGAAAGGAATGGTTCTTTGATTCGATTTCAAGTCGGCTTAAGATCGAATTGCCATAAGATCCGCCTTGTAAAGGAATGTTCTCAGCGAACAGGACTCTCATGCCTGTGAGTTTGCCCAGCTCCGAGGGTTGATCAATGGAATTGCTTCGACGCACTCGTTGATCAACTTCCTGAAGAGACACAAGATCGGGATTCACTGACCGAATCACTTCTGCAATGCGGCGGAGGTCCAGTTTTCCATCTGTTCCTGCAGCGTGGTGAATATTGTAGCTGAGGATTTTCAGAAGATGGTCATTCGGTTTGTTCTGTGCTGTAACTTGCTGGTTTGCCTCAGTTAATGCAGGCTCACCAGATAAAGTCGTTCTGTATACCAGTGAGAACATCAACCAGACGGAGGAGGCGATGAACAAGAGCGACTTTGATTGTACGAAGTAGGAGATCATGTGTTTGCCGAAATGAAGCACGCAATGAATAGACATCCGTGTGTTACCAACAGTCCTGTTGTGATGCGTTTGAATTTGGAATGAAGCCCTAGGATTGCGGTAACGCATCCAAGTGCCGCAATGATGCACCCACCGATTGGAAACCACGATAAAGCCATGATTGCGAATCCTAGCAGCATGGCAGCCGCTACAACCCCGCCCATGGCTGTGTACTGGAGCGGCCCTAGGTCGTGCAATGCAACTGGGGTTGGCAAGTGTCGTTTTTTTCCACTTGGGGCAGCAGCGAATGGTGAACCAACTCGGTCGGGTGTGTCATCGACAAGCCGAGCCATGACTGGAGCAACATCATCAATGTTCTCGTTGACTTTGTTGCCAACAGGACTTGGTTCCTGCACCGGATTGGTCAGAGACGGGTTTGGGTGGTCTTCGTCCGGCCTTGGTTGCGGCGTGCTTGGTTGCGGCGAATTGTCCATCAGTGAAGTGTTTGCCTGTGATTATGAAAGAATGATCATGGTGCAAGAAGTTTTCAGAGGCGAAGCAGATTCGAATGAGCCTAGTTGGATGTCAGATTTATCATTGCCACCAAGGCTGCCTACAGTTTATTCTGGCAGTACGGTGCCGACCTATCTTAACCGATTTTAGTTTAAATCGTGTGGTTATGCCCCTGCGCAAAAGCCCTCGCACCAACAACCGCTGCAAGGCGACAGGTGGCTAAGTTCTTGCGTGGGCCTGCACCTTGCTGGTGTGTCGTGCAGGTGTCGATTTTTTAGTCGACTGCGAAACCTATGGGTTCTCGAACCAAATGGGCCGGTGGGTCCGTTCAAATCAAGACGTGCAACTTGGAATAACACTCGAATAACAGATGAAAATAGCAGTAAGAATTTTGCGGGATACAAAATCGACCTTCATTCTGACGGTTGTGTGTGTGGTGATGCTTGGCGTTTGTTGGGTCGGCCAGGCCGAAGAATTCAGACAGCCTGAGCCTCTTGAGCCGGAAGTCGCGGAGGCATCTTCAGAAGGTGTTGATTCAATGGCAGGGATTCGAATCCCAACCGATTGGGACATTCAGTTGTATGCAGCGGAGCCTGATATTGCGAACGTCGTTGCGTTTGATATCGATAACCTTGGTCGTGTCTATGCTTGTGAGACGTTCCGTCAAAATCAGGGAGTGACTGATAATCGTGCCCACGATGATGAGTGGGTGAAAGCTGACTTGGCTGCGCAGACGGTGCAAGATCGTATTGATTATCACAAACGGCTGTTGGGTGATGCCGCGGTCACCTACGCACAACATGACGACCGGATACGTCGCCTCGAGGATACCGATGGTGATGGAAAGGCTGATAGCAGTTATGTCCTGGCGAAAGGATTCAATCGGATTGAAGAGGGCACCGGTGCAGGAGTCCTGGTTCGAGGATCGGATGTCTACTACACATGCATTCCAAAGCTTTGGAAGTTGGTCGATCAGGATGATAACGGTGTTGCGGACGAGAAAGTCGTTTTGTCAGACGGCTATGGCGTGCGTGTCGCATTCCGCGGTCATGATATGCATGGTCTCGTTTTAGGACCTGATGGTCGTTTGTATTTCAGTATCGGCGATCGTGGATACCACGTTACCACCGATGACGGTCGGGTATTAGCTGACCCTGAATCAGGAGCTGTATTTCGTTGTGAGTTGGACGGATCAGGGCTTGAGGTTTTTGCCACTGGCCTTCGAAACCCACAGGAACTTGCGTTTAATGACGTTGGTGATTTGTTTTCTGTTGACAACAACAGTGATAGTGGAGATCAGGCTCGTGTGGTGCATATCTTGGAAGGTGGAGATTCAGGCTGGCGTATGCACTATCAGTATTTACCTGATCGAGGCCCCTTCAATCAGGACCGGATTTGGGAACCGCTTCATAAGGAACAACCAGCGCATATCGTTCCTCCCATTGTGAACTTGACTGATGGGCCAAGTGGTCTGGCTTTTTATCCGGGTACCGGATTCGGTGATGCACTGAAAGATAATTTTTTCATTTGCGATTTTCGCGGAGGTCCGGTGAATAGTGGGATTCGTAGTTTTACGCTGGAGCCGAAAGGTGCCTGCTATCGCCTTGCCAGTGATAGTGATCCCATTTGGTCGGTGTTGGCGACAGATGTCGCGTTTGGGCCCGATGGAGCTCTTTACATCAGCGATTGGGTTGATGGTTGGGACGGATTGGGCAAGGGACGGATGTACCGTGTTACGGATCCACGTCACCGTGACACGCCGATTGTGAAAGAAGTGCAGCGGTTGCTCGGATCCGATTGGGCCAGACATACCATTGAAGCACTTACTGATTATCTTTCCCATGTTGATCGCCGCATCCGCTTTGAGGCGCAGTGGGAATTGGCTCGACGGCATGAACTGGATACTTTGCTCGCTTTGGCGACCAATGCGGATGTCGATCCGGTCGGGCGTTTACACGCCCTGTGGGGTGCTGATCAGATTTTCAGGAAGGATCTGGAGGCTCGCGATGCATCATTGAAAAAGTTGCGCCCGCTACTTCAGGACGGAGATGATGTTTTGAGAGCTGCTGCAGCCAAGGTTGCAGGTGAGCGTCTGGATTCCGGAGCAGTCGTACGTCTGCGAGCGTTATTGAGTGATCCCTCACCACGTGTCCAATATTTTTCCATATTGGCTCTCACGCAGTTGAAAGATGCTGATGCATTTCAGCAAGTTGTTCAACGGTTGGTGTCGGCGGAGAACAACGATGCTGCGTTGCGGCATGCGGGAGTGATGTATTTTGTCAGTCTTGGCGATCCGCTGAAAATCGCAGATTTGCGCAAGCACCCGAGTGAACCAGTCCGCCGTGCTGCTGTAGTGGCATTGAGGCGGTTGAAAATGAAGGAAACCTCATTGTTTCTCAATGATGAAAGTAGTTTGGTCGTGTTGGAGGCGGCGAGGGCTATTCATGATAAACCGATCCCATCGGCCATGAATACGTTGGCAGACATGGTCGGTGTTGTGGATGGCTCAAAGGAGTTGCTGCGTCGGATATTGAATGCCAACTACCGCATTGGAACAGCTAATTCAGCAGCAAAATTGGCTGCTTTTGCAAGCCGGGAATCAGCGATTCCAGAAATGCGGATGGAGGCATTGGATATGCTGGGGCAATGGGCACAACCAGACCCACGTGATCGTGTTCTGAATGCGTACCGCCCCCTTCCGGATCGTGAAGCTTTGGCAGCAAAGAAAGCTTTGGAGCCTCATCTTGATTCCCTGATCACAGCGCCAGAGTCAGTTCGTGAAAAGGCGATCGAGGTCGCTTCAATACTAGGGATTTCAGGAATTGCCCCGGTCTTGGTTAATCAGATTACAAATGCAGATCTTTCACCCGCGGCACGTGCGGTTGCTTTGGCTGCGCTGAATCGTTTGAATCCGAAGAGTGCCGTTGGTTTGGCTCGGCAAGTTAAACTGAAGCCCGTTACCAAGTTGCTGCCCGAAGCATTGAAGGTACTCGCACAACACGATTCAGAAGGTTCGCTGCCACGTTTCATTGAGGCGACTGAGAGCCGGAATCTGCAAGTGAGGCAGTTGGCATGGGATATTTTGGCTGAATGTGATGGTCCTGATGCTGTGATGACCATTGAAGAGGGCGTCAGATCTTATCTGGAGGGTACTCTTTCGCAAGATGTTCAACTGAATGTGGTTGAAGCCGCGGATGGAAAGGTAGGGCGCGAGTTGCAATCTGCTATGGATGAATTCGCCCAAATGTCGTCAGAGCAGGATCCATTAGCACCATGGCTGGTGGCATTGGATGGGGGAGACGTGGAGAAAGGTCGTGTGAGTTTCTTTGAAAATACGAAACTGTCGTGTCTGCGTTGCCACAAAATTGACCGGGCGGGAGGGGCAGTGGGACCAGAACTCACCCGAATCGGAGGGCAAAAAGATCGAAGATATTTGTTGGAGTCCATCTGTTTGCCTGATGCTCAAATCGCCAAGAACTTCGAAACAGCTGTTATCGCCAATGACCTTGGTCAGGTTTTCACTGGCATTGTAAAATCTGAGAATGAGGATTTTGTCGAGCTGATTCAGAATGATGGGGGGCAAGTTCGCATTTTGCTGGATGAAATCGTAGCGCGCCGCAAGGGAATTTCATCCATGCCAGCAGATTTGACAAAGCTGATGTCCAAACGTGAACTGAGGGACTTGGTGGCCTATCTTGTGAGTCTGAAGTCGAGTCAACGCGGTGGCGATGAGGTTGAATGAACTAGGTTGTTCGAATTGTGACTCAATGATTTGCTCCAATCTCCGAAACCCATTGCTTGTGTGCAATGTGATGAGTCAGATGTTGCTTCACCAGACCTTGGAAAACGTTAACGCTGCTTGACACGCTGTTGGCGTCGGGTCGGACGCCTGTTGGATAACTTTGCTGCTGAATGATCCGGTTAACTCAATCTTGAATGGTCCATTGCTTGGTTCTTTTTCACCACCTGCGTTCCAATAACTAGTCAAGGCATCGTTTGCGATTCAGATAGTAAGATAGGGCATGGCATATGGCCAATTATCGATCAGGTTTTTCTAGTTGACGTTGCTCGTCTGAATCTGATGATTTCTGATTGCAGTAAAGATGACCGGCAATTTGACGGACAACTCATCATTTTACGCTGTGGGTTGTGATATTGCATTCCGACTGAAACAGCTTCTGACCACCATGTCATTTTCACGGTTGAGCCTGAGAGCTTGCAATCAGACAGTCGCGTTGCATTTAGCGAAGACAGCCTATTGTGGCTTCTACCGCGGGACTTGAAACTTTAGGACCTCTTACAGTAGATCTAAACGCAACAGTCTCATTTCGTTTGATCAGCACTCTTTCAATTGCTGAACAGCTTGGCGGGCTCGCGCAAGGAAATCATTCTTCGGCTCACCCGTTTCCAAGAAGATTGGCGAACCGATGGTGATGCAACTGAGCAAGGGAACCGGCAGAACTTCTCCCCGGGGCAAAATTCGATTTACATTGTCGATGTATACGGGTACCAATTCCAGGTCGGGCCGTTTCTTTGCCATGTAGAACAGGCCACTCTTGAATTTCCCCATCTCATCATCTCCAGCAGATCTTCCACCCTCGGGGAACATGATGAGGGAATACACATCACCCATTTGCTGAAGCATGATATCGATGGGGCTCTTGTGGACTTTGATCTCCTTGCGATCCACAAGTAGAGCATTGAAGCTTTCTGCCATGTGGGGCTTCAGCCAACCTTTCGTCCAGTAGTCCTTGGCGGCAACAGGACGTGTGATTCTTCGGAGTTCACGGGGTAATGCAGACCACAGCACTACGGCATCGAGATGGCTTGTGTGATTGGCGAAGTAGATGCGTTGGCAGGTATCCGGCTGGCAATCAACCCAACGTACAGTGAATCCACTGAAAAGCTTCGCCAGCAGAACGATAACGTGACTCGTGAATGTCATTGGTTAAATCTAAGGTCAAAGTCGTTCTGCAAAGTAGCTGGAACACGAAAAAAATTCGGTATGTGTTTGTTCAACTTTCTATTCATCCGATGATATTGTCTCCAGCATTTTCCTGTTGGTGGATGGTCACTGGCCAGCCTGCAAATTGATTTTCAAGTTTTCCATTTGTCGCATCGATCAGGAAACGGAAACAGTCGATCTGGTACGTTCTTTCTTCGGTGTCGATCGTTACCAGGCCAAATCCACTGCCTTTTTGATGTGCCTTCTCATAGCGATTTTTTTTTGTGCCCACCTCTGGATTCCCAACGGCGTAAACGTAAATCATGTTTCCGAACCCGTCGAGGTATTCACCGGTATTTTCCAAACCGTGTGCTGGTCGTTTTTGGTGTGGCATGCCAACTTCATCTGGCCTCCACCAACGGGGGTAGCCTGCGGCGATTGCTGGTGTGCAAAAAGACCACATGCTATCACGTTGACGATCCACTCCATACTGCGACAACGAGGTCAGGTGTTGGTCTCCATTAATATGCAAGGCCTTTGATTCGCGCAGGATGTCAATGGCTCGGTCTCGTGGCGTTTGCGGCCAGCCCCCTGAGTCGAGATCAGCTTTCAGATAGCCATCGTATTTTCCATGGTGAGTTGCCACTCCCGCAAATACGGTTTGGCTCAGCAGGATCTTCATTTTGTGACCGCGCCAATCTTTACCCCATTTCTTCAAGAACGATTCCTGACGTACGCCGAGCAGATGGAGCCCCTGTTTATCCAGCACAGATGTTTCGAAATTTTGGTCTTTGACATGGTCTGCGCGGCCGCTGCCGGTATCGACATGCTGAGGCCCACTTTTGAATTGCCGATCGCCAAGGATCGCAAAGCTCACGTCGCCGTATACCATGTCACCGTAGTAAACACTGATGCCCTGTTGGACAGGCGTGGGGTCATGGACATCCGGATGATGTGCTGTATTCGTCTTATGCACGACATTTACCATGCGCGCTGGTTCTCTGTACCCACCGTTTGATGAAGCACCACCGGTTTGGACATCCATTGGAGCCCCACCTTCGCCCCAGATGTTACCTTGGAAAACATCATGGTCGTCTGCAATGCAGATCGTCGGCCGGTCACGCATCGCTTCCCTAAACGACCATCCAAACATGTAGTATTTGCGCAGATAGTTCAGGATTGCCGGCTCAGCTGGATCACGGATCAGGCCGTAGCCGCCATGGCTTTCGTAGAGCTGGTCACCGGAAAAGTAAATCAGGTCTGGATCAAGCTTGACAATGTTTCTGGCTACTGGCTCGTAAGGGAAGCCGTAATGATTTTGGCACGTCAATGCTCCGATTCTCAGCGGTCTTCCTGCAGGATTGGCTTTGATCATGCCACTCCAGATTGACTCCTCTTCGACACCATCCGTTTTCAGTTCCCTGTACACCAATCGGTACGGCGTGACGGCTTTCTCATTCCAATGAGGAATTCGGAAAGTTGCGGTCCAGGCATCAGTGTCCAGCGCTGTATGGCCGAGCGATTTCCAGTTACCGTCGACTTTGACCTGCAATTCAATCTTCTGGTTGTCCTGCTTTCCCAATGGTCCAGTGAGAGCACTGATCTTCAGTACGAAACCCTCGTCGCTACGCGAATCACTTAGGGAATACATTGACCACAGGATCGGGCCGAATTGCCGTGATTCATCGACGGTGAAAGCGTTTCCAGTGGCTGACCAATCTTTGAAGCGGTAACGCCCACCTTGACCTTTTTTCAGTTTGGCGTCGAAATTGTTGACAAGCGAAACGTTTCCAAGCACCGCTTCGGACTGAACTCTTGTGGTCAGTTGATCCAGTTTTTTTCCGGACGATGTTTCAGCGATGAGCGTGAGTTCAACCTGAGCCCCCAGTCCACGGGCCAATAGTCTTAGTGTCGTCTCATTAGCAAGTTCGACAGATTTGTTACCCGTTTTGCGGCCCAGTACCAGTTGCCCCTCGAGAACTCCGGCATTGATTCCACCACTTGCAAAGCAGTTGCTGCGATATTCATTCAGTTCGCTCTTGGTGCCGATTCGAAAACCTGCCCCCGCATCTTTCTGTTGGCCACCGATTTTCTGTAGCGAGACACGCATTTCAGCTGTACCACTCGGATCAGTCCATTGATGCGTGATGAGATGCAGATTGCGATTTCCCCCGGTGGTTTGGCATTCTGCCGCTCCATCTCGGACTTGCCAATCTTCCATTGGATTCGCCCAAATCCGGGAACTCAGCCAGATGCGATCGTGCGTATTGGACCACGACACAGTGGCATCAAGATCCGGTGAATTCGCCAGAGGAGCGGTGTCAGTGGTCGACAGCTTATCGTCACCACGAATGGTTCGTGATAGACCCAAGCATGCTCCTCCGAGGGCGATTAATTTCAGGGTGATGCGTCGGGTGAGAGACTTCATCAAATGATCCTTCCGATTGGTTATGGCTTTCTATTTTGGTTTGTGCTGTCGAGCACAGGTAGCTCTAAAGCTCGATGCCCGATTGTCCATCCCAGCGGACAAAGCCTTCGATTGCAGCATACTCAGCCAAGCCAATTTCATCGTACCTTCTTGCGGTATCAGCATTACGTTGTTCTGCTCGTTGCCAGAATTCCCGCACGTCGGATCCGGGGAACAAAGCACGGTCTTTTTGAGATTCGTGTTTGAAGATGGCGGCCCGCTTTTTTGCAACTTCGGTCGGGCTCAGTGGAACGGCCATTTCGATTTGGTGAGGAGGCCATTCCTGCCACGCTCCACGGTACAGCCAGATTGCACAGCTCTCGTACCAAGCATCCAATTCACACTGCTTGCAGGATTGAAGGATCGCCGACAGGCAGGTGCGGTGCGTTCCATGTGGATCAGAAAGGTCACCGGCAGCGTAAATCTGATGAGGTTGAACTCGGCGAAGCAGGTCCAATGTTATGTTGATATCCGCGGACGAGATGGGACTCTTTTTAACGCGGCCAGTTTGGTAGAACGGCAAGTCTAGGAAATGCAGATGTTCGTCTTTGACCCCACAACATCGTGCGCCCTCGCGTGCTTCTCCACGCCGGATCAAACCCTTGATACGCTGCACCTGATCACTGTCGACTTGGCCTGGTTGTTTCTTTCGCAGAACCTCATCAATGTGTGATTCCAACTCGGCGAGGCCCGGTGCGTGAATTTGGAACTCATTACAGAAGTCCTCGACAAACTCGGCAAACCGAATCGCGTCTTCATCAAAGACTGCGATGTTTCCTGAAGTTTGATAGGCAATGTGGACCTCATGCCCCTGTTCAACCAGACGGATCAAAGTTCCGCCCATCGAAATGACATCATCGTCCGGATGTGGTGAGAAGACGATGATGCGTTTTGGAAAGATGTCGTCACGATGCCCGGGGCGATCGCCCACTTGTTTTGCATGCTCTGGTTTGCCACCCGGCCACCCAGTGATTGTCGAATGCATATGACGAAAAACTCGCAGGTTTATGTCGTACGCATTTCCATGGGCTGCCAGCAGGTCCTGTAAGCCCTGTTCGTTGTAGTCCGCGTCTGTGAGTTTGAGAACGGCTTTACCCAGTTCTTGTGATAGATCTATTACGGCTCGCCTGATGGTTGCGGAATCCCAATTGACCTCACCCAGAAGCCACGGAGCTTGGGATCGGGTCAGGCTAGAAGCAGCAGATTCATCGAGCAAGAAGTGTGTATCTGGGTGGTCTTGTAGGAATGTGGCTGGGATCGTCGTGTTCGCATAGCCTTCGACTGTCTTGGCTACGATGTCGGCTTTTCCCTCACCAAACGCAAGTAGCTTGATACGCTTTGCTTCAAGGATCGTACCCACACCCATCGTGATTGCGTAACGAGGAACATTCTCAGTACCAAAAAAGTCACTGGCGGCATCAGTGCGCGTCACCGTATCCAAGGTAATCATTCGCGTTCTCGTTGCCCGGTCTGATCCAGGCTCGTTCAAGCCAATGTGGCCGGTGCGATTGATTCCGAGCAGCTGGATGTCGATACCGCCACAATCACGGATCAGCTGTTCATATTGGTGGCAGTATTCAGCCACATCCCCCTTGGGGATGGATCCATCAGGAATGTGAATGTTGCAGGGTTGGATGTCAACAAGATCGAAAAGATGCTCATGCATGAATCGAGCAACGCTCTGCAACTCAAGAGGTTGCATGGGGAAAAATTCATCAAGATTGAATGTGATGACATTGGCAAAAGAAATTTCGCCTCTTCGGTGCATCCGCACGAGTTCATCGTAAACATTGACAGGCGAAGATCCAGCGACCAGCCCCAGGACGCACATCTGTCCCCGTTCTTCTTTTTCACTTATCAGTTCTGCGATTTCTCTTGCGGCTGCGACACTGGCGTCAGATGCACGATTGAAAACGCTACAAGGGATTCGTTCATTGGGAAATTCAATCACGATGCAATTACCTGTTGTGCGACCTTGGCTGCTCCAATGACACCGGCATCATTACCGAGTGAAGCAAATTCGACTTGCAAATGACTACCCACCTCTTCGAGGGTGGTGGCGATAATCGTATTCCGTACGGTTGTTAAAAAGTTTTGCCCCACATTGGATTGGCTGCCACCAAAGGTCATCGCTCCACCTAGTAACACCACTGCTGGATCGATGACCTGCGCCATTTGGCCGATTGCCTGCCCCAAGTACTTGGCGGTCTGATCAATGACTGTGTTGCATAGTTCACAGCCGTCTTGAGCGAGTGTGGCAATGTCTCTGGGAGTAACATTATCAGTTTTCAGTAATGAAGCGATCTTTGAGTTGTTTGTTGTTCTCGCCAATGAGTGCAATTGTGTGACCACTCCTTTTGACCCGGCGTAGGCTTCTAAATGGCCCATTTTTCCGCATGTGCATGGAAGAGCTTCATTGCCAAATCTGATTGCGATGTGCCCAAGTTCGCCAGCGCAACCATGGTCACCGCCGTACGGAGAACCATTCATTACCAAACCACAGCCGATGCCGGTTCCCAGCGTTACGAGTGCGAGTGATTTATGGCCCAGAGATCTTAATGCGTGTTCAGCGTAGGCTGCTGAATTCGCATCATTCACGACGACGTTCGGCAGATCTTTTGACTGGCGGAGAATTTCCCGCAGCCGTTTTCCCTGCCATTCAGGAAGATTCACAACTTCCCGCAGGACTGCTTCTCGAGAATCAAGCACCCCCGGAACGGCCAAGCCAATACCTGCCAACTTGAAGTTACAGCCTTCCAGGGAAGATAATTCGCGGTCAGCAAAAGCTACTGCGGCGTCAAACACTCGTTCAGGTGTTATAAAATCTGGCGTTGCCAAAGCATCCTTGGCACGCACGGCGCCCGAGGCATCGATGAGCCCGAGTTTGACGTTCGTTCCACCCACATCGATGCCGAGAAATAAGTCTTCTTGGGCAAGGGGAAGTGTTGAGCAGATGGTAGGCTTGCTGGTCATAAACGCGGTTGAGGGCTAGACAAGGAATCGCACCTTTCACGCGTCATGAATAGGTAACGCAGCGAGGTGATGATTGGTTGTGTGAGCGGGATCTGGAATCGACTTCACACTCAATGCACAGGATCCAGCAAAGCGGCATCCGGTGTTGAAAGGTCCCATGTTAATCAAAAAGGACCGGAATAGGCATGATGACAGCCGGAAAGTAGTCAAGCACGGCACGAAAATGAGTATTCGAAGCTGGCCGCGACTGCCAAGCATGTACGCATCACGGATTGAGAGTCGTCATTATCCTTGGCAACGTTGCCATCGGTACACTCGTTGCAACATGATCATGTGGTAAGCGAGGTATCGCGAGGCCCTGTATGTCTGCGATTGGCAAAGCTTTTGAGGATAGTTCCGCGAATGGACTCTTAGCCTTGAGCAATCAATGTCTGGAAAAAGTTGGTAAAGCTCGCAATCCTTTACGGTAGCCCTTACTGGGGCAAGCCGTCTGGGAGTTTTCCAGCGGCGACTTCTTCATCCCACTCATCCATGAGCGGCCAGCTTTCTGCGAGCGTACCGAAGTCGGCCATCTGCAAGTAGCCGCGCACCCTTTGAATCGTGGCATCAAGAAAATCGCGGTTCTTTGCAAAGATTGGACCATGACTTGGGGCCAACCATTTCACATCACTGTCTCGGATTCGTTCGAGTGATGAGACAAAAGCTTTGATATCACTTCCATGGTGCGCGTCGATGGCCCCGATGCATCCGTCACGGTAGATATTATCACCGCTGAGCAGGATATCTCCAATCCGAAATGCCAATTGACTGTTGGTATGACCTGGGGTGTGCCACACCTCAACCTTGAGCGAACCCACTTCGATGACATCTCCGTCATTGACCTCGTGCTCGATTTCAACCGGAGGCATCGCCATCTTCAAATCCTGAGCTGCGATTTCGGCTAACGTGATCAGCGTATCGCCAGATTGGAGGGGGGCTACCGCATTCGGGTGAGCGGTGACCGAAGTCTTCAGCAACTGCTTCGCTTTTGCGAGTCCTTGGATATGATCCACATCCGCGTGTGTGGCAACCAGAGTTTTGCAGCGAGAAAATGGAAAATCGACTTGGCGTATGATTTCTACAAAGTCCTCGACTGTTTCTTCGTAGCCAACGTCGATCAAGATCCATTCGTCTTCATCGTAGACAAGATAGACATTGCACCCGAGGACTTCACCAGCCTGGAAGTTAAGTTCAATAATTCCCGGGAAAATCGGTTTACGGGTTAGCATGGTATTCGTTGTAAAATAGGAGTGAATCTAGCTTCATTGTACGCGGAAGGGGTTCAAGCCTGTAGCCCACCGTTGTGAGACCCAACGCACGACATTTTGTCGCTTTCTCGAGTGCATTGTGCTGTCAGCGGTTTCCGATCGACAGAAGGTCAGCCAGCCCATGCCGATAGGTCGGAAAGCGTAGTTTGGAAACCAAATCGCGTTTCATTTTACGGTTCCACACCCGTTTATTACTTTCCGACCTCATCATTACCGGGGAACGAGCGTCTGGCGTCACAAACTGCGGTTTTTTCGAGCGAGTTTGGTATGCAATTTCCTGATAAAACTGCGATCGGACGACCGGCTGATCATCACTGACGACGTACAAACGCTGTGTATGTGTTCGCAAAGTCGAACAGACTGCTTCGGCAGCGTCATCGACGTGGATTAGATTCAAGAAGCCGTGCTGCGGTGAGGCGATTGGTCTTCCAGCGATCACGTCCGCTGCACGCGGAATTCTACCGGGACCGTAGATGCCAGAAAGTCGCAGAATTGTCCATGGTGAGTTCGGGCGCATGCGATTCAACAAAGATTCTGCCATCAGGTGTGCGCGACCACCATCGCGAAGTGGCCGAGTTGGGCTTGCTTCGTCGACCCACAAACCACTTTGTTGGTGATAGACGCCGGTTGTGCTGATATAGCAGACCTTTGCGTCAGGACTGAGGGCGTGCAGTAGGTTGCGAAGGCCGCCCACCTGTGATTCATAGCGATTGTGATAGCTTTGTCTGTCATAGCTCACACAAATCACGACGTGTTTGACTGCAGGCAGGTCAATTAGCGACCTTCGATCCGTCCAATCGGCCACAATCGGCAGAATTCCTTGGCTGGCAAGTTCTCTCTGTTTTCCGCTCTTGCGTGTGGTTGCCCAAACCGTATTTCCATCGCGGATTGCCAATTGTGCGACCCGGCGACCCAGATAGCCGCACCCGAAAATCATGATTTGATCCGAAACATCGCTCATTTCAGGTGGTTTTCCAGTTAGTAAAGGTCCCTTTTTCGGGGATCTTGAATAGAGGCTATAATGGGAAGTGTACCAACAGATAGGTACGTGATCGCCAACTTCGCGTCGCGATTCGAGGCAGCTTTGCAAAACTACATTACGAAACCATCGGTTGTCGGCAAACCGCAATTGATTGCCAAGGCAATTGTCGTTATCTCTCTGGGCTTCGGAGCGATGGGTGTCACGGCCGATGCTCAGTCACCCGCGGTGGCTCCAACTCTGATTGCAGATTCCCCAGAGACGGAAATACCCGTCCCCGAAGATCTCCGGGAGATTCTCTCTGCAGGGGCGATCCCTAAGTCTCTTGCACAGCTTCAATTGTTGGAACAGCAATTCGGACAAATTTCGGCATCAGCGAAACGATGCACGGTTAGCATTAAAATTGGGCAAGCGCAGGGCTGTGGCGTGATTATCGATGGTGGTGGCAAGGTGTTGACTGCTGCTCACGTGGCGATGAGACCCAACAAGCCGGCTACTGTGATTCTGGCGAATGGACGTCGCTTGGAAGCGATGACACTCGGATTAAACAAAAATGTTGATGCGGGCATGTTGCAGATAAGTCCAGGCCAAAATGAGGGAGCAGATTGGCCTCATGCAACGCTAGGCGACAGTAGCAAACTGGCCCGTGGCATGTGGTGTATCGCGACAGGCCATCCAAGTGGATTTGACCAGACCAGAGGTGTTGTTACGCGAGTCGGGCGGATCGCGCGTGTCAATCGTTCGGCATTGAGAACTGACTGTGCTTTGATTGGGGGTGATAGCGGTGGACCCTTGTTTGATTTGTCTGGCAAACTAATCGCGATTCATAGTCGCATCGGAAACGATGTTGAAGAAAACTTGCATATCCCGATTGATAACTACATCAATTCCTGGGAGCGCCTGGTGGCAGGTGATTCATGGGGTGCGTTACCCGGTTTTCGTCCGGTACTTGGAGTGCAAGGGAACTCCCAAGCTGAGGAGGCAGTGATCGATATCGTTCGTCCCGATTCAGCCGCAAAGAAAGCTGGTATTCAGCAAGGGGATATTATCAGAGAGTTTGGTGATCGCAAAATTACAGATTTTCAATCACTGAAAGATGCCGTTGCCGAGACGATGCCCGGCGAGAATGTTCGCGTGCGTGGTCAGCGTGATGGAAGCCCCGTCTTCTTTCGAGTGGTGATTGGGCGAGGCGAATAAACGGAAGCAGAGACTTTACGACATTTCAGATTCGGTTTGGTGCAAGATGGTGATTAGTAGCATGAGCTCTGGTGCAAAAAAAATTCCGTTAGTTTTCTTCGCCGTCATATTGGCAACCGGGGGGCAGGCCTCACTTGCTCAGTTTGAGCCACTTCCACGACGTGATAATGCGTCCATGATGAATCTGGTTCGGCCAGTAACTGAGAAAATTTCTGGCTCTGTTGTTCAGGTTTACAGTGGTGACCGACCGGTCGCCCTAGGAACGATTGTCGCCGAAGATGGCTTCATTCTGACGAAGCGTAGTGAATTGAGTGGAGATCCTATTCGTGTACGACTGAGCGACGGACAGCTCTTGCCGGCCCGAGTCGCCGCCGTGCGACGAGCCAACGATTTAGCGATGCTCAGAGTCGAAGGGGATCTCAACTTCACTCCTGCTCGGTTCGCTGGCAAGACACCACCGGTCGCGAGCTTTGTTATCAGTGTTGGGCGAAAGTCAAATCCAATCGGTTTAGGTGTGATTGGGGCGAAGCCACGCAGAATCTCTCATCAAGGACGACTTGGTGTCCTGTTGCAGGATGATCGAACGGGTAGGGCTTTGGTACGTGGCGTCTTCCCTGATAGTGGGGCTGAAGCGGCTGGTATCAAGAAAGGAGACTTGATCGTCGCTATCAACGGTCGAGAAGAGCGTAGTCGTTTGGGTGTCATTGAAACGCTGCGTGGAATGTTTCCAGGGGAAAGCGTTCGCTTGACAATCACGCGGAGTGATGAAGCAAAAGATTCAACGACCATGGATGTAGATGCTTCCATACGTGATTTGAATGTGATGCGAGAATCTGAGAGTGATACACGAGTCAACGGGCCACGAAACGTACGCCTCTCAGGTTTTGACCAGGTCATGCAGCACGACACCGTTCTAGATCCTGATGAGTGTGGTGGACCTCTCATGGACACTCAAGGTAACGTCATTGGGATCAATATCGCTCGCGCGGGTCGCGTCGTGAGCTATGCCTTGCCTGCGTCGCTGATATTGCCTGAGATGGTCAGCATGCTCGCTGAAGCGCGGTCTGCCAGTCGCTGAGCCGATACCATCATCCGGTTACTCTGCTTTGGCGGCTGTATTCGCTGCCAGATTTTGGACGTTAGTGAAAGATTCTTTGCATGATTGTGACATCACACCATCGATCTTGCATACGTCCGATTTCCTTTTGCACGCCGACGATCTCGTAACCGTGTCGTTGGTGGAATGATATGCTTCGGTGATTGTCGCTAATTATTTTGGCAACTGCGTGGTGTAATCCTACCTCGCGACAGTGCTCTTCGATCTGTTTCTGAAGCAGATCTCCAATACCGCGTCCTGTCGAAGTCGGATGCAAGTAAATTGCAGTCTCACAGGTGTAGCGATAGCCATGACGTTTGCTGTGAGGCCTGGTAGCTGACCAGCCCAGAATCTGGTCTTTTGATTCAGCGACGAACCATGCATCGGGGATCGGCTTTTCAATGAGCTTGCCTACGTCGACCGATGCCCAAAGCTGCGTATCAAAGGTCGATCCACCAATTTCTATATGGTGGTTGTAGATGTCAGCGATTGCAGTGGCGTCATTCGTGACGGCTTTTCGAATATGTGTTTCAATCATGCTTAATGATGGTGATCAATTAGCCCCGAGAGGCTCGTTGGTAGGACGCGTATGTTTCCAAAGCCAGCGTACGCTGTCGCAAATAGCAGACTTGTGGCGATCCGTGGAAAGACCATCGTGATCAATACCTTTTAGAAGGACTTTTCGTAATGGTCCACCATAGGTTTCCAGCATTTCATTCTGAAAATCAATGGGCACAAGTGTGTCGAGTTCAGATTGCAAAATCACTGCATGCAGATTGACTTTTGGAGCGGTTTTCATTGTGTCCATGGAATCGCATAAATCAGCAATCACTGGATTGATAAGACCGAAGTGTGGATAAGGATTGGCTGCTCTTTTGATAACACGCTTCAAAGGGGGAGGATTTCGAAGGATCAAGCCTGTGCATGTTGGATCTGGAGTGTGCTTGGCAGCGATATGAAGAATTGTCGCGCAGCCGAGGCTATTACCACACAACCAAATGGAAGTATTTGGACCAGCATGTTGTTCGGTAATCGTTTGCCAGAAAGCTGAGCCAGCCCGGGCTATGGCTGCAAGACTGGCTTGCCCGCTGCTGCCCCCGTAGCCAGGAGGATTCCAGGTCCAAATGGCGGTTCGTTGGTTGTCCAGCAGGTTTACAGGAAACGAGGAAGAGCGTTCGGCTCGGCCCGCCGTTCCGGGGAATTTTAGTATCAGTAGCTCAGGCGGCTCAGAACCATGGTGGCTCTGCTGCACAAAGCACTCAATGGTTTCAGTCTTGCATGGCAGTATCACTCTTTCCTGAGTCGGTGCGTGAATGGGGTGCTGCGATGGTCGCAGTACCATCCGATCAAGCAGATGGCGGCGGAAAGAGCGAAGGGGTCGCCGCAACATGGGATAGGGATCACCTCAAATTCAGGGCTGGCCTCAGTGGACACGTTGTCCAGGCTGCGCGCCATCATCGACACCTAGGATAAATACGTCAGCACCACCCGGTCCAGAAGCAGTTACCATTCCTTCGCTGAGCCCAAATCGCATCTTTCTTGGCTTCAGGTTAGCAACCATGACAACCAGTCGCCCAACGAGATTCTCTGGTTCGTAGGCGGCCTTGATCCCTGCGAATACCTGCCGGCGTTCTTCGCCACCAAGGCTAAGTGTCAATTTCAGCAACTTATTCGCTTCGGGGACGTGCTCGGCACTGATCACGCGGGCAACCCTGAGGTCCACTTTTGCGAAGTCATCAATGGTGATCTCGTCAGAGAGTGGTTCATCTTTAAGCGGCTGGTCACTGTCATGAAAGGTTGGCTGGTTATCTGCTGCACTATCTTCAGCTGCCAGTTCTTTGCTTTCTTCAATCATTTTTGTCAAATCCTCAGGTTGTACTCGATCCATCATACGTTTGAATTTCGATACGGGGCTTCCGACCAAAGGTTTCTTGCTTTGATCCCATGAAGTAATCTCTTCACCCAATAAATCGCCGCACTTCACTGCCAACTCAGGCAAGACAGGTGCAAGGTAGATTGCAAGCTGGCGAAATAGATTTAGAGCTACGGTGCATGTATCTCGTAGTTCGTCAGTTCTTTGTTCATCCTTCTTCATTTCCCATGGCTTGGCATGCTCGACATACGGATTTGCCGCATCAGCCAGTTCCATGATTTTCCGCATTGCTTTTGCGTATTCACCAGCTTCGTAAGCTCCCGCAATCTCGTCACCTGCTGCTGCCGCGGCTGCGAATAGACCACTGTCATCGGGATACGTTGCGGAGAGCCCGGTTTTGTTGGCGAACTTACCAACGCGACTCGCCAAGTTGACGACTTTGCCCACCAAATCGCTATTCACTTTCTCGGTGAATTCCTCGACTCCCAAATCCAGGTCTTCTACGCGTGAGGTCAACTTGGTTGCGTAAAAATATCTCAGACATGAAGGATTTGCATATTTTAAATAGGTCTCTGCAGCGACAAGTGTTCCATCACGTTTCGACATCTTCTTACCGTCGACGTTGAGGAAGCCGTGAATGTGTACCTTTGTAGGCATGTTGTACTTGGCTGTATTCAGCATGCCGGGCCAGAACAGCGTATGAAAGTACGTGATGTCCTTACCGATGAAGTGGTGAATTTCGCAATCTGGATCTCGCCACCAGTCTGCCAACTGTTCGCCATTGTTTTCGCACCATTCCTGGGTGCTGGCGATGTAGCCAATCGGTGCATCGAACCAGACATACCAGTAGTTACCCGGGGAGTCTGGTATCTCAAACCCAAAGTACGGTGCTGGCCTGCTGATGTCCCAGTCTCGCAATTCTTCTGCGAGAAAGTGCCCTTTCAAATAGTTTGCAACTTCACTTTGTAGAGCGCCACTCGTTTCAACCCAATCATTCAAAAAAGCATGGATTTTTTCCAATTGGACAAACAAATGGTTGGATTCACGAAGTACCGGAGTAGCACCACTAAGAGTGCTCTTGGGATCAATCAAATCAGTTGGGTTGTAGGTCGCGCCACACGTACAATTATCACCAGCCTGATCAGTGCGACCACAGCTTGGGCAAGTCCCACGTACAAAACGGTCTGCGAGAAATGTTTCAGCTTCGGGGTCAAAGAGCTGTTCGATTGATCGTTCGGTAATCAGGTCTGCTTCCCGGAGTGATTGCCAGAATTCAGCACAGATTTCTCGGTTTGCATTGCTGTTGGTGCTGCCGTAATGATCAAATTGAATGCCAAAACCAGCGAAGTCACGTTGATGAGCTTTGCTCATGTCATCAATCAGGGCTTCTTCACTGCGTCCCTCCTTCCGGGCGCGGATCATGATCGCCGTGCCGTGGGTATCGTCGGCACAAATATAGATGCAGCGGTTGCCGCGCATTTTCTGAAAACGGACCCAAACGTCGGTCTGGATGTATTCCACCAGATGTCCGATGTGAATCGGGCCATTCGCGTAAGGAAGAGCACTAGTGACAAGTATTTTTCGTGTCATGAATGAAAGCAATTGGGAGACAGGATCGAGTACGGAATTGTACTCATCTGAGACATTTCATACGACGGCACGGTGACGGTTGAGATCTCGAAAGCTTCACTTCTTCCGGGCCATCGTGCACGCCTGAATTAGAAAAATGCTGAAATCCGCACTCTAATTCAAAAAAAGTCTCAAGTTTTAAAGCCACATCGACGTTTGATCTTGCCTCAGAATGGGGTTGTCACCGACTATCGGCAGCATGGTCGGGCGCGAGTTATGCTCGAACCAGCGGTGCTTTTCTGATGGCAGGATGCCTCAGCCAAAAGCATAGTTCATGCACATGTTGTCCACGGAGGGGCGAACGCGATGAGATTGTTTTTCGCACTGTTGGTTGCCGGCTCATTAGGATTTTTGGCTTCACCTCAGGCCGCCTCTGCAGGCGATGCGATTCTGCTCGACTTCTCATCTGCCCATTGCTCTCCCTGTAAGGCGATGAAGCCAACGCTTACGCAGCTTGCTAGCAATGGTGTGGCAATTCGGCACGTTGACGTGATCACGGAACCACATTTGGCTGCTCGCTACGGCATCCGTAAGACACCGACTTATGTCGTCTTGTCAGGTGGTCAGGAAGTGGCAAGGTTGATTGGGCAGCAATCACTGGTTGCTTTGCAGGCTGCGCTCGCGAGCAATCCATCCGGACCTCGGATACCCACCCGAGCAACAGATCCTTCTTTTAAAAATATTGCGGCACCGGCGACCCGGCTTGCACCACTTGCTGGCGGTATGTCAGCAAGTGTCAGTCCAGCCTCTGCTGTCAGCGAAGCAATGCCGACGGTATCACTTGCTCAAGCGATCGAAATAGCGCGTGCGGCAACAGTTCGTCTCCGTGTCCACGATGGGCATGGGTATGGTGCTGGTACTGGTACGGTTATTGATACCAACGGTGATCAGGCATTGGTCTTAACATGCGGGCATCTGTTTCGAGAAAACAGAGGGCAAGAAAAGATTGAAGTAGATCTTTATGTTGGCGGGCAGACTAAGACAATAGCTGGTGAATTGCTTGACTACGATGCTGATACACACGATGTTGCACTTGTTGCAATCCGTCCTGGTTTTCAGATGCAGCCGGTCCAGATGATTCATTCGCAGGAACGAGTACGTGTCGGCCAAACTGCGTTCAGTTTTGGTTGTGATCGAGGCGCTGACCCTTCCCGTCGTGACACGAGGATTACCGGTGTTGATAAGTACGATCAACACCTGGGAGTTTCCAATCTGGAAATAGCTGGTGCACCGATTGATGGTCGAAGCGGTGGTGGCCTGTTTGATGAGGCAGGGAGGTTGATTGGTGTGTGTAACGCCGCTGATTACGAAGGTGATGTTGGGATTTATGCTGGCCCGGGTTCTGTGCGATGGCAACTTGACAAAACAGGTCTTTCGACGATTTACAAGCGTGCCCAGCCTCCTCAGATGCGGCTCGCTGCATTGCAGCGAGAAAATTCAGGCGGTGGTGCGAGTACCAATATCGAAGCAGATGGAGTCAACGCATTGAGTGGGACAGCTCGCGTCTCACCCAGTGAAATACTTAATCTCGGTAGTCCGTCTAGAAATGAGCGTGAAGTGATCGTGATTGTGCGAGATCGCGCGAATCCTGCTGGTCCGACCCAAGTGATGACGCTGAATCAGCCATCTGCTGACTTGATGCTTATGATTCAGCAACAGGCAAAATGAAGTGGTGACTCGCGTTGGCCTGGCGTTCGTTCGTAGAGCTGTGTCAATTTTTGGGCGTGGGGTCGGTTTGTCCTCTTGGAAATTGAAACTCGCTTACAACCTCGCCGTTGACTTTACGATGCTGCAGCGTGAGTTGAGATCGCTTTTTGTTGTATTTGATTTCTCCGGATAAAAATCCACCCGCGACACGAAGGAACTGATGGATAGGCCGCTTGTCTTGGGGGTTCCATCCAAGTTGATGCTTTTCGCTTCCGGGACCACATCCAAACTCCCAGAGATCAGACTGTTTGTCATGGGATGCATACTGCCAATGACGATCACCGCAAAGCACGATTAGATCTTCATACTGCGCGAGTCTGTTTCGAAGTTCGATTCCCTCGTGGGCAAAGATTTCGTTTGCATGATTGTCTTTTTTGTTTTTTCGATCGGGGCCAACGATAGGCGTCGGGCTGAACACGAGTTTGAATTTTGCTTCTGAAGCATCAAGCGTCTCGAACAGCCATTTTTTCTGCTCTTTACCAAGAATTGTTTTTTCGGGTCCATCAGGTACTTGATTAGGGCTTCGGAAATCACGACCTTCGAGGAACCAGACTTGAAGGTCTTTTCCCCATCGCACCGTTTGGTAGCGCGGATCATGGGTTGGGAATTGTTCGTGATTGAATAATTTCACTCCCTGTTCAAAGCTTACCGAGCCGTATTTTTGCCCGGGAGAGCAGTCATTCTTCAATGTGTCATGGTCGTCTTTTAGAAAGTAGCTTGTCGTGTCTTGATAAAACTGACGATTGCTGGGCAGAGCAAAGATTCTGCCCCATTTGAAACGCATCAATTCCATTGTCATCGCCCAGGGATCTGGCTTGTCGTAGTATTCAATGTCCCCGGCATGTACGACAAAGTCAGGATCGATTTTCGCCATCGCGGGATAGATTTTGTGTCCTTGGAGTCCATCGTCACGACGAAGAAAATCATGGCAAGTGGTCATGCAAAATTTGATGTTTCTTTTCGCATCAACTGCGGGCGCGGTTTCAAAACCTCCACGAATGACTGCGGTGGGGGGGTGCCCATCAGAAGCACGAGCCTCCACGATGGCCGCATAGCGCGTGCCCGGCTTCAGATCATCCAATTGCCATTGGGTGGTGAAGTCATTTGAGGCAACGGTTTGCTTCCACGGCGTGCTCTTGAGTGCTCGACGTTGAAGTTTTGGAAAATAGATTAAACGTACTTCGCCTTGTTGGCCTGGGCACGCACCAAACATGTCATCCAAAATGGCATTCTGCGGTAGTTGAGCAGCAAGAATCTGCTCAGCATCTGTGTTCTTGGAAAGCTTTGAAGCGTCTTTTGATGATAACGTGCGGAATCGTTGTCCATCCATGTTCATCTGCCTGTGCCGTGTTGTTCTTGTCCAAAGTACGATTGAACTTTGGTCCGCCCAACTGTTTCTCATTCCATTGGCCAAGAATGGTCCTGTCGATTGATCTGCTAATGGGCTGCTAGGTGTTTGGATTTCCGCGAAGTGGAAATTGCGGTAGGCAGCTTTACCACCGTGGTCGGTAAGCATGATTCGATCGCCGGCCATTGGCTGACCAAAATTCTCTAGTTCCCAAAATTTGCTGACTGCAAGATTGGAGTCCCAAGCAGGACCGCTGGTGGTAATTTCAGATACTAAATCACCATTGAGATAGTGTTGCAAGATCGGTCCATCTGCGACGATTTTCGCAGTGTTCCATTCGCCAGTTGGCTTGAGCTTCTTCAATACCATGGGACCTGACAAGTCATAGATCGCAGCCGTCGATCCTTTGGTCGATGCGGATGGACTATCGTCAATGATCTGATATTCCACACCGTAATACTTTGAACCGTATTTTCGGACACGATACTTCAATCCAGTGTTGGTATTGGCTTGGATTTTCCAGTCGAAAGAGAGTTGAAAGTTGGGTGGCAACGGATGGCTCACAAGGCTGCCTTTGCCGCCTTGTGGTCGAACTAATCGGATCTCGCCATTCATGAATTCCCAGCTGTCAATTGCTGCATTCTTGTCAGCAGCCTGCCAGAAGTCGGGGTTTGTCCAGTCAGCCTTGATCCGTTTGTCAGTCTCAAATCCATTGATCGATGCGGCTTCGATTTTCTCCTGACCGAATCCAGTTCCGGACGAAAAAAGTTGTAGGCAGATCAGTGCTGTCGGATACGCGAAAAAGCGAAGGTGATTCATCAACAAGGTCTCGGAGAAAGGTCCTGAATGTGCCAGAATTCTATCCCGAATCACTTGCGAGTGGAACTTTCTAGGCTGAGAAAGGTTAACACTTCACTCGATGCATGCTTGATATCGATGAGACTGCCGATGGAGCGTTGCCGCTCGATGAGCATTGGGTTGGACTCTATGCGGTGGATTCCTGTCCAACTCACTGCCGTTTGGATTTGATCTGCTGGTCAGAACGTGAAGCAGAGAAACGGAAAAGTTTGAGCTCAAGCAGTGCCAACTCGCCGCTTAGCCAATCACCAAACTCGACACGAGAGTCGCGACTCAGCGTCGCGGTCAGATCGAACCAATGCTCGCCCATCGCTTTGACTGGAGCGGTCGTCGCTTTCGTAGATGATTGACTGGTGCTTGAATGGGGCATCGGAGTGATCTCCGTTCTTCTGTTAGAGCGATTCGCATTCAGTATTTTTGGCGACTGAACTGCATTCGAGGCTTCTTAGGTAAAAGAGTTCCTTCATCCGGTAAGGTTCACTGCAAGTCGCATCCCAGTTAGCAATTGTTTTTGGGTTTCTTAATAAGTGTCTGTCAGCAAACAGTTTAGGGCCGTTCTGCGTCGCGAAAACGATTCGAGGCTCGCGTTTCTGCAGCACGCTTGTCGTTTCCAGGATAACCCTCTGTGTCTCGTGAATATCGGCTTTAAACTCATTTAAGTGTAATTAAAATCCCTTAGAAGTCAAGAAGGGAAGATGGTGTTCCCCAGCGGGCTTGGGATCAGGCTCGGGTGTTTGGTTTTGTTTACAGATTGCCGGGTTTGCGTCAAGAAATCACTATTTGAGGATTTTTTGGATGAAATACCTCCAAGATTGCGAGAGCGGGAGCGAATGACGGCTCGGAACGGTGACTGATACGAGTGGTATTGGTCATGGATTTCTAACAGCCACCCATTCGAGGAACCGTAAAATGATTAAAAAAATGATGATGGCGGGGGGCGGAATCGCCCTCCTTTCGAGTTTGATGTTCGGCGTGCCACTTTTTAGTTACGCGCGATGTGGGGTTAGTTGGTTGCAGGAATCCGCGGGTGATGCGATGCCCTTGGAGTGGGAACTGAAACGAGCTCGTCAGATGATTGCCGATCTGAAGCCAGAGATTGAAGTGAATGCCAAACGCATTGCTCGTGAGAAAGTTGACTTTGCCAAGTTGGAAAAACAGCTGGATCAGACTAACGAGCGACTCGCAAAGACACAAAGTGATATTGAGCGTTTGAGCGAGGACTTGCGGAGCGAAAATGAGTTCTACAGTTATGGGGGCCGCACCTACACATCTGCACAAGTTCAAAGTGATCTTGGGAATCGTTTCAAGCGTTTCAAGACGCGTCGGGCAACAGCAGAAAAGCTGGGGCAGATGCTGTCAGCTCGTGAAGCTTCGTTGCAGGCTGCACAGGAGCGGATGGAAGCTATGCTCGGTGCGAAGAGTCAGTTGGAAGTGGAAGTCGAAAATCTGCAAGCTCGCGTGGGAGCGTTGCGCGTTGCACAAACAAGCAGCCAACTCAATTTGGATGATAGTCAGTTGGCCCGCACTCGTGAGTTATTAGACGATATTGCCACCAGGATTGATGTTGAGGAGGAGACAATGAGTATCGACGCTGAGTATTTCAGTGAAATTGACCTAGATGAGCCGAACGATGAAAATCTGCTCAATGAGATTTCTTCGTACTTCGAGGGATCACAAGGTACGCAATCTGAATCTCTCGTTGCCATTCAGATCGACTGATGTGAATTTGTTGCACTCATCTTCGCTCATTTTTTCCTTCCTGACACAGCAGGCTGATCCGTGTCGGTAATCAAGTCCCAACCGAAAAATCATCAAAATCCAGTATCACGCTGGAGATTGTGGGTCGATGGTTGTGGTGGTTATTTGCTGGTAACGGGAGTGCAATGGAGTGTTGGGGGAGTGAGGCCGTTAAGCACTGCAGACATTTGTGTTCAGGCTGACTGGCCTGGTTTGGCAGGTCAAATCTCGCGGCGAGGGGCCGATTATTTTTGGCAAGGACAAAGTGCAGAGGATCAACAGATTTTGCTGACTGATGGTTCTCAAGTTCCGGTTCAGGGATCTGCTCTGATGACATTGGGAAAACCAAGCCAACTTTCGGATACAGCCGTTCTCTCTCTGGCTGGTCCTCATCGCTTTGACCAACACGTGGATGGTGTGGTGTTAGTGCGTGAGACGATTCTCGTCGGTTCAGGTGCCGATTGTCATCTGCGGTGTCGTGACGCCAGTGATCGGGCCATCCTGCAATTGAAAGAGAACCAGTGGTATGCCAAGGCTGGTGTTTTAGGTGATTTTCAAAGGCTCGAAGTGGGTTGCCGAGTTGTGATTCAATCACTCGCGATGACGCTGGAGCAGGCATGAAGAACGCCGCAAAACAAACAAATACACCAAAACTGCCGAAGTCGGGTGAAAGTTCTGCGCCCATGCCGGATTCAGCTATTGCCTTGAACAGAGTGGGAAATGTCGTCCCAGAGAAGAACACTCTGGATCAATCTCCTCGGAAACCTCGATTAATGAATACACTACTGGCTAAACTGAAGGAGGGTCCAAAGAACCCGCCCTTATCGGCAAATCAGGTGGTCGACCAAAGTTCGAGCGCTGAGATGGATTTCAGCCAGGATGGATTTGATGCGGCTTCTGATTTTGGTGATAGAAGTCTTAATTTGAGTGACGCTGATTCCTCTCAACGCTCAGGTCACGATGAAGTTTGGCTAGGGGAAACACAGGCTAGTGATTCAACGACTCGATCGATGACATTTACGTATTCCCCCGGATCGACACCTCTGCCGCCCTACACGATTTGTCGTGGTGTAGGCATGGGTGGCTTTGGGGAGGTTTACTTTGCTCTCAGTGATGCTGGGAAGGAGGTTGCGCTGAAGCGAATTCAACGCAACCTTGAAATCGAACTCCGTGGTGTTTCGCAATGTTTGAATTTGAAACATCCTAATCTTGTTGCCTTGTTTGACATTTGTCGTGACTCCAAGGATGAGTCATGGGTTGTTATGGAATATGTGGCTGGGCTCAATCTAAGGCAAATTCTTGACGAGTCTCCGGATGGCTTGTCGATAATAGAGGCCAAACGCTGGATACAGGGGATCGGGGCTGGTGTTCACCATTTGCATTGTGCAGGCCTCGTGCACCGGGATCTTAAACCTGGCAATATCTTTGATGACTTGGGTCAGGTTAAAGTTGGGGATTACGGTCTAAGCAAATTCATTTCGACGTCTCATCGTGGTGGTCATACAGAGAGTGTCGGGACCTTTCATTACATGGCACCCGAAATTGGCCGGGGCCAGTACGGCCGCGAAATTGATATTTATGCCCTTGGGGTTCTGCTTTTTGAATTATTGACTGGTCGAGTTCCGTTTGATGGCGAGAGTTGTCACGAGATCATTGTCAAGCATTTGACCGCAACGCCGGATCTGAGCGGTATCGCGGATCCTTGCCGTTCAACGATTGCTCGCTGTTTGGAGAAGGATCCGAGCAAACGTTTTGCTTCCGTGGCAGAAATGCTGGCTTCACTTGAAGATATTGGAGGTGCATCCTGGGAGCAGCAAGGTTCTGAGCCGACGAATGGTCATTCAGGCTTGGGTGCTGCGTCGCTGCAATCAGAGCCGATTGACGCGATTTTGGTTGCCCACTCCGTTGATGCAGGGAACACGCCGAAAGATGGGCAACAGAAAGATCAGGATGCTCTATTTGATGAGCCGGTTGCGAGAGCTGTGCAGACAAGTTGGCACGATTTTAGTCGCTGGTTCAGTGGCAATGGTTCTTTGGCTGGACCATATGAAAAGACTGCCCTCGGGTTGGTCGTTGGTATCCTGTTCTTTGTGAATGTCGGCTGGTTGGTGCCGTTGTTGACTTTGATCGCGTGTGTTTATGTCCCGTATTACGTGATCTGGAAGATGGTCTTGCAATCGAAGCGACAACCAAAATACGCAGAGGCGCAACGCCTGGCGGTTCAATACGCTCCGCAACGTAGAGTCGTTTCACCTGTCGCTTGGGCCAGCGGCGTACGCAATGAACTCCGTGCCAAGCCGCGATTGAACCGACTGGCTGAGTTGAATACATCGTGGATTGCTGCAACGCTTTCAGCCATCGGCTTGGCAGGGGCGGCAGGAGCAATTCGATTTTACAATGAACCCGTACCCGCCCAATCAATCGCGATCTACGCATGGCTGGCGATCATTGTGCTAGGTGCTACCTTTGCAATTTTGAGTTTGGGGAAATTGTGGGAGTGTGATGACGGCGAGCCACTGGCCCGTCGACTGGCCTTGGCTGGTGTGGGAGCCGCGGTCGGTTATCTTGCTTTTGTGACGGGTGAGTTTTTGATGATCCCGCTGGATGGAGCGTTGGTCAGGGATTTGGATTCAACCAGCCTTTCACCAAGCCTTTATCCAGAAGGAATCCCAACTGCATCAGCATTTGTGACACATTTTGCGTTGCTGTTTGCAGTGTTGCGCTGGTGGAAGCCCGTTGATCCTCTGCGTCGAAAACGCCTCAGTGTATGGTCAGTGGCGGTCGCTGTCCTTGTCGGTTGGGCAGTGCATCAATTCATGCCGATCCCAGGAGCGATCGGGGTCATGGCAGCGGGAGGAATCGCAATCGCTGTTCAACTTTCAGCACCGTGGGTCAATCGTAAAGCGATCCAACATGGCAGCCCCAAAAATCAGCATGCAGCGGGAAATATTGTCGGCGTAACGGCAGGAGGAACCAGCAATGTATGAGTATTATCTTAAGAGACGACTGCTGTTGGCAGCAGTTGTTCTGCTTGGGTGCACGTCTGGAATGTCAGTGGCAGATGAGAAGGCAGCCAAGGTTAGCGATGAAAGAGTGAATGATCAGCTAGCGGAGGTCGATCAGGATCTGAAAGAGTTGTCTGTGCCGCCGCTTGACCATGTTGTTTACCCAGAGAGTCGTCCAGAGTGGATTAGCAATCCGGTGCAAGAACGAGATAACGTGGCAACGTTTGTGGTAGTGTCAGGGCCGTGCGAAACGCGAGATGAAAGTGTGCAAGAATTGAAACTGATGCGAAGTGCAGCTTTGTCAACTTTCATCGACAACGTCGTGGGGACATTTGGAAGTGCTGGCTTTTATCAGGTCAGTGACAAACGATTCGATGAGGAGCTTACGCAGCGACGATATTCTGGTGAGGTGATGGTTGGAGGAACGACACAGTATGAGGATGCTGTGGAAATTCAGATTACTGAATCAGAACGCGACTCGATGTTGGAAGCCTGGAAGAACACCGAGGTCACGCAGCGACTGGCAGTGTTGGGCGTAGTGACGGTTGGTGGTTTCCTAGCGTTAATGACCAGTTCCACCATGTTTGGTGTTGCGATTCGTAGACGCGAACGAAAGTTGCGTTCACCTTCGGAATCTGCCGGACAACCAGTCTGATCTAGGTCCACTCGCGGAGCCACTTTTCCAAAATCAGAAGGTTCCACAACCTGTATCCATGATTTTGCTCGTTGGTCTCATGGGCCCGGACGAGTTCGGCAATGGATTCCTGTCGGAAGTAGGGGCTGATCCTTGCGTCTTGTGCCAGTAGGGTGTCATGTACCATGGGCTTGAGTTCATCTCGAAACCAGTTGGCAATCGGTATCCCAAACCCCATTTTCTTTCGCGTGAAAATTGATTTGGGAATCATTGATCCGAATGTATCCTGCAGGATCAGCTTGCCTCTCTTGCCACGAAATTTCAGATCCACTGGCAGCGAGGCCGCGAACTCGACAATTCGGTGATCCAGTAGCGGTTGTCGCACTTCTAAGCCGTGAGCCATGGATGCTATGTCGACTTTCGTGCAAAGGTCACAGGGCAGGTAGGAGAGGATATCCGCAGTGGAGGCGCGCGTGACCAAATCTCGGCCCGCACTTCGTGTCCATGCTGAGTCTAGGAAGTCAAAGGGATCATCACCCGGCAATGCTTCGAGGAAACTGTCGGTGTAGATCGAAGCTCTTATCGATTCAGGGAAAATCTGGAGCCAGTTCAAATAGCGTCTTGCGGGTGGTTGGTCCAAGGCTTCTAGAAAACGCTTGCCACGCCGCACTAACGATTTTCTGCGATTCGAGTCAGGAAATTTTTGAATCAGTTGTAGTCCTGGGATTTTGTGAACCGGAAATAGGCTTCGAAGTTTATTGCTCAGCCATAAGGCACGGTAACGCTCGTATCCAGCAAACAATTCATCCCCACCGTCACCGGAGAGAGCCACGGTGACTTCAGATTTTGTGAGTTCCGAGAGGTACCACGTTGGAACAGCTGATGAATCACCAAATGGTTCGTCGTAATGCCATACCAGTTTGTCAATTACATCCACCCCACTGGGCATCACCTCAAATCTTTGGTGTTGGGTTCCGAGGTGTTTGGCAACCTCAGCTGCGTAAGCAGTCTCGTCAAAATCTGCAACCGGAAAGCCGATGCTGAATGTGCGGATCGATGAATCACAGTGCTCGTTAGCAATCGCAGTAATCAATGATGAATCGATTCCTCCCGACAGGAATGCACCCAGTGGCACATCACTTTGCATTCGTATTTTTACAGAATCGGTCAACAGTTCCCGGAGGTGCTCGCAGGCAGTTTCCCCGTCAATCGGTTTTTCTACGGAAGGATCAAAATTCCAGTAGCGATGGACAGCCAATTGGCCATTTTCATAGATGGCCATGTGCCCTGGTGCTAGTTTTCGAACACCTTTCCAGATGGTTCCAGGATGAGGGACGTATTGATAAGTCAAGAATTCATCAATCGCTGCGGGGTCGATTTCCTCGCAGATCCCTTCGACGGCCGCCAGCGATTTCAATTCGCTACCGAAAACAAGCCGGTTATCTTTGACCGCATAATAGAGAGGTTTTTGTCCAACGCGATCGCGTGCCAGCACAAATCGTGTTCGCTTCGCATCCCAGATGCCAATTGCAAACATGCCATTGAGATGGTTGAAGCAGTCGGCACCATAGTCCTCATAGAGGTGCAGAATCGATTCACCATCCCCATCTGTTGCGAACTGGTGCCCGCGACCCTCAAGCCTTCTTCGCAGCGTCCGGTAATTATAAATCTCACCATTGAAGACCATTTTAACTGTGTCGTCTTCGTTGGACATCGGTTGCCGTGCACCCTCAAGATCGATGATGCTGAGGCGTCGAAAACCAAGGGCGACACCAAGGTGATTGCCATAAGCGTCCCTTTGGGAGGTGTCGATCCACGTTTGGGAATCGTCAGGACCACGATGCGAGATGGCATTGGTCATCCTGGTAAGCACTTCAGGAGCGATGGATTGTTTCTGGTCGCTCCAGACTGCTCCTGTTATTCCGCACATTAACCGCTCCTAAGCATTCCCAACTTGATTCCATTCAAAGAGTATGACTGCCGAGTCTGGCTTACGAAAGAGAGTGTTGGAGGGCATTGTGGTACTTACCCATAATCACGCTGTGATCAATGCAAATAGCGTTTTCATTCTCGAAAAATCTGGAAGTGAGAGCTTGCATAATACAAAAGGCGTCATTTTGGAGACGGGTTTGACGAAGAGTGATCTGCTCACAGGGAATGCGATGAAGCCGGCTGGAAAGCTTCTGACAGTACTTTTGATGCTGCCGGCTTCCGTATCTTGGTATAAATCAGAATTACACAAAGGCGTCTCTGAAGTCGACTCCATGCCTGGCCTTAACGCATGGCATGGCCGAGGCTGCGAGGTGTTGTTCGATTTGCTTTCGTTGCAATCAAAATCTTCTTATTCAAATGGGCCAATTCTATGATTCGTATTTCGGGCTTCTGCTTTTTATTTGCGATTTTAATATCTGCAGTCTCAAGTAGGACTGAAGTATGCGCGGACGAGCCAGCGGTGGCGATGCAGCGAGAGCGAATTCAATTCAAAAGCTCAATGGACGACAGTATTCAGGAAGCGATTCTGATTGCTCCCTCCTCAGGTAACCAGTTGCACAAACCTGTTCCTTTGGTTGTCAGCCTTCATTCTTGGAGCGCGGATTTATCGCAGCGTAATGAACTCGAGAAACTTGTGCATGGCAGAGGTTGGATTTATCTGTTTCCGAATTTTCGTGGTGTCAATCGTAGCCCGCAAGCATGTGGATCAAGGTTGGCCCAGCAGGACATTCTTGATGCAATTGCGTGGGTTACTGAGCACTATCAAGTCGATGCAGACAGAATTTATTTGACAGGGACATCGGGCGGTGGCCATATGACAATGTTGATGGCTGCAAGAAATCCCAAGTTGTGGCGAGCTGCAAGCGCATGGGTTGGCATCAGTGATCTCGCAGAGTGGCATGCACGGCACCGTGAGACCAAGTACGGCAAAATGATCGAACAGTGTTGTGGCGGACCTCCCGGTTTCTCGTTGGAGGTAGATTCGCAGTATCAAGCTCGCAGTCCCATCACATATGCGGCAGACGCGCGTGACGTAGCGCTCGACATCAGCGCCGGGCTCAAGGATGGGCATGAAGGAAGCGTTCCTATCAGCCATTCAATCAACGTCTTTAATCGAATCGCGGAAGCGAGGGGTGACCAGCCAGTCACTGAGATCGAAATGTCGCAATTGTCACGGCCCGGAAAGTTGGAACCGGCGAGAGCAGGTGATGAAGGCTTCGATCCAACTTTCAATCGAAAGTATTTTTTGCGACGTTACAGTGGAAAAGCGCGACTGACTATTTTTGACGGCGGACATGAGGGCATTGCTTCCGCGACCATGGCCTGGTTTGACAAGCATCCCTGAATGAAGCTCCGTGCTTGTGTAGGAATCACGACCACTAAGGCTGGTCGATGTTCACCGCAGTCTGAGCTGCGAGGATAAAGACTGCAGGTGATTTCTGTTGTTCGTTGTGGAATCAACGTTTGGGTGAGTGGTGAACGAAATGAGCATAATTGCTTGCAATTCACATCAAAAAAATGCAAATACTGAACTTGTGTTTAGTACCTGGCGGCGTTAGGTTGTCTCGCGTTGGCTAGGTCTGTGAATAGGGAGGTGTTCAAATGTTGGTGTTGTCAAGGAAAGAAGGCGAGTCGATAGAATTTCGCGATCTGAACGTCTGTGTTCGGGTCATTCAGTTGAAGAAGTCAAAAGTCCAGCTTGGGATCGAGGCGCCAAGGGCGATTCAAGTGGACCGAACTGAGACGCTTGCTCGTTATGATGACAATGAACATTCCAGTGGCCGGCAGAATCTGTCCGGGTTAAATCGGGAATTTGAATTGAAGAGGGGGCAAACGAACCAGAGTGAGTCTGAGCAACGTTTGTTGGATGAGTTGGCAAAATTCGAAGTTGAGGTTATGGCACTTGCTGAGTTAGTGAATTCTGAGCATCAAGATTTGGCAAGGCAAGCCGCGTTGGTTTCATTGGAACGGCTAAATGGAGTAAGGAAGATGCTTCGAGTTTCTTCTCCGGCGCAGGCAACATCGCGGTCAATTTCTGACTTCATTAAGACCAGGAAGAGTCAATCTCACGGTTCTAGCTCTGATGACAAAGCGGCGGATGACATTGTCCGTCAAGAATTAACGCCCGCGTCTCAGTCGCAGGCTGACTGTCTTCGTCAGTCCGGAGTTGGATACTTCCTCGAGCCAGACTTGCCTGGTTTTTCCGAGCCTAGAGCTTTGTGAAAACGCGTTATTTGACGGTGCACAGGTAAATGGTTTGACCGCTTGCTCGACTCGCTTTGGTCACTCGTCTGTACGTGTGGTTCATCGCATTTAACGCATCTGGTAACCGTAGTCAGCAAAATCTTTTTTATAGATATTGTTGATGGTCTTGATTGATTCGGGACTGAGTGCTTTGGGGGTAGTGATCTGAGCAGTGCTATTGACGCGTTTGCTATTGTCAAAGCCAGTCGACAGTGCAAAGGCATCGAGTTCCTCAGGCTCTTCCATTTTATAAAGGGTAAGCCGATTCGGGTTCAAATGAAGTTTTCTGAAGAGCACATAACGCGGGTGATCAAGAATCCAGTGCTGAGGTTGGCTGTGCTCATCGTGCCAATAGCACTGTGCCAATAGTTCAACGAACTCATCAAACGACGTATTGACCAGAGTCTCCTGAATCTTTTGGTCACTGTCTCGTTTGGTTGAAAGTCCCATGAAGGGAAAGAAAATTCGCTGTGGTTTTTCCCATTTAACTGGTTTAGTGAGGTCCGCATTCAGCGGTGTCCACTGAAACTTGTCTTTGTACAGCGACATAGTTTTTCGATAGGGATCGCGAACAGTGAAATGTACTTGTGTGCGATCTTGCTGCAACAGAAAGTGCGCTTGGTACCGTTTGATTTTGGTGAAGTTGTTGGTGTCAGAGAATGACGAGAACATGACTTTATAGTTGGTCAGAATCAATTTGTGACTGTCATGAACACGGAAGTACGGCATCAGGGTACTCTGAAGAATTAAATGTTGTGGCGACGCGTATGGTTTGTATTTTCGCTTTTGGCAAACGATTGAAGTACGCATGTTTCAAATCAGATGTCCTATTCCGATTTGCAGACGATACGGGCCAGATTTTGATGATCGTCGTGACATGCAAGTTTCTGCACGATGAATCCACATCTGTTGTGGTTGGGTCTAGCAGTTGATGGACGTTCGGGTGAATAGCAAAAAGTAAGTCTTTCATTTATGGATAGTTTGGCAATTTTTTTTGGAATTTGTAATGCTGATATTTCATCTGGAAAAAAGAAGCTGAAACACCACAGCCTGTACAATATGATGTACAAGATGAATCGGCAGTATGTTGAGATTGTCAGATAGGGTGGTTAGGGACGGTAAAGGGATTCCATGGCGACAATTCTGCTAGCCGAAGACAGTTCAACGCATACCGCGTTAATGCGTGCTTTGTTGGAGCAGGACGGTCATCGTGTGGATTGTGTGGTTGATGGGCAATTGGCCTGGGAGGCGTTTCAAGCATCGCGACCTGACTTGTTGGTGACCGATTTGCATATGCCCAAGTTGAATGGGTGCGAATTGGTTGAGAAAGTTGTCGGGGAAGATCCCGATCTGCCCTGTATTGTCGTGACCGCGAGAGGTTCAGAGGGGTTAGCTGTTGACGCGTTAGCTGTTGGTGCAGTGAACTTTGTGCCCAAGAATTCCTTGCAGAAATTGCTGAATCATGTTGTGCGTCAAACCTTGTCGATGGTTGAGGTCAACGCAATTTTCCAACACTTTTCCGGGCATTTAGAGAACCCGGAATTCAGCATTGAATTACCCAATGACATCGCAGCGATCGAGCCCGCGGTCTTGTACGTCGTGCAGACATTGGCCGCTGCCACTGGTCTTTCCACCGTTCAGAGGATACGTGTCGGGGCGGCTCTATCGAGCGCCTTGTTCAATGCTATGTGCTATGGAAATTTGGAGATCAAGGAAGAAGATCCAGTCGTCAGTCGCATGTTCACAGAGGATTCACGCAACAACGATGAGGTGCGAGACCGAGCTGCTGTTCATCCATACCGTGACAGAAAGGTGCAGTTGCGAGTCTCTGTAAGTACTGTCGATACGCGGTTTTTCATATCACATGATGGCCCCGGCCGCTTGACTCGCTTGACCCCAGCACCGGGGACTGCGGAGTCGTTTGAAATCGAGCAGTGTCGTGGTTTCGTGTTGATGACAAGCTTTATGGATGACATCATTTTTCAATCGGGCAACAGTAGTGTTGTCCTTGTTAAATCTGATCTTGAAGTTGTTTGATCTGAACAACACAGCTCGTCTTTTGTTTCCAAACGGATATGAACGGGAATTATGTTTGGCGGGGTTGCACAACGACCTTCATCTGATCCGGGTCACCTGCATGAAGTCTCTCGAACCACTTGGGACCATCGCTAAGTGGGATTGTGGCGGTAATCAGCGGCTTGACATTGATGATTCCTCGATTCATTAAATCGATGCATTCTGGGTACTCACCGTTGCAACCACAGGTTCCATGCAGCGAGATTTCCCTTGTTACGACTGATTGCAGCGGCAAGTCAATGGTTGGCGAGACGTTACCCACCAGCGTCACATTACCGCCTTTTCGCACACATTCAATTGCTGTTCTTACCGTCGGTGTCGTACCAACGACTTCAAATGCAATATCAGCACCCCGACCGTTGGTAAGCTTCATGATCACCTCAGCAGCATTGCACTGGTCACCCCGTATGATTTCGTCGGCGCCGAGTTGTTTTGCGACCTCAAGGCGTTTTTCATTCAAGTCAATTGCGATGATACGCGAAGCGCCCGCAGCGCGAGCTGCTTGTAGAGTCAATAAACCGATCATGCCCGCGCCAACAACAACAGCTGTGTCACCGAGGGAGATCGGAGTGACATTAGCGGCGTGAACTGCTACGGAAACAGCTTCAACAAGCGCAGCTTCTTCAAAGGGCAAGCTATCCGGTAGTTGGTAGACAATCCTTCGTGGCACACTGATTCGCTCAGCAAAAGCACCATGCCGGCGGTACTCTTCGCATGAGACCCCTAGTACCATACGGTTGTCGCAGAGATTTCCACTTCCTTGTCGGCAAAAGTCACATTGTCCGCATGAAACCATGGAATCAAAGGTGACGCGGGTACCATCCGGGAGATCTGATACATTCGAACCGGTGCCCACGACAATTCCTGATGCCTCGTGGCCCATGACGAGGGGTGGGATCCTTCGACCAGTGCTACCGTCAAATCCGTGGATGTCACTGCCGCAAATGCCACAAGCTTCTACCTGAATCAGGACATCATCTGGTCCAACTTCAGGCTCGTTAACTTCTGTGACTTCCATCTGTTCGTACGCGGTCAGTAACATCGCTTTCATCTTGGTCACTCTTCCTTACAGGGCGAGGTTTTCGTTGAGTCTTAGTTTCAATATGTTGTCAGGTAAACGCAGTTTAGCACAGGTGACAACAAAGTGATGGATGATGAAACGCTCACTGCCTACCATGAGTCTGGGCATGCAGTGATTGCCTATGCGTTGGGTGGGACAGTTCAGGGTATGCAGCTTGGTGGTGAAGCAGATGATTGGTTACCAGCTCGTTTTGGGGAGTGTCGTATTCAGTGGGGACGGGTTGATCCTGATCTTGATTGGCAGCGAAAACGAGAGATCTTAACAATACTCGCTGGCCCAGTAGCCGAGATGGTCTATCGAGACGAACCCTTTCACCCCGCGTTCTACGGGCCTTGGCAGCACGACTGGGCGCAGGCTTGGCGAACAGCAACACCGATGTGGGCTGATGAGAGGCAACGCATGGCGGCATTGGAAAAGATCATGGTGGAGCTGAGGCGACAAGTGCAACTGGATCGAGTTTGGGCAGCCATTGCGGCACTGTCCGACGAGTTGGTCGCGCATGAAATGCTGGAAGAAGAGCGTGTTGAGGATATCCTTGAATTCTGGTTTCGCTAACGAGCTCAGCAGGTGTTCACACTTGCTAGTGATTTGGGCGAGTTCGTGGGCGTGGCAAATGACTTTCATCTTGTGCAGGCGGCGGTCACGGCGACCTCGAGGGCTGGCAGGCTGGAAACAATCATGGGCAGGTGGCCTTTATTCTTCATCCACACGTTCGGACCCGATTGTTTTTTCTGCATTGGCTTGGCGGCGTGCACGTTGAATCAATCGATTCAGTTGCAGACGCATTACAGGTGAGTCAGGGCTGCGTTTGATGGCGCGTCGCAGACCTTCGATGGCTTGTTCCAGATACGCCTGTGCAGCATTGCGGTCGCCCTGTTTTCCTTTCAATTCCGCAAGTGATTCAAACGTGTCGCTATGACGACGTTTGTAAAGGAGAACATTGGGTGAGGTTTGGATCAGGGACTCATAGATTTGAAGAACTTCTTTCCAAGTATCTTCGGCAGTTTTATATTTTGCGAGTCGCATTTGACGTTCGGCGAGATTTGCTAGCGTGGAAGCATACAGTGCCTTTACATGAGGCAGGTGGGGTGACGTTTCCAACAGTTTTTGGCACAGTTCATGTGCCTCAACTGATCGGCGGACCTGATCCATGTTGAAAGTTGCAGTGCTGCAGAGCGTTAATGCAAGCTCATATCGGATCGCATCCAAGGTGGGATTTGCAGAGAGCAATTCGCGAAATAAAGCAATTGATCGCTGAATTGAATTTTCTGCTTCGGTCCGGCGTCGGGCAAGTGAAGCGGTCACTGCCTTGTCTCGATAGGCTCTCGCAAGTTCTACCTGATAGTGCTGATTCTCAGGGTGTTCGTTGGTTAATCTGGTTAAAACGTCAATGGCTTCTCGAAGCACGGCATTGGCACTGTCGATCCCTGGCTTGGGTTCGGTCAGACGCAGTCTTCGTGCTAGCCAAGTCCGACCTGCGCCCTGGTATGGACTTGGTTCATCAATTCCAATTCGTGTTGCATGTGATGCCACCAGTCGGTGTGCAATCGCATAATGGAAACGTCCTTCTGCAGTGGCCATGACATCAGGGCAAGATTGCAATAAACGTTTGGTTCTGAAAAAGATGGCGTCTGCTTGTTTAAGTCTTCCACGCAGACCGGTAATGAGGGCCAATTTATTCAGAATGGCAGCTTGTGCAACGATATGTGCTGTTTCATCCGGGTCACATGCTGCGAGTTCGCGAGTTCTGTTAAGCGATTCACTGAAGGCTAGTTCTGCTTTGTGTAAGTCACCCAGCCTCATGCAAATCTCCCCCGCATATTTGGCTGCAATCGCGGACTCAGCAAGTAGATCCTTGCTGTTGTTACGCCCCAGTTCATCAAAGAAGCCCAGTAGAGAATTAAGCAATTCGGCATCTTCGGCAGAGACATTTGGAGAGGTTGTATCGGTCACTTCTGCCAGGAATTCCGCACCTGTTTCAATTCCACGGCGGGATATATTCTCCATCACTTCATTGAGTGCTTTCACGGCGACCTGCAGGTTCTTCTCTGCAAGTGTTTTTTGTGCATCTGCTTCATTTTTTGCAGCCGTTTCTAATGCAAGTGACTTAATCGAATCTTGTTCGGAGGCCTTCGCTTGGTTAAGTGCCTGCTTGGTCTGCCAGAAGCCAAATGCGGAGACACTGGCAAGAGCGCCCAGTAATAAGAAAGTAGTAATCGTGAGGGCAGCAACTTTGGGCTCACGACGGGACCAGCGAATCATCCGTTCTATGGGATTGGTTTTTCGAGCCGCAATGGGACGATCTGTTAGAAAATAATTCAGATCCTCCCGCAGTTCTTCAGCGTTTGTGTAGCGATCCTCCGGATCATGCGACAAAGCCTTCAGTAGAATTGTTTCCAAGTCTTGCGCAATGTCGGGATTTAATTTACGAGGTCGTACCGTCACACCACGGGTGGCTTTGCGGATAATGTCTGCCGTGCCATTGCCTTCAATGGCCGGCTTTAGGGTTAGCAGCTCATAGAGTGTTAGCCCCAGCGCGTAGACCTCACTACGTATGTCATATTCACCTTCAAATGATTCAGGTGGCATGTATTGAGGAGTGCCGACGATATCGCCCGTTGCTGTGACCGCATTTTGCTCGGCAAGTTTTGCTAAGCCAAAATCAGCAATCCAGAGTATGTTACTTCTATCGAGCAGCAGGTTCGAAGGTTTGATGTCACGATGTAACACGCCCTGTGAGTGCGCATAGTGCAATGCATCAGCTGCAGATATGCCCAAGCCTGCAACCCAACGCTGGTACCTTTGCGTGTCTTGAACCGTTGGTGAGTCTACACCAGGTTGCTGTAAAGCATCTTCTGCAATTGCTTCGTCAGTGTTTGCGCCAGAAAATGTGTTGGCAGAGTAAAAGTCGACGGTTGGAGCGGCGGGGGACCGATCTTGGTCAAGAGACGTCAGCCATTGATGCAAGCTCATCCCATCGA
Source organism: Rhodopirellula sp. (assembly GCA_002690925.1). Lineage (GTDB taxonomy): Bacteria > Planctomycetota > Planctomycetia > Pirellulales > Pirellulaceae > Rubripirellula. The sequence continues at coordinate 83,335 of NZGD01000282.1, forward strand.
TGTAGTCCATGACGTAGTAGTGATGCTCACCACTCGTGCCCAAACCGAACACCGGAACAATGTTAGTGTGTCGCAGTTTCGCAGCGGCGCGTGCCTCTCGACGAAACCTTATCAGATGCTTGGATTCACCAAGAAGATTGTTCGCCAGAACTTTGATCGCTACTTTGCGGCTGAGTGGTTCATGGATAGCTTCAAATACGATACCCATCCCTCCACGCCCAATTTCACGAATGACTTTGTAATCGTCGAGTTCTGTAAAAGTGGTGTGCCTTGCGGATGGATCAGATACCGCATGCTTTGACTGCTTGAATGTCTCGATGAGTGAGATGGATTCCAGTAGTTCACGTATCTCATCGGCATTCTCTGGATACATTTTTAGGTACACATTGATGTTCGGGTAGGCACCTCCTCGTATCGCTTCAGTGAACTGTTCTCCAATTTTATCGAGATTGAAGTGGTCCGCCTTGGTTGGAGCCGGCGATTGATCTGGTTTTGCCTCGCTGTCATGGGGAGTCTGATCATCGAGTGTCATGCTTCGCCTCTAGGTTGTGAGTCCTCAAATTTGGACATCAGTTGAGAAAGACGACTCATTGCCCTGAGGTAGCGTTTACTCGCTGCCGAGGGTTGCAGATTCAAAACACTGGCAGTTTCAATATTTGTTAGTTCTTCAAAGTGCCGCAGCGCAATTACCTCACGATCGGTCTCATCCATTTCATTCAACGATGATTCCAAAAAGGCGATCGTTTCAGCCCGTGCGACAACTTCACTGGCTGCGGTGATTGATCCAGCCAACTGGACAGCCAGAGCCATGGAAGTCTGCGCGGATGCCTGGTAGGGCTGGAGACCCATCTCTTTTCGGGCATCTCTTTTCTCTGCCATTAAATGCTGCCGATGGATATCCACTAGCTGCTGTTTCGCCAGTAGACGAAGCCAGAGAAATGCAGACATTTCTGTTTGGTGTGAAAAGTGTGGGAGCCGTTTTGCTGCGGCAATGTAGGTATCCTGCAAAATATCTGAATCTGAAACTCTCGCTGCAATTCGGTAGTCAATGCGAAATTGGATAATGCGGCGAAGACGCTCCCGGTAGTCAGAAAAGAGGGTCGCAAGCGCATCCTTGTTTCCCTGCCTCATTCGTGCTGTGAGCCCGGTTTCGACGCCAATTGAGCTATCGGACATAGAAGGTGCCACCCAAGATTAGAAGAAAAGACAGGTACATCTGCGACTGATTAATGCCGCGAAATCGTGTCAGGTTTCGCACTTAAATTGGTGGAAATAACATCGCATATCATAGAAACTGATAATTGTGAGAAAGTTTAGGATTCTCTGTCCTCAAGGATGCAATCTTCCGTTTTCCTAACATTGGGCTGGTCAGTCAGGACGCGTTATCGGAACAAAAGAGTCATCTCATGAAAATCTGCATCACGGCAGCAGCGTGTCTGATAACCGGACTTTGGGCACCAAGGGTTCACGCCGTGGAAAAGCTTCAACGAGGGGAACACCGCAGCCCACGCAGCAAAAACGGGGTGGCACCGGCAAGAGAACCCCGAGATATTGCATCGAAAATGCTCTCAGAATTTGACACTGATGGGGATGGCATGCTGAATGTGCGTGAGCTGACTGTGATGTTTGATGGCATGAGGGAGTGGTTGCAAAAAGCCAAAGTAGGTCAGGGAAGAATTGGACAGAGCAGAGCAGGGAAGGGCAGACCGGAGGCGGTTCGGGGAGGTCCAGAATCCGGCAGTGCACGAAGTCAATCCAAGAATGAGCGTGCGAGAGAGCCGAAATCAGCAGAATATTCTTCTGAAAAATTGAACAAGTTTGAGGGGCAACCTGCCGTGAAGTCTCCGAAAAAGCGGGCTCGAGGTCAAAGTGGTGTCTCAGAGCCAGGCGAACGTTATGGAGGGGTCCGCTCAGAACCGAACATAGCCCAATCAAGTCGTCCTATTCCGTTATTCTGAGGTACTTTTCGATCGAGCTTCCGTCTGTCTCAGGTCGATAATATTGGATGCCAGCCATGATTTCCTTACGCCCAGTTCTGCTAATTCTTCTCGCGTTTCCTGTCGTACCGATTTACGGACAGCAACTGACGTCCGATGAGCTGAAGTTTTTCGAAGCCAAAATTCGGCCAGTGCTGATCAGGGAGTGTTACGGGTGTCACTCGAATCAATCCGGTAACGTTCGCGGCGGTCTGCGGCTTGATACGAAGGAACTCATGTTGATCGGGGGTAGCAGTGGCCCCGCGATTGTGCCCGGTAATCTTGAAGAGAGTCTGCTTTTCAATGCGATGGTGCATCAAGATTTTGTCATGCCACCGAAGCGAAAACTTTCGGATAGTGTTATCAATGATTTTCGAGAGTGGATTGAGATGGGTGCTCCGGATCCACGTAAAAATCAGATTTCGCAGATTCAATCCAAAATCAGCAGCGAAGACATTGGTAACGCTCGTGACACATTTTGGGCTTATCAAAATCCCCGACAGCAGCAACCTCCAACTGTCAGTGATGAGGAGTGGCCAGCAACATCCATTGATCGTTTCATCCTCGCTAACTTGGAGCAGGCTGGTATTGAGCCTGCACAGGATGCAGAGGCGTACCGGGTGTTGCGTCGACTTTGCTTTGATCTGATCGGTTTGCCGCCGACACTGCAGCAAGTTGAATACTTTGAGGCCAAATGGCAATCGAGCCCGGAGCAGGCGATCAATCATGTTGTTGATCAACTGTTGAGATACGAACAATTTGGTGAGCGTTGGGGACGACACTGGCTTGATGTTGCCCGGTTTGCGGAATCGACAGGCCGCGAGGTAAATCAGACTTATCCCCATGCGTGGCGCTATCGCGACTACGTCATTGATTCGTTTAACGCAGATAAACCATTCAACCAGTTTGTCAGGGAACAGATTGCAGGAGATTTGTTGCCTGCGAGGAGTGATGAGCAGTGGGCTTCAAATCTTGTGGCCACAACGTTCCTGGCAATGGGGCCCAAAAACTTGAATGAGCAAAATCGGGTTCAGTTTGCAGCAGATCAGATTGACGAACAGATTGATGCCACCACAAGAGTTTTTCTGGGGACTTCGGTGGCATGTGCACGTTGCCATGATCATAAATTCGATGCGATTCCGCAAACCGATTATTACGCACTGGCTGGTGTGTTTGCGAATTCGAGTACCTATTGGGGATCACCTCCATCTGAATTTGGAACTTTTAGCACTGCACAGGCGAGAAGAAATAGCAGTTTGCTGCTGTTGCCCATTGATGACCCCAACCCTTACGACCCAACCTATACCGCCAAGGAATTGGAGGATCTTCGTTCGGAGATTACTTCCACCATGGAGGAGGCGTCTCAGTCACGCCGGGATCGTGCGTCGGGAAAAATTGAAGCTCGGGATGCGGTGCGTAATCGATTGCAAACAGCGAATCGTCTTGCAACCTTGTCCACCAAGCTCGCAGTGGTTGATGAAAATGGAGATCCACACAGTTATTGCATGGGGGTTCAGGAAAATAGTGAGCCGCGTGATGTGAAGCTTCTGGTTCGGGGTGAAATAGATCAACCTGCACAGACGGTTCCGCGGGGGTTTCCACAGGTACTGTGTTCTACGCCTGTTCGCATTGATAGTCGATCAAGTGGTCGCCTTGAGTTTGCGAACTGGCTTGGCAGTGAACAGAATCCACTGACAGCGCGTGTGATGGTCAATCGCATTTGGCAACATATGATTGGGCAAGGCATTGTAACTTCGACTGAAAATTTCGGTGTGACGGGACAGCCGCCCAGTCATCCAGCTTTGCTTGACCATTTAGCGGTGGAATTCATGGAATCTGGTTGGTCCGTCAAAAGTTTGATACGTCAGATCGCAACCTCACGCGTCTATCGTATGAGTACTGCTTACGATGCTCATCACCATGAGTATGATCCTGAAAATGCCCTGCTGTGGCGTGCTAATTCTCGGCGACTGGATGCGGAGGCGATACGCGATGCAATGTTGAGCATCAGTGGAGAGATTGATTTGAAGCGTCCTCGAGGTTCCGAGGTGGCGAAGGCGGGCTATGTACGAGTTCGAGATGGTTCGCTTGGAGATGCGAGAGCAAAAGCGAGAGAAGTGTTTGAGTTGGCAAAGAAAAATGTGATGGATGCTTTACAGCGGGAGAACCGATCTGTGGCGGGTGGCAATGGAAGCCGCTCGAATTCGCGTGGCAATATCCGGTCGAATGATTTCCGCAAAGGAATGGGGCGACCTGGTCTAGGATCGCGGGAGCAACCAATGAATTCAAATTTGCGAAATGGTGTTCAGCGAGGCCGTGGGAATCTGCCCATGGGGCAGCGTAATGGGCGGTTCATCATGGAAGGAGCGACAAGCAGGCAAAAGGCAATGTTTGAGTCTGCTTTTCGTGAAGCAACTGCCCAGATCGGTGGTGGCCTGGATATGGAAAATGCGAAGTACCGAAGTGTTTATTTGCCAATCGTTCGTGATCAGACGCCACGCTCAATGGATGTTTTTGACTTCGCTGATGCCAGCACAGTGACCGGAGTACGGGAGGCATCCAATACGGCGAATCAGGCGTTGTACATGATGAATAATCCCTTTGTGATCCGGCAAAGTAATGGGTTTGCGAACCGAGTAAAACGGAGTGGTGGAAATGTGAACGATCAAATTGATTTCATGTTCGTGCTTGCTTATGGCCGGTCACCTACGTCGGGTGAACGACGGGCAACTGAGAGACTTGTGAGATCGTTCGGGGGGCAGGCACGTTCTTTGAGTGATTCCACTCTATCGATCTTGTGTCAGAGTTTATTTGCATCTGCCGAATTTCGTTACATCGACTGATGCGACTTTGAGGGCTCGCGTAGAAGCCCTTTTCTGGAAACGCCTTTGGATCATTCTGATGCATTCTCGTCGAAATTTGCTGAAAACTGTTTCTGCCGGATTCGGCTATCTTGCTTTCGCTGGCTTGGCAAACCGTGCAAATGCGGAGGGAGAAAGCGACCTTAATCTGCTCTCACCGAAATCACCGCACTTTGCTCCGAGAGCCAAGCGGGTGATCTTCCTGTGCATGCAGGGGGGACCCTCCCATGTTGATACCTTCGATTACAAACCCCAGTTGGCCAAGGATCATGGGAAACGCGGTAAATATGGTGGTTCGTTGCTCAAATCCCCTTGGCAATTCCGGCAACGGGGTGGTAGTGGATTGTGGATTTCTGATGTTTTTCCTGAGGTCGCAAAACAGGCTGATGACCTCTGCCTGATCCGCTCCATGCAATGTGATCAGCCAGTGCACCCGGGCGCCATGACGCAGATGCATACAGGAACGGCGCAGTTCATTCGCCCCTCATTGGGCGCTTGGACGCTCTATGGGCTCGGAACAGAGAACGACAGTTTGCCTGGATTTGTATCATTAAGTCCGCCATCAGGAACGTCGCGGAATTATGGCAGTTCCTTCTTGCCCGCCATTTATGGCGGTACTAAGGTCGGCCGCAGCGGACGCAGTCTCCCGCGTTTCTCGAGAGAGGGGGGAGGGGAATCTATTCCTGATATCAAAAATCCGAAGCTCTCCGATAGTCAGCAACGAAGGCAATTAGATTACATACAGTCATTGAATCGGGGAAAGTTGCAACGTGAGCAATATCATCCTGGTGTTGAGGGTGTGATCGAATCGTACGAACTTGCATTTCGAATGCAGGATGCAATGCCGCAGTTAATGGACACCTCGGGGGAGAGCGAAAAGACGCTCGACATGTATGGAGTCAATCAAACTGCAACGTCCAATTTTGGCAAGCAATGCCTGTTGGCACGACGCTTTGTGGAGGCGGGGGTGCGATTCGTTGAGATCACACACGGCAATTGGGATCAGCATGTGAATTTGACAACCGATCACAAAGCTCGTGCCGAAGCCTGTGATCTGCCCATTGCCGGACTCTTACGAGACTTGAAACAGCGTGGCTTGTTGAAGGACACCTTGGTGATTTGGGGTGGGGAGTTCGGACGGACACCAGCAGCACAGGGAGGAGATGGTCGTAATCACAACAATAAAGGCTATACCACATGGATGGCTGGCGGAGGTGTAAAGGGCGGGTACAGCTATGGATCAACGGATGAGCATGGTTATGAAGCCGTCGAGAACAAGTGTCACATCCACGACTGGCACGCAACCATTCTGCATTTAATGGGACTTGATCATGAGCAATTGACGTATCGGTATGCGGGTCGTGATTTTCGTCTGACTGATGTTCATGGCAGCATCGCAACCGATATTCTCGCTTGACGCCAAGTTCCGCAAACTCGACTAGTCCATGATTGTATCTTTAAACATTAGCGTGCTTTGCTTTTGATCGTTTTGATCAATTCTTTGTACTCGCCACGGGTAGATTCATTCACCTTCGGAATGATCAAGAAAAGAGGCTCTCGCGGCAGAAGTAGTTGACCTTTCTGCGTTCTGTAGGTCCTAAGTTTGTCAGCGGGCCACTGGTAAGTACCCGTGGGAGTATTGATGATGACAGCCCCGTTGTTCATCGTGATCGAGCATGCAGCTCCATCTTCCATCCCATATGCTTCCAGGTTTTGGCGAATTTCAATTTTGGCGTGGTGCACCAAAGCCAGATAGATAGCCGATGCTGCAGCCATGGTTCCGATGAGTGCGGTAAAGAAAGAGAGCGCACCGAAGTACATTGCGACGAAGAAAATCACAGTACTTAGAGTGATGATCAACATAGAACCGAGCATTAAACGGCTCGAGTGCGAACGGATTAAATACTTGGATTCACTGTACCTGAGAATGCGGTGTGTCAGGCGGAATTGTATCTCGGGCACTACATCTAGATTTTTCTCAGATATCGCGACAGATGGCCGATAGGGATTGATGGAATCCAGTGTCATGACTTCAGGGTGACAGCGAGAAATTGCCTCGCGAGCAAACGGTATTGAAAAATTTGCTTGTTGCTCATTTGGCTATCGTGGTTTAACAGCAGGTAAGCGTTGTTCCATTGGACATGTTACTGTAGTTCTGTGTCTCTGGTTAATTTAAGGAATGGCGGGTGCACAGTTTTTTGGCTCACCAGGAATAAAATGGCCAAGGTCCTTCACCAGTCTCTCGGGGAGGAACCTCGATAAAGCCATCACTATTGCCAAGAGAAACCAGGTCTCCGGAACCTTGTGTGATGACTGGTTCAGCTACACCGTTGTCCAATAGTTTTACCAGACGTAGCCATGTCAACGGAATGGATTTTGTCCCCCCGTTTCGCAGCCTTACTACGGGTACTTTAGGTAGCCAGTTACTTTTACCCGCCATGTAGGCAAGTAGCGGAATTCCCAGTCGTTGGCATCCAATGGTCGCGCTCACCGGATTACCTGGTAATCCCAACAACAGTTTTCCGCTTTCCGTTGCGGCACCAAGGACGGGTTTACCCGGCCGAATGGGTAAGCCGTGAAAAACAGTATCGCCACCTAGATCCTTGATGACTTCTGGTACATAGTCGTAGTCTCCCATGGAGACGCCACCTGTCATAAAGATGGCGTCGGACGTGTTCAGGCGATCGGCGAGAGTCTCGAGTAGTTGCTTTCGGTCGTCGATGCAGTGCTCGACTGAGGAAATAGAAATCCAATTTCGCGCTGCTAATAGTGTGGCGATTGCTGCGCGATTACTATTCCGGAGTTGCCATGGTTTGGGTGTTTTCTGTTGGAAATTTCCGACCTCATCGCCTGTGGTTAGAATGGTGACTCGAACAGGCCGGTACGTATTGACCATTGAGCATCCAAAGTTAGCCATGGTGGCTTTGTGCGCGCCATTGATTTCGATACCGGGTTGGAGAACCGTTGAGCCCTTCGAAGCATTTTCCCCAGCACGACGAATGTGTTGGCCTTTGGTTATTTGAGTTGGGTCTAAAGTAAGGCGAATCTTCGACCCTAATTCCTCAGTGTCTTCACGTTTGACAACCGCATCACAACCTTCGGGCACAATTGCACCCGTGAAAATCCTTAAAACGCCATCTGACGGCATCTCCGGAGCTGCGGAACCTGCTGCGGATTCACCCAAGATCGGTAAGGTTGTTGTCTGGCTTGCCTGCGTCATGCGAATGGCGTAGCCATCCATCGCGGATACATCTGCCGCAGGGCTGTCTCGATCAGCGATCACGCTGCTTGCTAAGACTCGACCTTGGTGAGAACTATCAAGCGACTCGGTTGCCATCAGGTGTAGCTTTTCTGAAAGCGCTAGTAGAGCGTCGTTGGGGAATTCAAATTTCATGGCTAGGGCGTTCGGTCTGGTCGGGAATGCGACAGGATTAAACATTGGCGATGCGGAACTTAAGGAATACTGCCAATCGGTACAAGCGTTGCATTAAGCACAATGCGAATTTGTCCCCTGACTGGAATACTGATTATGGAGGATAGTCACCCCCCGGTGGTAAAGTTGGCGTAAGGTTTAGAAAGCCTAGTCAACTTTTTCATGTTCTCCCGCTACCCACTTTATTTTCCACGATAAAGGCAAACCACATGTAAGTGTGGGACGCAAAGTCATGGGTCCGTTTGTTAACGGATCGCCAGACCACCGAACGGTTGATGTGAAGAAGTGACCTTCAAGTCACATTTGTTTGGGAGTGTTCCGATGATGTATCGCGTTCGTTTGGTGCTGCGCCCACCGAGTTTCGCATTGATTGGTGCGATCTTGTTTGGGAGTGCATTGGGGCTGTGCGGAGACCTACAGGAAAAAGTCTTGTTGGCAGAAGAGCCAACCGTCTACAAAGTCGAAGAGGACTGGGAGTTGGTGGTTAACGAACCCGATCCCTCAAACAATTCTCCTCAGGTCACTTTTTTTACCTCTCCAAGTCACTATTCGGAGGGAACTTACTTCCAGCTGCAATTGAATTATCACGCGGCTGATCATTATTCCAGCGGTGGGTTCCACGTTGCAGCAGTGAATGATGACCAAATCGTGGATGACGCTCGCAGTAAAACGAGGAAAAATCTGGCGATCAGCAATGATGTGATTCGTTGGACCAGCGTCATGGCGGTGATCGAAAATCGAGCGATGTTTGCTGTCCGTGATGGATACGGTCGTGAATGGAGCAGCTTTGGCGGTCCTGATTATTTAGTGCAGATGGTACCCAGTCCGGTCAAAGATCTGTCTCAATATCGATACCAGCAAAGCATGGATGCTGTGGACATCGGTTTCGGGAAAAATCGGGTTTCTCGAGTCACGCTTAAGGTGGTGCGACTGTTTTATACGAATGGACATGTCGCAGTTACCGTCGTGGATCAGAGCCTTTAGATCCTAGAACTCGACTGTTCTTGCTTCGCGTTCCCATATTCGTTCGGAGTATACGCTATGTCGAAATGTAAGTCGCAAAGGGGTGTGTTCTGGGGTGGGTTGTTGCGTCTACCAACACAGAGATTGCATCGCGGGGCAGCCGCGATTCTGGGGGTTTTTCTGTTGGTAGCGTTGGCGACACTCACAGCAATCACGATCGACTTTGGTTACATCCATGTTGCCGAAACTCAGTTGAGGAGGTCGGCAGATGCCGCCGCCATGGCTGGTTGTTGGGAGGTGTTTGTACAACAGGACACAGGCGAGGAGTTGGATTCCACCTTACCGATGCTTGTTGTCAATTCCGCGAATGTCATTGCTTCCAAGAATGTTGTGGGCGATATCTCACCGTTGCTGAGACACGACGATGTGGAGCTTGGGAATTACCATCCTGTAGATGGGTGGACCGATTCCAGCATTAGTCAGGCCAACGCAGTTCGCGTGACCTTACACCGAGGTGCAGGTGCGAACTCAGAATTACCCCTTCTATTTGCAGCCCTGACAGGTCGTGGAAGTCAGGCGATGCAAGCGACTGCTGTCGCAGCGATGCTCAATTCAGTTGATGGGTTCATTGAACCACCCAGTGTTTTCGAAACGAGGGGGATTTTACCGATTGCCCTCGATCTTGAAAGCTGGGAGGCAGCCGTTGCTGCTAGCACAGTGGACAATTACCAAATGAAAGACGGGCAGGTCGTGAGTGGAAGTGATGGTGTGTTTGAGACCGATCTTTACCCCAAGGGCACCGGGGCACCCGGTAATCGCGGAACGGTGGATATTGGAGACTCAAATAACAGCACAAGTGATTTATCACGACAGATATTGCACGGAATTTCTCGCCAAGACTTCGTTGACTTGGGAAAACCTCTCCTGTTTGACGTAAACGGAGAGTTGCATCTCAATGGTGATACAGGGATCAGTGCGGGGATCAAAGATGAATTGGCAGCATTGATTGGTAAGAAGCGGATCGTTCCGATTTTCACTGAGGTTTCTGGTCAAGGGAATAATGCAACCTTCACAATCGTGAAGTTTGAGGGTGTTCGAATTCTGGACGTAAAGCTGACTGGAAAGAAAAGTCAGAAACGAGTCGTCGTGCAACCCGCAAAGGTGATTGGACGAGGTATCAAAGTTGATTGGTCAGGTACTCACACAACAAGTCATTTGTTCACACCAGTAATGCTTGTTGAATAGTCCCGATATCGAGTGTTATGAATGAGGAGTTCCACGATGAAAAAATTATTGGTTAGACGTTTTTTTCTTGGAAGGCGTGGGACTTCAGCCGTCGAGTTTGCGATGATTGCACCTTTGATGATTCTGTTTACCTTCGGCCTGATTGAAGTTGGACGGTTGATGCTTGTTAAGCAGACCTTGACCCATGCAACGCGGGAAGGCGCACGTGTAGCTGTTCGGCCAAATGCCGACATTGCAGATGTAACACAGCGGATACGCGATGAACTGATGATACTGGACATAGACGAGTCGGTTATTGAAACCGAGCCAGCTTCACTCGAATCGACTGAACCCGGTGCCACGGTTACTGTTCGAGTCCGCGTTGGGATCAATTCAGTGAGCTGGGTCCCGGGATACTTCAATTTCGCAGGCAATGAAATCGTCGCTGAAACGTGTATGCGTCGAGAGTACACGCAGTGAAGGAGACCGCTCTTTAGATTTCGGCCAGGTCGTCGGGGCGATTGATGTTTAGGCAATGTGCCTCATCCAATTCGATTTGAGTTGCATCCTGTTTTTCGATCCAACGGGTCAGGCTGGAGTCCGTTTTTGCGTGTACCGTAAGCGCCTCCAAGAAGTGAACGGGGTAGATCCCCACCAATGGTTGCGGTTTGCATTTTGGCCCACTGATCGCATAAGTCAGGCTGTTTTTGATTTGCCAGCTGAGTATTAGTTTGCGCAGATCATCCGTGGTGACATGTGGCATATCCACAGGTGTGATCAAGCATGCCTGATGTTTGGTTTTTCCGGTCGTGTGGTCATTTGCATAGTCGAGGGCCTGCAGCACGCCAAAGATAGGGCCTTGATTTGGGAAGGGATCAGGCAATGCGACTAGATCCGCCACGGAATTCGATTTGCCGGCAAGGCAGACCTCATCGCAGATGGGACCTAGCCTTTCGACGGCGTGTTCAAGGAATGTCAGGCCATTCTGATGGTGGATTGTCGATTTGTCGCGTCCCATGCGAGTCGAATTTCCGCCGCACAAAACGACACCCAGAATAGAATGCATGGTGATGCTAACGATCGGACTTTTTAGAAACGATCGACTCAACCCACGACTTTGATCGCATCATGGAAGGAAAGCCAAGGGTGGGTGCAGTGAGGATAGCAACATGCGTTAGGTCTTCTGGTTGGCATCCTGCTTCCAACGCTTTGCGGGAGTGGGAGTGAGACGCTCCTTCCAAGCCCGCACCCAAGGAGACGGCCAGTTTTACGAGTGCGATTTCTCTTGCGGAGAGCGGGCCCGCATCCTTGGCTGCTTTTCCAAAGGATTCGTATGCCTCCATCAGTTCAGGATGCGACTGATGCATCTGTTGATAACGTTTTGGAATCATTGTTCTGCTTTCACTAATGCTTCGACTAATGCTTCGATGGTGTAGGGACTCGCTTCTGCATTAATTGGGTAGCCAAGTTCGCCGATTTTCTTTGAGGTAACGGGACTGAGGCTGGCAATTTTCATGTCGTTCATGGAGTCGGAAAACATACGGTGCAAACTTTCCGCGGTGGCACTGCTTGTGATGGTGACCCAATCAACTTCCCCATTGGACACGGCTTTTTTGATACTCGCGTCGCACTCATTAACGTCGCTGTGTTGATACGCAATCACTTGCGTTACATGGCCACCCATCGCTGTCAATTGTGTGGCAAACTCATCATTGCCACGACTTGCCCGGATCACCAAGATGCGTTTTTCATTGGCGTGTGAGGCAAGCAGATTTGTCATCGCTTCAGCGTGGAATGTGTCGGGCATAAAATCACACTGGAGATGAAATTTCTGAAGTGCCGTAGCTGTTTTTTTTCCTATGCAGCCAATCTCCAACCCTGCTAACGCTCGCATATCACCTCCGCCTTTTTTGAGGCGGTTGAGAAAAAACTGAACTCCATTATGGCTGCAGAAAATCAACAGGTCATATTCGCTCAACTTGGCGATGGCCGAATCGACTGGTTCCCAGTCCTTTGGTGGTTCGATTGCGATGGCGGGCTGCTGCAGTACTCGAGCGCCTAGATCTCGCAGTGGTTTGGCCAGTGCTTCAGCTTGACCTTGAGGACGCGTGACGAGGATTGTTCGGCCCGCCAGTGGACGATCCTGAATCCAGTTCATGGTTTCTGCCAATTGTGTTACTGGGCCGAGAATCACGATCACGGGTGGTCGGAAGCGACTGGCAGGACTCAGTTGAGCAGCGACTTGGTCCAATCGGCAGTGAATGATTTGCTGATCGGGAAGGCTGCAGCGTCTGATTAACGCTGCTGGAGTATCTGCTGCTTTTCCAGCCCGCAAGAGTGCTTGTGTCCAAGTTTCAGCCGTGGTGACTCCCATGTAAATTACTAGAGTGCCCGGGAATTTTGCCAAAACCTCCCAATCTAAAGCCGTTTCGGTTTTTGAGGGTTCTTCATGGCCTGTGACCAGGGCGACGGCTGAGGCAAGGCCTCGGTGGGTGACGGGAATTCCTGCAAATGAGCCAGCTGCCAAGGCTGCTGTGATGCCTGGGACGATCTCCAGTGGCAGGCCAGCAGCTTTTACCGCTTCGACTTCTTCGGCTGTGCGAGCGAATATTGCTGGATCACCACCTTTGAGCCGAACCACGATTTTGCCAGCTTTTGCATGCCCGAGAATCTCTTGAATGATCTCGCTTTGCTTCCAAATGCGGGTTTTTCCGTGTTTTCCGACACAAATGTGTTCCGCTTGGGGAGCATGCTGCAGCAGTTCCGGGTTGCTGAGTCCGTCATATAAGACCACGTCAGCCAAGGCTAACAACTCAGCTGCTCGGACGGTTAGCAGGCCGGGGTCTCCCGGGCCTGCTCCGATTAGGTAAACGGCGCCATTCATAAATAGCATTGTGCGCTTTGCAGATCGACTCTGGACAGATGACTGATAGATTGCC
>NZGD01000283.1 GCA_002690925.1 Rhodopirellula sp.
AGCTTTCTTCTCTGGAGCTTTCTTCTCTGGAGCTTTCTTCTCTGGGGCTTTGTCGTCCCCAGAAGCCTTCTTGGCTGATTCAGTTTTTACTTCAGTAACTTCTGCTTTTTCCGTCTGCTTAGCGGCTTCCGTTTTATCTTCTGAAACCGTCACATCGGCGGATTTTTCGCCTTTTTGGCCAGTAACATCCTGAGCAGACAAAGCAGGGGGCAAGATCAATAAAAGCACACCGAGAGTCGCGGTATGGAACATCATTTTGTCAGCGAAAGAGGGCATGCGAATCACTCTCGTATGCAAGCAGGAGTGGGAGGGAAGCAGAATTCTGTAGGCCTAGTCTACTTCAACGCGGTTCGTGCGACCATAAGTGACGGCTCCCGGAAAAGGAGTGGCGACACGCTCCATCCGTGACTATCCGTATCTCGATTCACCGTTTTCGCCATCCCTGCGAAACGGGATATGAAAGTCTGTACACGGGAGCACGAGCATAATCGGGATTCAGCCAGCCTCCTCGTCCTGCCGTCCTAATAGTTACGGTCGCGTGGATCGGTGAGCCCATCCGCCAAGCGACGCAACGCCTCGGTCTCAATCTGCCGAACCCGTTCTCGCGTAAGTGCCAACTCTGCCCCGATTTCCTTCAGGGTTTTGGGCTCTTCACCACCAAGTCCAAATCGCAACTTCAACACAGTGGCTTCTCGCTCTTCGAGGTCGCCCAACAACTCCATCGCGTGGCGAAGAATGTCGTGATCCAACATCTCCTCGTCGGGTGCCTTCAACCGCTCATCCATGACCATCTCACCTAGAGACCATCCTGACTCACTTTGATCACTCTGTGGTGTACTGTTGCTGATCCGAATCGCTTTCCGAATGATCGGCAGCTTCTTCTTTGGCAGCCCAAGGACACGAGCGACTTCCTCATTGGTGGGTGTTCGTCCAAGTTCCTCACTCAATCGCAAGGTCGCACGACGCCACTTGCTCAACAGCTCAACCATATACGCCGGAATTCGGATTGTCTTCGCGCTATTGATCAAAGCACGCTTGATCGACTGTTTTATCCAATAACTGGCGTAGGTACTGAACCGCGTGCCGACCGTCGGATCAAACCCTTCAACGGCACGTAGAAGGCCCAGATTGCCTTCCTCGATCAAATCCTGAAGACCAAGGCCTTTCCCGGTATAACCACGTGCGATATTGACCACAAGCCGCAAGTTAGCCCGGACCATGCGATCTCTAGCAAGGACATCACCTGCTCCGATCTGCTCCGCAAGCATCAGCTCTTCTTTGGCTGTAAGCAATGCAGTTTCATTGATCTCACGCAGGTAAGTTTCCAGAGGCGACTGGGCTGTTCTGCTGCGAGTGGTCACACGTGCCGTTTGCTGGCGTTTTGCTGCACGTGGTTTTTCGTCATTGGTCGTTGATGGAGCTTGGGATTGCGTCATTGATACACGGCATGCTTGTCGGTCACGTGCAGAGGGCAGGTACCAATGAGTTGATTCTGTTGATGCCGATGAGTTGGAGGCAACCGAATCTCGTGATACTGCTCCCGCTCCGATCCCGAAGACTGGAAATGGATTGGTGGAACAAACTGAGCATCGGCGCGATTTACTTCGTTGCTGCAAACTATGTGAAAGAAGAACACTTTTGCAAAGTATTCCGATTACGAGGAAACTGTCGATTGCAAAGAGCATGACCATTACTTGGGCCTTCTACCCTGGTATCCGGCTCATTTTTTACTGGTTTCCGACCCACTGAAGAACAGACTTGTGTGCGTTTTGAACGCACACAACGCCGGACCATTTCCACGGGTTAACGTCCCTGTTTGCGAAACTGCCCCGGCGTCATTCCCACAAACTCCTTGAAACAGCCCACCATGTAAGCCGTATAACTGAAACCTGTCATCTCGCAAATGGTATCCAGTTTCAGATCGGTTTCCCGAAGTAGATTTTTGACATGATTGATTCTTACACGCCTGATCAACTCAAGCGGCGATTCATCCAACGCTTTATTGAATCGCCTCTCTAGTGTGCGCCGGGACATGGGAAATTCAGTCAGTAGATCTGACACATCGATCCCATCACTTGCGTGCCTGCGGATGTATCCTGCAACAGCAGCGATCAAAGGATCGTCAATCGCCTGTGTGTCTGTACTACCACGCGTGACAACGCCCATGGGTCCCACGATGACACGACGCTCAGAATCACCATTTTCACCACAGACTGCTGCGAGACGCATTTTTTTTTCATTTCCTTTACCTCCGATCTCCGCTTCTTGCAACTGAATCGCCGTCCGATCCGCCGGTTCCATGAGCCGATGCAGCAACTCCGCTGCTCGCATTCCAATTGCTTCTGTATCGGGTGCCACACTCGTGAGTGGTGGATCGCAGAGATCACAGAGAACCTCATCATTATCAACACCAATGACGGCCACCTGCTCCGGGACCAGCAAATCCAAGTCGCGACAAACTTCCAAAATGGTTCTCGCGGCAGAATCGTAGCATGCCAAAATTCCGACAGGCTTATTTAGCCCGGCAATCCAAGTAGCCAGACGCTTTCGACGTTGGTACCACGGTGCCTCGCGGGTCGTCTCAACCGAGGCTTCGAGCACATCACAGTCCTTGCCCGCCAACGTGAGAGCTCGCTGAAAATGATCTCTACGAACGTCCGACCACACGAATCCGCGATGCCCCAAAAATCCGAAATTCGAAAATCCGCGGTCCAACAAATGCTGAGCCGCAAGTTCGGCGCAGGCCTCATCATCGTTCATAACCGAAATGGCTGAAACTGGATTTTCTTCACCCAAACAAATGGTTGGAATGCCATACCCAATCACTTGCTCAAGCGTTTCACGCTGAGACGCTCGCACAATGATTCCGTCAAAATCACCGGACTCTACCCAGTCTGGGATGGGGTCTGACAAACCACGCTCATCAACAAATGTTGACCACTGACCATGCAAACGAGCAAAACGTCCCACACCGGCTAATAGCCCTCTTCCGAAAGCTTTCGAAGTCTCAATCAGTAAGGCCACGCGATACACGGATTGATCTCCCGGAGTGACAGCAGTGTCGCAAATTCATAAGATGATGTCGCATTTGTGAATTGCCAATACCTTTTCCGAACATATACGCTGTCGTTTTTCCATAATCTAACGGACGCGATCCGATGCTCATTGATAGCCATCACCACCTCTGGAAGTATTCCCCCGATCAATACGGTTGGATCAATGACCAGATGCTGCCGCTCAGAGCAGACTTTTTACTTCCAGAATTGAAGGAAATTGCAGAGGCTAGTTCCATCGACGGATTCGTATCTGTTCAGGCGAGACAGAGTTTACAGGAGACGGATGACTTGCTCGCCATGGCGGAGGCTGACCCACTGATTGCCGGTGTGGTGGGTTGGGTACCCTTGGCCGCTCCTGAGGCCGGACAAATCCTTGATCGCCTGGGTGACCAAAAGCTCCTCAAAGGCGTGCGGCATGTTGTGCAAGATGAACCCGACGACCGGTTCATTCTCGGAGCAGATTTCAATCGTGGAGTCTCACGACTCGCTGCTCACAACCTCGTTTACGATGTGCTGATCTTCGCAAAACAGTTACCTGCTTCCATTGAGTTCGTCGACCAACACCCCAACCTCAAGATGGTGCTGGACCACATCGCCAAGCCCACCATCACTGTGGATACTTTTGACAATGCCTGGGAAACTAATTTTCGCGAACTCGCTAAAAGAGAACACGTCAGTTGCAAGTTCTCAGGTGTCGTCACCGAAGTACGCGAGGACACTTGGTCAATCGATCAGATTCAAAGATACTGGAACGTTGCATTAGAGGCATTCACTCCGGAAAGACTGATGTTTGGAAGCGATTGGCCGGTATGCCTGCTCAAAACGGGTCACGCGCAGTGGTTGCGGACGGTCCAGGAACTGGCGTCGGACTTGACAGTGACCGAGCGAACCAAGATTTTCTCTGCCAATGCCATTCGTGATTACAACCTTGATATCACGCCAAATTGAAAACAGCTGATACATCAACAAATCTATTAAAACGCCACTTAGGATCTTCATGTGACCAACAAACACACAATGGTGGTGTGACAGCATTCAGTTTGGTTACCAAACTGGATATCAAGCTTTCAACTCAGCAACAGACAGCACACGTACAAACCAGCTACCCGGAGTTTACCTCATGCGTGCCATTCAAATCTCTGAAGTCAAAACCCTGAAGTCCATCGACATTCCTGCTCCCAGCATGCCTGCTGCCGGAGAAGCCTTGGTGCGAACACACCGTATGGGGGTGTGTGGGACTGACATCAGTTGCTATCTCGGAAAGTTTCCTTTTTTTGATTTCCCTCGAATCCCCGGCCATGAACTCGGTATTGAGGTCATTGAAGTGGGCGAGGGCGTGACGAACGTCAAACCCGGTGATCGTTGTAGCGTTGAACCTTACATGAATTGTGGTGAATGCTATTCATGTCGTCATGGTGCCTACAATTGTTGTCAGAATCTGAAAGTCATCGGCGTAATGATGGATGGCGGGCTGTGTGAATCATTTCTTGTGCGTGCTGAAAAGCTGCACCCCTCCGCGAAACTGAGCTACGATCAGCTCGCACTGGTGGAAACGCTTGCCATTGGCTGCCACGCCAACGATCGGGGTGCTCCTGAGAGCGGAGATCACGCCTTGATCATTGGGATGGGACCGATTGGTCTGGCGACCTTGGAATTTGCCAGGCTGACAGATGCGACGGTCACGGTCATGGACATGAATCAAGCTCGCCTTGATTTCGTGCGTAAAAACTACGGGATCGAGAACACCGTGCTTTACAAGGGTGATGGATCCGAACAAGAACAGATGGAGAAAATCACAGGAGGCGACATGTACCATGTGATCACCGACGCTACAGGAAACAAACACTCCATGGCAGGCGCACTTGCGTACATTGCTCCGACCGGCCGGCTTGTTTACGTAGGAATCACAACCGAAGAAGTATCATTCCGCCATCCAGTCATGCACCGGCCCGAAGCGTCAATTCTTGCGTCACGTAATGCGTTACCACCCGATTTCACGCGTATCATCAGCTTGATCGAGGACGGGACCATCAATACGGATCCGTGGATCACTCATCGCACAAGTTTTGATGGGGTGCTAGAAGACTTCGAATCCTACACCAAGCCAGAGACAGGCGTGATTAAAGCCATTATCGAAGTAACACCCTGATCTCCGCATCCTTATTTAATCAAACACCAGCACACGACCTAGGCCGATCAGAAAATCGCTTCTAGAACCGACCCAGAATTAAAGCAATCTCAAAATCCTCACGCTGAACCGACAGTTGTATCAGCGGCATCTGAAAGAAAATCAATGACGAAGAAATGTGTAGCACTCGGCTTGGCACCGAGCTTTGGATTTGGCGACCGCACCGGCCTCGCCACCCCTGGACATGTAGCTTCCATGAAACGTTGTGGCACTGGAATCGAAGCGATCTATCCCCAGCAGTCCATTCGCGAAATGACTCGTACCCAGAGGACTCCGCAGCAAGTCATGGACGATGCCATGAACGGTGCCGCGGATGCAGGATGGACCGGGGCAATCGGCGCAGATGCAGACCACCTCAAAGTGCCGGAGGATGTTGATGTTACCGCGGCAGTGGGCTTCACGTTCTTCACCATCGACCCGTCGGACGATGTGGACCAGCAAGCGGATGACTATGACGAAACAAAACTACGAGCCGCCTTCGCTGAAAATCGTGGGGATGCACCCTGGTTCGATGACTACCTCGGCAAGACAGTCAAACTTGGAACCGGCACCGTTGTTTCACTCGATGAAGAGGCCTGCATGCGGGCTGCTGTCAAATACGGGAGGGCCATCACAAGGGCACTGAAACTGGGCGACTATATCAAAACAGTCAATGAAACGGCGGGAAATGATTACGAGATCGAACTCTCGGTCGATGAAACGGATCAGCCCACCACTTTGGCTGAGCATTACATCATTGCAGATCAATGTCTCAACGGCGGAATGAAATTAGTCAGCCTCGCACCGCGTTTTATCGGTGATTTCGAGAAAGGGATCGATTTCATTGGTGATTTGGACGCACTTCATTCGTCGCTGAAAGACCATGCCGCAGTTGCAGAGACCCTTGGTCCCTATAAACTCAGCCTCCACAGTGGAAGTGACAAGGTTTCGATGTACGGTCTGTTAGCCAATGCGACTCAAGGTCGTTTTCACGTAAAAACCGCTGGCACCAGCTATCTGGAAGCTTTGCGAGTCGTTGCCCGACATGACCCCTCATCATTCCGCGAAATCATTGACTTTTCGCGAGGTCGTTATGAAACCGACAAAGCCACTTACCACGTTTCTGCGACGTTAGCCGACGCGCCCCTAACGAGCGAGGCGGACGACGTTACGCTTGAGAGTGAATACTTGGAAATGTGGAGCGATGTTCCTGTGGGCAAGGGCTTCACCAAACCAGGGCGACAGATCCTTCACTGCACTTTCGGTTCGGTACTCACAGACGAAAAACTTGGCAAGATCGTCCACGACTGTCTCACCAGCCACCCGGACACCTACACGGAGGTGCTTGACGATCACTTCGGCCGACATCTTGACGCGCTCCGCAGTGGCATGGAGTGAGACGTCGTTGACTCAGCGAAGAATCACTTCTCGCCACAACGCTTTTGAGAAAACAGACGTGGCTGTAAAAGACGCACTATGAAGACCAAGCGGCTTGGTAGCGTGCAACGAACCAGTTCTTTTCATATGGAAACAAGAACATGATGACGCACCAAAAATTCGGCAACACCGCTCTCGACATGCCACGTGTCGTCTTCGGTGCAACGTGTTTGGGCAACCTGTTTGTTGCGATGACCGACGAACAGAAGCTGGACCTGATTCGCGAATGGTTCGCACAGATCCCCAAGCCGGTCGCGATTGACACAGCAGGCAAGTACGGCGCGGGACTGTCGCTCGAAGTCCTGGGACGCGATTTGGCTGCACTCGGAATCCAGCCTGATGAAGTGGTCCTCAGCAATAAACTTGCGTGGAGACGTACCCCGCTGGAAGGCAACGAGCCGACATTCGAACCCGGAGTTTGGGTTGACCTGAAACACGACGCGGTCCAGGACATCAGTCACGATGGAATTCTCCGCTGCCACGAAGACGGCTGCCACATGCTTGGTGATTACAAGCCACAATTGGTAAGCGTTCACGACCCCGATGAATACCTTGCGGCCGCAAAAAATGCAGACGAGCGGACCCGGCGACTCAGTGATATCTGTAGTGCCTACAGAGCATTGGAAGAATTGCGGGACGCGGGAGAAGTCGCGGGAGTTGGAATTGGGGCAAAAGATTGGCGTATCATTCGTGAACTCGACGAACACTGTGATTTTGATTGGGTCATGATGGCCAACAGCTTCACGATCATGCATCACCCACCAGAACTGCTCGAATTCATTACCTCACTACACCAACGGAACATCGCCCTGATCAATTCCGCAGTGACGCATGGAGGATTTTTGGTGGGTGGCAGGTTCCTGGATTACCGGTCCATCGATCCAGCTGATGCAAAAGATGCGAACTGCCTTGAATGGCGACAACAATTCACAGAAGCATGCCACGGCTTTGACTTGAGCCCTTATGACGTTGCTGTCGCCTTTGGGGTGTCTCACCCAGCAGTCACTTCAGTCGCGTTGAGTACCAGCCAGGCCACTCGCGTCGCCTCAATGGTATCAGCAGCCACCCATCAACCAAATCCAGCAATCTGGGAAGAGCTTCGGACGCGAGGGCTGATTGACGCCAACTACCCTCATCTCAATGCCCAAGCCTGAATCTCGCCAGCAGTTGCTGCCGGCAAGAAACGCCCGAGTCATGGCATCAGCCGCACTTTCATCGCCCGAACCGAATCATCCACCACGGCGGATTTCAGAACCCTTGAACCGCACAGTGATCCGATACACTTTTTTTCGGTGGTAAACGACCTCACCGTCGTTGTTGATCTTTTCAGGTACGTCGTGTCTCCAGATATCGACACTCGCATGGTAACCACGTTCCGAAAAGACGTCGATCAACATGGCCAAGGCTTCGTGTTCCTGCCAAAGCGGATCCTCTGAGTTGATATCGGCGTGTCCTGAAATCGCATGGCGAACCACAATTGGCATCATCTGTTCTTCGATAAAGCGGACCACTTTGTGGAATAGTTCCGTCCGTTCAATCTCGTATTCGTCCAAACGCGTAACCAATTCACGCCGCGCGTGACTGACAATTTCACTCGCCAGCGGGATCGCCTGCAACGAATGGAATGTTCGAGGATCCAACTCCAGCGAACTCTGATATTCCAATTCGCGAAGAATGTTGTCCTGCACCACTTCCAGCGGCGCCTGCGCATTGATGAAGTGGTAATGAAAAAGCTGCTTCAATGACACAAGTGCATCATAAGTTTTCTCTTTAAACACGCGGTAACGATCCCGCGCCAGATCTTCATTGAAGTCNGTGGGTCTTTCTTCCCANACGTCNCCAATGCCACTCTCGCGAACCTCTTCATTGTGAGCAATCGTTTTCCGCCCACGAGCGAGTTGTCTCGCGACACTCTCAGCCTCATCGACAAAGAGCACCATGATGTGAAATGTCGGTTGCTTGAAATGAACCAACTGAGGGCTGTCAGCAAATTCCCGACGCAGGGCATTCATTTGATCATAAAGTATTTTCAGGCACTCCACCTGTACCTTGGTGCGTGGAAACCCATCAAGAATGGCCCCCCCTTGATAGCCCGGCTCAAGCAATTTCCGGAACACAAGGTTCACGACCTCGCGGTCACCGACCATGCCTCCGCGGGCCTTGATCGCCTCAGATTCAGGGCTATTGAGCAGTTCGCTGACGACAACCGGCCGCTCAGAAATATCACGAACTTCGCGAATGAAATTTGTATTGGTTCCTTTTCCGGAACCGGGTGCCCCCCCCAGAAGGATCAACTCCTTGGGAAAATGCAGATTGGCTCTGCCATATTTCGCCTCAAGTTCCTTCCAAACGGAGTTGAAAATCAACTGCGCGTCTTTGACCTCGAGGTCAGCCGGCATCACCGCATTCTTGTTTGATTCTGAGTTTCTCACGATCGCTCTGCTCAGGTTGGACGGGTTCTTGCCCTTTCAATAGAACATCCTTGCCAGCATCGGCCAACACCAGTCAAAAGGAGTAAGTTGCCAGAAAGAAGCCAGCCACCATCGTGATCCAGACCACAGCCTTCCCCACTTCTCGCGAGTCATCGGCACAACCCACCGACCCGAGGGCAGTTATGGCCGAATCCAGCCTCCTTTCCAATCCAATGAATCCCCCAAGAACCTACCCTTCAACACCGTTTCGTCCCGTCATTTCCCCAGGTATTTTACAGTGATGAAGGAGACTCAAGGGTGTTTCAACTTGATTCCATTCCCGATCCACGGACCAACCAACATAAGATCCGTCGGTGGAGATGCGGCCGCATTGTGATGCGGGCCGGAAAATTGGTTGAAATCCAGCAGCGACTTCTATGCGGAAATGTGTCGGTAGCCCAAGTATGGCTACAGACGAAATTCGGACGCAGAAACGATGACTCGTGCTGGCTGGACTATCACCAACCCTTCGGAATGCCAAGCTTTTTGACGCTGGATTACGTTCGGACAGGAACCTTGGCCAGTTACCAAACTTTCATCGGTGCTTGCCTCATTCTGGACGAAATAGCCCGGATCCGCTCAACCGCCGCGATCGTGGCTCATGTCACCAACGGAAATATCAGTGATCGACTCCTGATGCGACATGGATGGGAACGACACATGGAACGCTGGCCGGGACGCCACTGGATACGCCGCTACTACGATGGATATCCCGAGAGCCGAATTCATCGGCTCATCGAGCCCGTCAGCCAGCCCGCAATCAAAATTGCTTCGACACAGAAGTTGCATCGGGCAACTACCACTTCAGATACGCTCGCTACTCAGTTACCCTCTTTTCAGAACCCGAGCGTGCCTGCGCGTCCAGCAACCTAATTCACTGCCGAAGCGATCAACGCAGATTACGACGTCCACAACAATTACATTTCCCGGATGTCGATACATTCCATACCCGCACGACGTGCGGCCTCAATCCCCGGCTCACCATCCTCGTAAACCCGACAGTGCTCAGGCTTTACTTTCAGGCGGCTCGCGGCTTCCAGGAACACGTGTGGATCCGGCTTGTGGTACTCAGTATCCTCACACGTCACAATCGTTTCAAACCAGTCCATCACTTCTATTTGCCGTAATTGACGATGGACCAAATTCCGAGTCCCACCACTAGCAACTGCCATCTTAAGTTTCCCTCGATGATTCTCGGCAATCTCAACGACGCGTGGAATGGGTTTCAACAAGTCAAGCGACTCTAAAAAATGCTGTTCCTTCTCTGCCAGTGCCTGCGGAAAATCGATCTCCTTTCCCTGCTCAGCAGCAAACATTGGAATGACTCGGCTCGACGGCGTTCCTGAATGCCGGTAAAAATGCTGCTCATCCAGGTTGATGCCTTGGCTCACCAGCGCCTCACGCCATGCTGAATAATGAGCGAACATCGAATCCACGAGCGTACCGTCACAATCAAAGATTAATGCTTGAATCATGTCAGCCTTATTTACATTGTTGGTGGAACATCGATCGGGATAGGGTGCAGCCGATGCCCATCCATCAGGTGCTGCATCTGCGATTCCGGTATTCTTTAACAGGGTATCTGTTAATGTTCACCTTGTAGACCACACTCCCTATGAAGCGCTGCCCAGCAAGATTGAAGGGTCGTTCCCATCTCGTCGCAGGCTGAATCGACCATCATTCCTCAAGCGAAATTCACGCACGGAAGTGAAATGCAAATCCGCATTGCTGATCTTTTTTGTGGCATTGGTGGGATCGCTGAGGCCATCCACCTCCGGTCACAATCTGCGTCCAAAGATGATGGCAAAATCGTTAGCGAACTTAGCAGGTGGCATCCGAAAGTCGTTACCGCTATCGATATTGATCGATCAGTAGCCTCCCTGTATCAGCACCATCACGGTATCTCTCCACGTTGTTCAACCATTGAATCGCTCCAGAGGGTTGCCGAGGCGTCGAGTGAGCAACTCGACATGTGGTGGATGTCTCCGCCGTGTCAGCCCTACACGATTCGCGGCTCCCAACGGGGAAATCACGATTCCCGAAGCCATGCGTTAGCTCGTATCCTTACGCTCATTCCCTTGGAAAAACCTCGGATGATTGGACTGGAAAATGTCCCTGCGTTTGAAGGATCCCAACATCACCAACAACTAAAGCAAACACTTCATGACGCCGACTACCAAATCCAAGAGTACACCCTTTGCCCGACAGAACTAGGCATTCCGATGCGGCGAAAACGATTTTATTTACTGGCAAAACAAGGCGGCAAACGACTCGCTGACATTTCAATAAACCAGCAACACAGAAAGCTCAAAGAATTCATCGATGAAGCATGCTGGGAAGACAAAACCTTGCACGTGCCCCTTGAGGACGTGCGACTGTATGAAAAGGCAATGAATATCATTGATGCACAAGACAGCGACGCAATTACTGCCTGCTTCACATCAGCCTACCGGAAAAGTCCTATTCGGTCAGGCTCTTATCTACACTGCTCGACACGCCGTGCAGTTCGGCGTTTTTCTCCAAATGAAATCGCCAGACTGATGGGTTTCCGAAATGACTTTTTCTCAAAAATGAACATGAGTCAACGAAGCCAATATAGATTGATTGGAAATTCGCTTGCGGTGCCCGTGGTTTACGACTTGCTGTCGGTGCTGCTCGCTGATTGATGGACGACCGCGAAATCCACGCTGCACCAGAAAAAACACAAGTGCCAGTTTGCGACTTCCAGATACCTTTGGATTAAAACACCGCAATCCAAAAGCACTGTGGTCACGGGCTTCCAAATCTCGAATTCCGCTCTTCC
>NZGD01000284.1 GCA_002690925.1 Rhodopirellula sp.
AAATGTTTCAGGGTGTTGTGGATGAACTCGACGCTGCCGAGGAGGCTCTTGCGAGAAATGCTGCCGAAGCTGCTGCCGCGGAGGCTACTGCAATGCCGGAGACGCGAAGGCCTAAGGGGCGACCCAAGAAAAAAGGGACAAAATCGCGCGTGGAGGACGACATGGAGCAGCATCGGCTTGCAGAAACTTGGGATACCGGGGAGAAAGACGTCCAGAGCAAGAGCGATATGGAGAAGAAGATGTTTGAGTACTTTGGTGCATTTGTGTCCGAATGGAACCCTAGTCGCGATGACGACGGCAGGCCGCGCCATTTTTGGGATGAGGACATGCAGGCGTATGATTGGGAGTTGCCTGTGGAGGCCGTGGGTGAGAGTTTGTGGACGTTGATGAAAGGGCAGTGGGTGGACACGAAGAATCCCAATCGCGTGCGCTTGCGCAACATCCTGGATGCGGTTTACGATGCCGAGGCGCGGGGGGAGAAGCTGGATCTGCAGCCGCTGCGACGCCTGGTGACGGTGTTGGTGGAGACCAACCAGCGCCACACGAAGCACAGCAATGGTTCTCACAATCCGCCGGTGCTGGGCAAGGATCCATGTGCGAGGCAGGGCGATAAGGGTGTCTATTGTCGCTACAACATGCCCAAGAAACCCAAGTTTCCGCGCGGCGGCGACCGGCAGATGATTCTGCAAAGAATGGAAGGGCGCGATGGATGCTGGGAGGCGAAATTCCCATTGAACGACGGTCCCATGACCAGCTATGAGCCTCACCTCATGCTGGGGAATCTGGGAAATGTGGATGTTCGTCCTGTCCCGAATCTCTGGTCTGTGATCGAGTACATCACCAAGTACGCAACAAAAGCGCAGAAGGGCTCAAGGGCCATGGGCGAGGTACTCAGGAGCGCTGCGGAGGAAGTGTGCAAGTACATCAAAGAAGACGGCGTTACAGATCTCTTGCGGCGGAGTTTTCAGAAGTGCTACGCCAGGACCCTGGGAGAGCGGGATTACGGTATTTTCGAAACTGTGCACCTGGGCTTGCGCTTGCCATTGGTGCTTGAGCTCATGCCCGTGGTTTCGCTGAACACTTCTGGCGCACGTCCCTTCAAGAATCACGCGCAGTTGGAACGTGAGCGGGAGCGTGGCGAAGAGGACCCCGAAGTCACGTGGGACAGCAAGGTGGACTCCTTCGACAAACGCCGGGAGTTGCTACACGCGCAGAAGGAGAAGGATTCGTCGACGCCCATCGAGGAGGAGGAGATTGCTCACGTGTCCTTCCACGAATTCTTTTGGAAGTATTGTGTATCGCGCAGCAAGCTGCATAAGGTTTCCGCGCCTGTGTGCATGAATGTGTTGCCTGGATTGAGTGCGGATTGCGCGAACATCTCCGATGCTCGTCACGAACTGTACGCGCGCACTGCGGTGGTGGCGTACTGGCGTCTTATGCCCACCCGTGAGCGGCACGAGCTGACGCGCCAAGGTCTCGGCCTCAGGAGCACGAGTGTGGACGAGCGGCTTTTTGGGACTACCAAATTTGACCAGCCGTCGGAACAAGCTGGATTTCCCGAGAGAAATAGGTTTTTAGGTATCAGAGACCTAGTGGCGAAGTTCGACGGACTCAAAACGCGCAACACAAAGCAAGAGGTGGGCTGGACTTTGGCCTTGCTCGAAATGCTCGTGGACCCTCTCCTTAGCACCTGGGTGCCGGAGTGGTTGAGAGAGCAGTACGAGCGCTGGAATCCCACGTTCAAGGCGCGCTTGGAGAAGTTGTTGGCCATGGAGCAGCAAGCAGAGCCGGAGCCTGGCAGACAGCGGTTGGAGCGACCTCGGAACAACGGAGAGCTTCTGCGTTTGCTGAGACGGCATATGATCGTGGACGATCAGCGAAGGGTTGAGCTGAAAGCGGAAAAGAAAAGCAGCCCGGAACCCGACGATGTCCCTGACCCAAACCCTGACCCTGACAGCGACATCGGTGAAGATTTGAATCGCGCCACTGGGGAGGTGTGTGATGCGAAACTCCCAGAGCCGGTGCACATGATTCGCGAGGACGTCCCTACGTTGGGAGGTGCTGGGCAGGATCCCGAGTTTCCTGGGGAAGCAGACTGGGTGAACGTGAGCGCCGCCGCACGCCTGAGCGCCGCCGGACCTGCACCCGCAGCGCCCGATGTCACATCGGATGCGGTGACGCGTCCCGCCCCCGTTGAAGTGACAGTGAATCCCGATGGGTTTCAGTGGCAGAGCATTAAGACTGGAGTGGATTTGGCTAAGTGGCATGCAAAGTTTCGCGAGATGAGCCAGCACGGCATACAGCGCGCTGATGGAGATATCGTACAGAGGCACGAATGTGATGAATGGCAGAGATTCGCACACGACATCGTACAAGCCAAGGCTTTGGAACGGGAGACGAAAATGAATAGTGTGCAAAGGCTGCAGCGTTACAAACCTCTGCGGATGTTTGTGTCGGGGGCGGCTGGCACTGGCAAGTCCAGGACATTGCGCTGCTATGTGAGGCGTCGCAGGGAAATTGCCCAAGATTCCTCGTATGGGGCCAAATCGGCGGAGGCTGCCAGAGCTGTGACCCTGTTGGCTTCTCCTACTGGTTGCGCGTCGTTCCACATGAAGTTCGGAGCTACCACTGTGCATCGCGCGTTTGCCC
Organism: Rhodopirellula sp.; assembly: GCA_002690925.1. Classification (GTDB taxonomy): domain Bacteria; phylum Planctomycetota; class Planctomycetia; order Pirellulales; family Pirellulaceae; genus Rubripirellula. The sequence goes on from NZGD01000284.1 coordinate 2,650, forward strand.
TCGGCAGAGGAAGATGTAATGGGTGGGAGCAGCATGAAAAGCAGGGCGCTCGTTTTCAGAAGGTTCGCAAGCGCTTGAAAGATGCGACTTTCGTGGCACTCGACGAAATCAGTATGATCGGGAAACAAATGCTCGGTAAAATCCAGTTCAGGACGCTCGATACACTTGGAGACGAGAGCAAGGAGTACGATTTCCAGGTTTTGCCGACCTTAAATGGCAAGGATTGCGTGATCAACGGACACATGATGCAGGCCAGACCTATCGGTGATACGGAACCTTATCGCGAGATGCCTCGGCAAACTAGCTCTGCTGCGTCCAAGGATCGCCAAGCCAACGAACCTGCAAAAGAAGACTTCGCGACGCAGGGAGATCTCTTGTTCAAGGAGTTCAGAGACGTCGTGATGCTTCGGAGTGTGCACCGCACCTACGACAAGGGCGACGAGAGAGTGAAGAGTATGGCCACCGAGGAAGACAAAGTACAGTTCCTGCGGGAGAGCGACAGATTCCAAGGTGTGTTGGAGAGGATGTCGGACCTAAGCTGGACCGCGGAGGATCATGCATGGCTTTCCCAGCGCAACCAGAGCGTGCTCGCGCGAACCGCCGAGGGCCGTAGAGAGTTGGAAATATTTGAGAGCTGCCCCGTTTTGATGGATACGAAAATCGACAAGAGCCTGAGCGGAGAAGAGGGGGCCAATCGAGCGAACGCCCGGTTTCTGCGCAAGCTCGCCATGCGGGACAATGTGCCGATTCTGGAAATTAAGGCGGCGCATGATCGAAGCAAGGAAATTACAGAGAAGGAGGTGAGGTCCATGAAGGACGAGGACTTCAAAGGGCTGCACGAGACTCTGCAGCTGTGTGTGGGAGCGCGAGTCTTGCTGACGCAGAACCTTTACGTCGAGGCTGGGTTGATGAATGGCGCACTCGGGGTTGTCAAGGGCTTTGTGTTTCCGGATGGGTTTGACCCCAAGAGTGAGAAATCTCAACTGCGCATCCCTCGATGTGTGGTCGTGAAATTCGATGAGGTGAAGTTGCCGGATTCCTTGAAATTGAAAGGTGAGGGGATGGAGAACTGCGTGCCCATTTGCATCGAGATAAGCGCCCACGGCTCCGAGGATCAAGTGAATCGGAAGCAATTTCCTTTGACTCTGGCGTGGTGTCTGACGCATTGGAAGGCGCAGGGTATGACATTGCCGAAGGTGAAGGTTGCCCTGGGGGACAAGACTGCCAAGAGTCTGGGAGTGGGTTACACAGCGACTTCCAGAGTCAGGCATATAAGGGATCTCGTCTTTGCAACGGATTTGCCAGACTACGAAGTGTTTCAGAGCACCAAGCACACCGCTGCCTTTCGCTCGCGTCGCCGCTTTGAGTTGCGTCTCGAGGCACTCGCGTCGGAAACTATTCTTGAGTACGCTTCTGGTCGGAAAGATGTCCAGGTGCAGTGCGACGCGGATCCTTGGGAACCGGAGGATGCGAAACTGGCGCTGGAGTTGGTGGATGACCTACGAAATGTGTCCAAGATGCGCCGCAGCAGCTTGCGTGACAGTGGTCGTCCGCATGACCAGGACGCTTGGCTCTGGGGGGCTAAGCCACCGGATCTTGCCTCGGAATTGGAGCAGGCATGGACGCGGATTGAGCAATCAGGTGTGCCCTTCGAGCGCGAACGCGCCGATGTGGTGATTGATCGTCTTTTGCAGGAGTTGCCCATTGGCGGTGGTCGGCGTGTGGCAATCCACGTTCCTCTTGTGAAGGAGGCGCTCGGCTGTTTGATTCCGGAGGATCTCCATCCGCGCCTAGATGGTAGAAAACCGAAAAAGAATGCGGGAGCCCTCGCGGAGAGCACTGCGTTGGACTTGAGATGCGGTTCCTTTCGAATGAAGCGCTGCGAGGAACGCGATCTCCACGAGAAGAGACCATTGACGAAAGGTCTGGTGGAGTTTTTCGTACAAGTTTTGCGGTGCGTTGGTGAGACACTTCGGCTGACCCCCCCGGTGTTTTTCGGGCACATCGGATTGGCTGACGGTTTAGGCGACGAGGATAGTCCAGACGACTTCAAAAAGAAATTGCTCTCGTGGGCGTCCCTCAGTGGCGAGAACATCACTCGGGCCAAGCAGTCGCAGATGTTCCTGCTCCCCGTGGCGTACAAGCGTGGCCGAGAGCCTGAGTGGTCCCTGCTGGTGATACGGAGTGCCTCGCCGGGTCAATGTTTACGCAACGCGCCGAAGCTGCAGTACGAGTTGCTGGCCATTCGGGCGAATCGGGCCTTCGCGGATCGCGTGGCGGCGAAAGCGGACAAATTGCTTGGCGTGGATGCGTCGTCGCGCGATGGGGATGTTTCGATCACGGAGATGGGCTTGGTGGAAGAGCGACGGACATCAAGTACTTTCGTGGTGATCGCCATGGCTGTGCGTCTTGCTGCTCTAGCTGGGGTGACCGTGAATTTACCTTCCGAGGGATGGCCATTGCTGCATGCGGCTCAGGGTTGTTTGACGGCGGCGTACGAATCCTTGAAGGCTGAAGCGGATGCTTCCATGCAGCGTGATGTGCTCCAGTGCATGCGCAGTGGAAATTCGGCCGGCACTCTCTTGAATCTTCTGGTGACACCAGTTGGCCCGGATCCTCCTCCTAGAGAGGCTGCCATTCGCTACGCCTTGCGCGGTAATGTCACGGTTCTGGATTCAGACACCTTTGAACCTCTGCGCGCTTTGACCTGGAACATTTGCGGGGACCGCAAATCCTGGAGAGCTCCTGTGGACGACAAGGATTGGGGTTGGCCAGACAAATTGGCGAAGTTGGAGCAAGATATTTTGGAGCTGAAGCCTAGTATAGTTGCATTGCAAGAATGCACGTCCCAGGAAGGTCTGCCTGGTCTGACCAAATCGTTCGAGCTCGTTGGGTCTGCTCGCTCCCACGCCGGCCATGTCCATTTATACATAAAAGAAAATCTAAAACCCACGCGTGTTGAGCTGAACAAGGAATTGCCTGCGGTCATGGGTGTTTGTGAGGTCGGTGGACTAAAGGTTTGCGTATCGGGCGTGCACCTGGTGTATTCGGTGGAGGCAGGTAAAAGGAGACGGGAGCAGCTTGATGGCCTGCGTCGTAAGGTTCCAAAGGACTGTGCTGCAGTTGTNGTGTTGGGGGANTTCAACATCTATCACGGCGACGAGGAGAAGGAGTTCTTNAAGGCGACGGGGCTNTCGGATGCCTCCTACAACGGAGATTCCTGGAATCCGCTGTCGAACCCGTTCTGGGAAGCTCGTGCGGGAGAGCGCCGTAAAGGTGAGCAGTTCGATCGCTTGGTCTTCGCTGGTGCTCTTGCGTCGTACTCGTGTCTGGTGGGACAGCATCGGGTATTCAAGGATGGCTGCGAGTTTTTCTTGTCGGATCATTTTCCTCTGTTGAGTTTTTTGGATGTGCATGCTTCGCATTCCGGGGCTGCTGTGGCGAGTTCCGTCGCTCGGGGACGTACGCTAGCTTTAGGCCGTTTGCGCGACATCTACAGTGCACAGGAAGCTCAGAATTCCAGGGACAAGGAGCGAGTGGGTCGCGAGGAGGCGGCAATGCGATTTGCGCAGGCTGCAGATCGAGATCGAGAGGAGCTTTTCAGAGATATGCGCAAAAGGGCCGAACTAAAAGTGAAGGAGCGAGCGCGGATGTTGAACGCGATGTCCAGTTTTAACAGTCTTTTTGGAGAGAAATTCGAAAAAAACTTTTTGCCAGCTCTTCCCGAGCCCCCTCGAACAGTAAAAGTGCCGCACTTGGAGAGCTTGTTTTCAGGTCGCTTCGAGGAGGTATGGAAGTCTCCTGGTCTACGGCATCCGCGCTACGCTGGATTGCTGAACCCGGAGGGGCACACGAGTTTCGTGTCATCCATTGCCCAATTATTGCTGCGAATTCCCTGTGTGGCTGTATTTCTGGATGCCCATGTGAAGATCTGCGGACGCGGACCCGAGAAGCTTTGTGTGTCTTGCTTGCTTTGGGTAGTTCAGCGACAACTCAACATGACATTGCGCGAGATCGCAATTTGCAAAGATCCCATGCCCACGGTGCTGATGCGTGGAGCGGTGCATGAGGAATTCACTACGAGGTCGGAGCATGATGCGGCGCTCTTCCTTCAAAGGTTGCTGGAGGCTGTGGATCGAGAGGAGGTAGAGGAAGGACGTTCAGTCGCCAGCGCATATGACACTGTCGTAGAGGGGCTCACGCATGTAACGCACGTGCATCGTCTTTTCGGGTTCTGGGAAGACCTAAGAGTGAAATGCAGTTGTGATACATACAACCAGCGACTTTGTGCAAAGCTCATGCTCGATTTGCCATTGCTGCCGGAGAAGCGCGCTGAGGAGGTGACGGTTGGCGATCTGTATTTGCATTACTGCACAGAGAGCGGAGTCGGCGATGCTGGGACGAGCTTTTGCAGCCATTGTGACAGACCAAAAGCGATTCGAACACAACGTCGCGTGGCGGGAGAGCCCAACATCTTGGTCCTGCGTGTGGTGCGTTCCGTTGCTGGAGAGCGCGATCTTCGACGCGATCCTGTGCGTCCGGAGCTTCGGTTTGACATGCCCGGTGTGGGCTCCATGGATTTGTGGGCGGTGGTCTACCATGCTGGGAGTTCCTTTTCGAGTGGGCATTACCATGTTGTGGTTCGCGGGGCAGATGGTAGGTTTCGTCTGTTCGACGACAGGACACAAAACGCTACCGGATATCGTGAAGTTAGTGAGGACCTTGTGGAGTTTCAGCGCCGAGGAGCTGTACATCTCATGGTCTATGTGCGGGTGGGTGGTTCCGCGGACTTCGCTGACATGCTTGCGGTACCCGTCCATCAAGATGCGAGCGGCGAGGGAGTGGCCGGATCAAGTGCGATGGCTTCGAAGAAGAGTGGTACATCCTCTGGTAATTTGCTTTCTGCGCCTAGCGTTTCCACGCCATCTCGACCGGGCGGTGGCTTAGTCTCTGGGACATATGCCGGGCCAGCGCCAGCCTCCGAGTCTAGACTGTCAACGCCAGGCGCGCCGTTGCGAAAAAACAGAAATGTGCCGAGTGTAGTGCAGAAGTGGGGGATACTGCGTTGTGTTCGCCAGCTGT
>NZGD01000285.1 GCA_002690925.1 Rhodopirellula sp.
GGCCCTGCAAGGCTGCCTGCGTCTTGGTCGGATGAAGGATGAGGGCACGGCTGCCGTCGAGATCACTTCCATCATGAAGCGCAATTCCTGCGGCAAGGCCCTGGATGTTGCCCGCCTGGCCAGGGATATGCTCGGGGGGAACGGAATCAGTGATGAATTTGGGGTGGCGCGACATCTGGTGAATCTGGAAGTGGTGAACACCTATGAAGGCACCCACGATGTTCACGCCCTGATTCTGGGTCGAGCCCAGACCGGGATTCAGGCGTTCTTTTGATTATTTGTGCAGGGGCCAATAGAGGTATTGGCCCCTTTCAGTCAGCCCAGATGTTTGAGCAACAGATCGGCAAATAGCGCCGGACACTCGACCGATGGCACGTGGCCAATGCCTTCCAGAATTAGCGGATCCGGGGAATGACTGAATTGCGCCAGGGCTTTCAGTGACTCCGGTGGTGTTGCTGCATCCTCTGAGCCACCAACCAGGAGAGCCGGAACATGGCGGTCCTTCAGCTTTTCCCTGAAATCGGCTTTACCCAGCATTTCACACAGAAGGGCATAACTGTGGTCGTCTCCACGCCCCATGATGACCTTCCATCCATCAAGCAGAGCCGTTTGTTCCTTGCAGGCTGCTGGACCGAACCAGCGTGGCACAATCTCTCCGGCCATGGCGGCAAGGCCCTTATCTCGGACGTTGGAGGCACGCAGATTCCAGGCTTCCACGGTGCCAATGATGGCGCCCGTGTTGGTCAGCGTGGCCGAAATCAGATTGTCGCTGTACTCGGAAACCAGCTGCTGGCCGATCACACCGCCGATGGAGGTCCCGGTGAAGTGGAAGGCCTTGGCACCGGCGATCTGGGCGAGGGTGAGTGCTTCCCGGGCCAGGTCATTGGGGGTGATTTTCCCGGCGTCCTCCGGCCAGGCGCTGCTGGCACCGTGGCCGGGCAGGTCCCAGGTCAGGACCCGGAATTTGCCCAGCAGGGCCGGCAGCATGTCGTCCCAGACGCCCTGGGTCATGCCCAGCGGGTGGGCCAGCACTAGCAGGGGCTTCTCGCTGTCGCCGAGCAGGCGGTAGCAGATGGTGCGACCGTTATGGTTCAGAAATGACATGAAAACTCCTTGGGTCAGACCCGCTCGATAAGTGTAGCAATACCTTGGCCCACACCCACACACATGGTGCACAGGGCGTAACGGCCACCGGTGCGCTGCAGTTGGTGGGCGGCGGTCATCAGCAGGCGGGCGCCAGACATGCCCAGCGGGTGGCCAAGGGCAATGGCGCCGCCGTTCGGGTTCACCCGGGGATCGTCATCAGCAATGCCGAGCTCACGAAGGACCGCCAGGCCCTGGGCGGCAAAGGCTTCGTTAAGTTCGATCACGTCGATGTCGGCGATGCTGATGTTCTGCTTTTCCAACAGTTTCCGGACTGCGGGCACCGGGCCGATGCCCATGATGCGCGGCTCCACGCCGGCTGTGGCCATGCCGAGGATTTTTGCCATGGGCTTGAGGCCCTGCTGCGTCACTGCGGCTTCACTGGCTACCAGCATGGCGGCGGCGCCGTCGTTCACGCCGGAAGCATTGCCTGCAGTCACACTACCGTTGTTATGGAAGGGCGTGGGCAGGGCAGCAAGTTTTTCCAGCGTGCTCTCGCGGGGATGTTCGTCGGTGTCGAATACGAGCGGGTCCTGCTTGCGGCGCGGAATCGACACCGGCACGATCTCTTCGGCAAAGACGCCTTCCTGTTGCGCCCGGGCAGTTTTCTGCTGGGAGCGGAATGCGAACAGATCCTGATCTTCCCGGGGAATGCTGAATTTTTCCGCGACGTTCTCGGCCGTTTCCGGCATGGAGTCGATGCCGTACTGTTGCTTCATCAGCGGGTTCACAAAACGCCAACCGATGGTGGTGTCTTCAATTTTCTGGCTTCTTGAGAAGGCGCTGTCGGCCTTGCCCATCACGTACGGGGCACGGGACATGGACTCCACGCCGCCGGCCAGAACCAGATCCATTTCACCGGCGCGGATGGCGCGAAAGGCCGTGCCTACGGCGTCCATGCCGGAACCACACAGCCGGTTGAGGGTGGTGCCCGGTACGGAGGTGGGTAGACCGGCCAGCAATGCGGACATGCGGGCCACGTTGCGGTTGTCTTCGCCGGCCTGGTTGGCGTTGCCCATGATCACTTCGTCGATGGCGGCCGGGTCCAGTTCTGAAGCCTGCTCAAGCACGGCCTTGAAGATGTGGGCGGCCAGGTCGTCCGGGCGAACGCTGGCCAGGGTGCCGCCGAAGCGGCCGATGGCCGAGCGGCGGGGATGGCAAATAAATACGTCTGTCATATCTTGCCTCACTGTTGGCCGGATTGAGTTGAAGAGTGATGGGCGCTTGTACGTGCTTTCAAATCCCGAAGCACTTCCAGTTCTCTGGTAGTGGGTTCTGGGGTGGTTTCCAGCTGGTCCGCGAAGCGGATCTCCCAGCCGGTGGCCTCGATCACGGCCTCCCGGGTCACGTTCGGGTGCAGGGAGGTGACCACGAGTTCCTTGGTCTCCGGATCCGGCTTGAGGATGCACAGATCGGTAATGACCACAGTGGGGCCGCGGCCGATGTTGGGGACATTGTCCCGGGCTTTGCCGTCACGGCCGAAGCCGACGGTGGTCACGAAGTCCACGTCTTTCACAAAGGTACGCCTGGAGTGCTTCACGGTAATGAACACTTCTTTCGCGTTGGTGGCAATTTCGGGTGCGCCACCGCCGCCGGGCAGGCGGACTTTCGGTTCGCGGTAGTCACCGATCAGGGTGGTATTCAGGTTGGCGTAACGGTCGATCTGGGCGGTGCCCAGAAAGCCAACACTGATGTGGCCACCCTGTAGCCAGTACCGGAACATCTCGGGTACGGAAACCGTCGTCAGGGCAGACTCGCACAGCTCGCCGTCACCGATGGACAGTGGCAGCACGTCCGGCTTGGTCTGCAGGGTGCCGGATTCATAGATCAGGGTCACATCCGGAGCGTGGGTCAGACGTGCGAGGTTGGCCGCCTCACTGGGCAGGCCGATGCCGACGAAACAGGTCATGTCATTAGTCAGCGCGCGGGCAGCCGTGACGCTCATCATTTCGGAAGAGGTAAATTCAAAGCTCATCACGCAGCTCCTTTTTCGAATACGTTGTCTTGCAGCCAGGCCTGGAAGGTGTCGCGGTCACGGGCAATGCCATCCCAGTCCTTGTAGAAAGCGTTATCCCGGTCGTAATAGCCCAGAGCGTAGGAGGGCGCGGCGCCCTTGGGAGCCTCGGCGATGGCGGTGACGGCCCAGGATGGCAGCACGCACGCGTTCACCGATGCGCCGAGGTCATCGACAATCTCTTCCACGGTCACAATGCTGCGTTTGGCGGCCAGTACCACTTCCTTCTGAATGCCGACTATGCCTTCGATCAGGACATTGCCTTTGCGGTCGGCCCGCTGGGCATGGATCACGGCGACATCCGGGCGAACAGAGGGCACGGCAGCGAGGCGCTCACCGGTGAACGGGCACTCGATGAATTTGATCTGGTCATTAACCTTGGGCAGGTCGCTGCCCACGTAACCGCGCAGCACGGCTAACGGCAGACCGGCAGCACCGGCTTCGTAGGCATTGGCCATGGCGGCGTGGCTGTGTTCAAGGATCTCGATCTGGTGAGGCCAGCCTTTCTCAACGGCATCCCGCAGACGGTGCAGGGAGCCCACGCCCGGATTCCCACCCCATGAGAAAATCAGTTTCTTCGCGCAGCCTGCACCAATCATCTGGTCGTAGATCAGATCCGGGGTCATGCGGATCAGGGTCAGGTCACGTTTCTCCTGCCGGATGATTTCGTGGCCAGCGGCAAACGGAATCAGGTGGGTAAAGCCTTCCATCGCAACGGTGTCGCCGTTGTTGATGTGTTTGCTTACCGCTTCCTGGAGAGAGAGAAATTCAGCCATCGCAGGGTCTCCATCGTGTTTCGGTTGATAAGTTCGATATACGAACATAAGTTTAATATGCGAACATAATGGCGCGATTGGTTTTCGGTCGTCAAGTACAAATTTTCACCAGTTGATAAAAATGCACGGATGTTCGGACTGCGAACTAGCTGATACCATGCGCTGACATCGACTTGCCGAGGCGCTGAAGGAGCCGGAATGGACGAACAGATTCTCAAGCCGGGAGACCGGGATTACGTGGGGGCGCTGGCCTCCGGGCTGGACGTGTTGCAGGCGTTTGATGGTGAGCATCCGCGCATGACGCTCAGTGAAGTGGCCGCCAGGACCGACATGGATCGGGCGAAGGCTCGTCGATTTCTGCTGACCCTGCACGCTCTGGGTTTCGTGAAGCGTACCGGCCGCCAGTTCGAGCTGACGCCTCGGGTGCTGCAGCTGGGCTACGCCTATCAGGCGTCGAACCAGTATCGGGCGGTGATTCAACAATACCTGGAAGACATCACTGCCGAGCTTGGTGAATCCTCTTCCCTGGCGGTGTTGGATGGCGACGACGTGGTTTACGTGGTGCGCTCGGCGGCGCGGCATCGGCTGATGGCGATTACCCTCTCGGTGGGTACCCGCTTGCCTGCGGCCTACACGTCCATGGGGCGGGTGTTGCTGGCACAGCTACCGGAATCGGAGCTGGCTGCGTTTCTGGACCGCATCCGGCTGGAGCGTTTCACCGAGTCATCGGTTATCGACAAAGCTGCGCTGCGCTGCGCCATCGACCAGGCTCGTGAGCAGGGCTACTCCATTGTCGACCAGGAGCTGGATTCGGGGTTGCGCTCTGTAGCGGTGCCGGTGTTTGCCGGCAGTGGTGAACTGCTTGGCGCGATCAATATCAGCACCAATGCCGCGCGGGTGGATATGGAGACTTTGATGAAGGTTTACCTGCCGCGGTTGCAGGAAGCGGCTGAAGCGGTGCGGCAAACAACCCGATGACCTTGTCGGATTACGGCTGCGCCTAATCCGACCTACTGAACTGAATGTGTCCGCGTAGGTCGGATTAGAGCCGTCAGGCTCGTAATCCGACGAGACCGTTACGGATAACGCCCCGTCAGCCGGTTTTCCACCAGCTCTCCCAGAATAGTATTGGCCAGCCGCATAACGGCATTCGGATTCTCTCCGCGCCGGCGTGAGGCGATCACCGGGGTGGTGATGTTGTTGTCCTCCAGTGGCATGTATTCCACGCCCTCACGGTTTAGCTTTCGGACCTGTTCAGGAACCAGCGTAAACCCCATATCCGATGCCACCAGAGACAGCGCTGTCTGAAGGTCGTTGACCTGCTGGCTGACATGAATTTTCAGGCCGCGACGGTGAAACAGACCCTGGGTGATGTCAGCGAAGTTTGGACCGGGACCGGATGGGAAAGTCACCATCGGCCATTCCGAGAGCTCTTTCATGGAGGGCGGGTGACGGGTTAGTTGATGGCCGGCCGGAATGGCCGCGATGATCGGCTCATCAAATAGGTTCTCCTGCTCCACACCAGGGTCTTCGATTCTTAGTCGGCCGAAGCCGATATCGATCTTGCCGGACTTCAGCGCCTCCACCTGCTCGCGGGTTTTCAGCTCATGCAGGACAATCTCCAGGTTTTTGTTCTGGCGCAGCCGGCGCACCATCAGCGGTAATTGCCCGTAGAACACGGATGGGACGAAGCCGATCGAAAAGATGGTTTTCCGGTGCTGGGCAATACGGCGGGTGTCCTCAACGGTGGCGCCCACTTTGTCCAGAATCTGCTGGGCCTGCTCCAGAAAATATTCCCCGCCCGTGGTTAGCTCCAGCCCTCGGGGTTTGCGGATAAACAATTCCACCCCTATCTCTTCTTCCAGCTGTTTGATGGCCCGGGTCAGCGGTGGTTGCGCAATAAACAGTTTTTCTGCCGCCCGGGTCAGGTTGCCTGCCTCTGCCACGGCAACGAAGTACCGCAAGTGTCGCAGCTCCATCCATACCTCCAGGGTATCGGTTATTACTTAATCAATATTGGTTCACATAACTGAAACTTCGTACTGTTCGAATCACAGGTTTTTTTACTTGCGATTCGGAGAGCACATGTCCGCCACCATTCAGTCCATTGAAGCGATCCTGGTCGATATTCCGACCATCCGCCCCCACAAGCTATCCATGACAACCATGGGGGTTCAGAGCATGGTGATCGTTCGGATGAAAGACTCGAACGGTCTTGAGGGACTGGGTGAGGCGACCACGATCGGCGGTCTGGCCTACGGCCCGGAAAGCCCTGAAAGCGTAAAGCTTACCATTGATACCTATTTCAAGCCGCAACTGATTGGCCAGCCTGCGGGCAACATCAATACCCTGAGGGTAATGCTAAACCGCTCAACTCGCGGTAACAACCTGGCCAAGTCGGCCATCGAGACCGCACTGCTGGATCTGCAGGGCAAGCGGCTCAAACGTCCGGTATCTGATTTGCTCGGCGGTGCCATTCACCAGCACCTCCCGGTGCTGTGGACCCTGGCCAGTGGGGATACCGACAAGGATATCGAGGAGGCGCTCGGCCTGATCGAAACCCGCCGCCACTGCGATTTCAAACTCAAGATCGGTTCCCGNCCGGTGATGGANGACGTTCGNCANGTCGCGGCTATCAAGGAAGCCTTNGGTGAGAGCNCCAGCGTGCGTGTNGANGTNAACCAGGCNTGGGANGAAGCCACCGCNGCCAAAGGTATGGCGGANCTGCAGGCGGCTGGNATCGACCTGGTNGANCAGCCGACCCCGATGAAGGATTACGCNGCGCTGGTGCGTCTGTCCGGGAAGTTCCATCTGCCCATNCTGGCCGATGAAGCGGTGGCCGACGCCAAGGATATGTACAACCTNGCAGCCAGCGGATTCGCNGGTGCCGTCGCCATGAAAATTGCCAAGGCCGGTGGGCCTGCACGTGCTCTNGAGCAAGCCGCTGTGGCTCAGGCCGCAGGTATCGGGNTCTACGGNGGCACGTTACTGGAAGGCNCCATTGGCACAGCTGCTGCGCTNCACGCCTGGTCCACNCTGGAAACCCTGCANTGGGGCACCGAGATGTTCGGTCCCCTTCTGATGAAAGACGACATTGTCGTCAAGCCNCTCAATTTCCACAGCAACGGTGTCGACTTGCCGCAGGGCCCGGGCCTGGGTGTCGAGATTGATGAAGACAAACTCAACCAGTATCGCCGGAAAGCCTGAGGCGCCGGGACATTCCGCAAAACGGAGGAAAGCACATGCTGTTCAAAGTCGAGATGAAGGTGAACATCCCCCACGACATGCCAGCGGAGGTGGCTGCAGACATCAAGGCCCGGGAGAAAGCCTATGCCCAGGGCCTGCAGGAGCAGGGCAAGTGGCGTCACCTTTGGCGGGTGGCCGGCAGCTACGCCAACGTCAGCATTTTCGATGTGAAAGACAACGCCGAGCTGCAGGAGCTGATCAGCAACCTGCCCCTGTTTCCCTACATGGATATCACCGTCGCGCCCCTGTGCCGGCACCCGTCGTCCATTCTCGAAGACGACCGCTAAATCCGAGAACCCTGTTGCCAACTGATGAGATGAATTGAGCAACAAAAACAAGAGCACCGAGGAGATCAACCATGACCGTCAAGACCATGAATACTGCGGAAGTAAAGGACCTGCTGGAGAAAGTTGCCGGCTTCAACCAGGACGTTGGAAATGAGCGGGTGAAGAAGATTGTTCACCGCCTCATGCACGATATTTTCCAGCTCGTTGAAGACTTCGACGTGACACCCGAAGAGTTCTGGCAAGCCGTCTACTATGTGGGTGATCTGGGCGCGAATGGTGAGGCCGCTCTGTTGGCACCGGGCCTGGGTATGGACAAATACCTCGACATCCGGATGGACGCGGAAGATGAACAGGCTGGCCTGGATGGCGGAACTCCCAGAACCATTGAGGGCCCGCTTTATGTCGCCGGCGCGCCGCTGAGCGAAGGCTTTGCCCGCATGGACGATGGCTCCGATGAGTCTGCCGAGACCATGATCCTGACCGGCCAGGTCACGGACGAAAAAGGCCAGCCATTGGCCAATGCGGTTGTCGACGTATGGCACGCAGACACCAAGGGTGCCTACTCCTACTTCGACCAGTCACAGAGCGAATACAACCTGCGTCGTCGCATCAAGACTGACGAAAACGGTCGCTACACCGCCCGTTCCATCATCCCGTCCGGTTATGGCTGTCCGCCCGAGGGTTCTACCCAGGCGCTGCTGAACCTGCTGGGTCGCCATGGAAACCGTCCGGCGCATATCCATTTCTTTATTGCCAAGCCGGGTTACAAGCACCTGACCACCCAGATCAACCTGGCCGGTGACGAGTACACCTATGACGACTTTGCCTTCGCGACCCGTGAAGAACTGGTGGTTGAGGCCAATCGCATTGAAGACCCCGCCAAAGCCGAGCAGTTCGGCCTGAACAAGCCGTTCACCGAGGTGGAGTTCAACATCCAGCTGGTGTCTACCGACAAGTCTGAGCTGCAAACCCGCCATGAGCGCAAGCGTGCTCTCGAAGGCGAAGCCGCGTAAGGAGGATTCATCATGACTCGTCAACTCGACAGGCTTGAAAAGCAGATTCGCGGGGCGGTGGAAGCCGACCCGAAAACCGGCCACTACCGCTGTGACCGCGGCATCTTCACCGACGAAGAACTGTTTGAGCTGGAGATGAAACACATCTTCGAAGGCAACTGGATTTTCCTGGCCCACGAGAGCCAGATCGAGAATCCGGGCGACTA
>NZGD01000286.1 GCA_002690925.1 Rhodopirellula sp.
CAAATGAGGAACGGCAAATGAGGAACGGCAAATTAGACGATGTGTACGTTTCAGAACGCCGGCGTAGCCATTTCGATCACTGTTCCACAGCATGGTCTCATGGGTTTACTAGCTCGACAGAGTCTGGCGATGATTCGGTTTAGTGAAAATACCACCGGCGAACTTTATAACTCTTCTCTTGCTGTGACCCGAGGCTCCAGGTTTGAGAAGCCAGAGGCATCACCTCTGGTGAGTTCAAGAGACTTTGACCTCGAAACCGCAAGTGATTTTCCATCAGCCGGATGCTAGCCACGTCGCGGATAGTGTGTGACAGGCGACCATCGCTGTTCTGGAACACGTTAAACTACACGCCTCGGCTCAGATTTTATATTTCCGTTTTCCTTTGAACTATTTGCAGAGCAACATGTCTGACCAGCACAAAAATTATCCAAAGCTTCATAATGCAATGTGGCCAGGCCTCGTTGGAAAGGGAGATGATGAGGGTCAGGAACCGCCCATCAGTCTGGAACGAATGCTTGAGTTGACTGCCAATGCAGAAGTTGATGGTCAAAAGTTTGAAGGTGTTGACTACTTTCTGTTTCACCCACATACCGATCCAGATGCCGGTGATGATGAGCTGAAAAGAATTGCTGACTTGATCGGGAGCCATGGGCTCAAGGTTGGGTCGTTGGTGGCTCCTGTCTGGCCCGGAACAGTGGGTGATTCAGCAATGGGTGATGATGAGCAACAGGGAAAGTTTCTCGAAGCCATAGAGAAAGCTTGTCGAATTGCAAAGGTCTTCAATGAGCATGGCATCCGTGATTATGGTGTGATCCGAATCGACTCGGCAGAATTCGGGGTCGAGAAATGGAAAGAGGATCCTGCTGCCGGTACAGCCAGGATTGTAGACACGTTCACAAAGGCGGCTGACATTGCTGCCGAACATGGCGAACGTCTCGCGTGTGAGGGTGAGATCTGTTGGGCCGGCATGCACAGCTGGAAAGACATGCTGGACCTGTTGGAAGCTGTCGATAAGCCTGAAACTCTCGGTTTCCAAGCAGATCAGGCACATACCTATCTGTACTTGATGGGATACAACGCGCCGGAGCACGCGCTGTTGCAGGATGGCTATAGCGAAGAAGAATTTTATGCTGCATATGAGCAGATGACAGACAAGTTGCGACCTTGGACGATCGATTTTCACGTTGCTCAAAATGATGGAACCGTGCACGGTGCAGGTTCGCACGACAAGACTGGCAAGCATTGCCAAGCCGACGATCCCAATGGCAAGCTTGATATCACTCGTACCGCTGGCTACTGGCTGAAAGATGCCTCCTCTCGCGGTATTCAACACATTTGCTGGGACGGATGCATGTTCCCAAATGAGGTGCTTGAGAATCCAGAGACATGGAACCAGATCCTCAAAGCTATGGTCGATGTCCGTGATGCTCATGGCAGCATTGTCTGATCTCGCTTGGAAACCACTTTCATCTCGCATCAGTCACCGTGTGATGCGATTTCACAACGGATTTGAAGCGCCCATGGGGCTTCAAGTTTTTTCGCTTTACTCGCTATCTAACAATAAGAATGAAACCACTTAATATTGGACTAATCGGCTATGGTTTTATGGGCCGGACACACAGTAATGGCTACAAACGAGTCAATGATTTTTTTCCAGAACTGGGGTATCGTCCAGTTTTGAAAGCCGTGTGCGGACGTAGTGCAGAAAAGGTCCAAGACTTTGCGAATCAATGGCAGTACGAATCCATTGAAACAGATTGGCGAGCCTTGATCGCCCGTGATGACATTGATGCAGTGGATATTTGTACGCCCAATAACTCACACGCAGAAATTGCAATTGCCGCTGCCGAAGCGGGTAAGATGATCCTGTGTGAAAAGCCGCTCGCTTTAAATCCTGAAGAAGGAGAAAAGATGATTGCGGCTGTAGAGAAAGCAGGGGTCAAAAATACGGTTTGGTACAACTATCGACGAGCACCAGCTGTCACCATGGCAAAGCAACTGATCGACGAGGGAAGACTTGGCCGTATCTTCCATTATCGTGCCAATTTTCTGCAGGACTGGACCATCTCGGATGACGTGCCACAGGGTGGCGCTGCACTTTGGCGTCTCGATGTCGCTGCAGCTGGCTCCGGCGTGACAGGCGACTTGCTGGCGCATTGCATTGATACAGCCATCTGGCTCAATGGTTCGATCAAAGATGTCTCGGCCATGACCGAGACCTTTGTGAAGGAACGCATGCACACTGAAACGGGCAAAATGGAGCCGGTGGGAATTGATGATGCATGTGCGTTCCTGTGCCATTTTGAAAATGGGTCTTTAGGACTCTTTGAGTCAACTCGCTATGCAAGAGGACACAAAGCGCTCTATACATTTGAAATCAATGGTGAGAATGCTTCGATCCGCTGGGATTTGCACGACCTTCATCGTCTCGAGTATTTCGATCACAGCGATGAAGGAAAACTCAGAGGTTGGCGATCCATTCATGTGACCGATCATGGTGGAGAGCACCCTTACATGGACAAGTGGTGGGTGCCTGGACTCCAAATCGGTTATGAACACACCTTCGTGCATCATGTCGCCGACTTTTTGAAAGCTCTCGAAGCGGGAGAAGAAGCGCATCCGAACTTCCGTGATGCACAAGAAACGCAGCGGGTTTGCGATGCCGTTCTTAGTAGTGCTGCGGAGCGAAATTGGAAACAGGTTTGATCTGGTTTTTCAGAGCTATCGAATGAGAGACACCCCCGTTCTTCGAATGGGGGTTTTTTTATGGCGATTGATCCACGGTGTTTCATGGATCTTCGGACCTATTCTTGGAACTTCGATTCAGCAGGTACCGAGTAAAGTCAAACAAACCACTGAAATGATAGCCAGGATCAACATAATGCTGGATCACATAAAACGCGAAGTAATACGACCGGCAACTTGCCCAAAGACAGATCAGCAATAGGGCGAGAATATCCCATCTCGGTACCTGAATGAGAATCAGTGCCGCCGAAATCAAAGAGATCAACATTAGCAAAAAGCCTTTGGTATAAATCCACTTTGATGAAGTAAGGTCTTGGGTGAGTCGCACCATAGGAGACCGCCTTTGTATTAGATGAAAATCGCAGGAACAAATTCAGTCATGAGTCAAAACCAATTACCGATGCCTAAGTAGTAGTATCGCAATAATTGGCGGCAGCGGATCAGCTGCAAGCTGAGGAAGTCGAGAAATAGCGAACAGTGATGCGAGAGATCGAAGCCCAGTTTGATAAGGGTAGTGAACAGAAAGACTCGCTCATTCAACACGTCAGCCATTCTGCGAGGCGATTCGAGGAGTCTCATCCAGTGCTTACCGAAACATCGGGCAGGCTCGCTGATCTTGTGCAACAGATGGGTTGAGATCAGTTAGTGGTGACTCCCGTGTTCAGCCAGAAGTCCTTGCAGGCATCTTGAATCTGTTGTTCCCCAATCAAACGCCTTTCGCTGCGTTTTCCGGTCCAGCGGTCGGCGACTCCTTTGAGCTTCACACGAATTTCGCTGTCCAATCCATTCGCTGAACAGATCTGATTGGCGATCGCCAGTTGATAGCGAGCTTGTGGATAGATGGGGACAAAGCGGCTGCTCAGGGACAAGGACTCCAGTGATAGTCGTTGCCAGCCGTCACGGTCTTCATCGTCTTCCAAAAATGCGGTTAATTCTGAGTCCAGCTTACCACTGACAGATCGGTGCAGCTCTATTTCTGCACGACTCGTGTGAGGTGAGTAAAGCGACCATGATGTCCAATGATCCCAGTAGCCAGAACGCTCTAGAAATGGACAGAAGATCGCCAGCAGGATCAAGAGCTTGACGAACAAAGCTGCCCTTGAAAGTATCGGACCCGGACCGTTCGGAAGTGTGGCGTGGTCGGCATCTTCTGATTCTGTTGCTTTTGACTGAATGGCGGGCCGTACCCAGAACAACAAATATGCCTGTGCAATCAACATCAAATTCCAAAGCAAGACACCGCGGCTATGGTTGAGGCCCCAAGGACCGAGCAGTATCAATAGCGAGACGTGCATCAAAATCAGAACGATGACCGACAATCGGCGAGTTCTTGGCAGGTACAGCCCGAGCCCAGCCAGAAGCTCGACCGTTGGAAATAAAAGCGTCATGCGGGTGGCTGTGTCAGCATCAAGATCGAAAGGTAGTCCCCCCAGCAATTCAGTCAATACACCTAGCAGGTCCTGACCTACCGTATGTTGAAACTGAAAATCAAATTTCCCAGCCGCACTGTAGACATAGACACTCGCAGCGAGCAGCATGATCCACTTGCGTGTAGAACTTGAATTCATGGTGCAGAATATCAATGCGTAGAAAAATGATTGATATGCCCATGGTTGAAGCCGGTGTTGATCGACCAGAAAAGAGGTTAGCAATGAACCAGCCACCATCATCCAACCAAGTCGAACTTGTTTTTCTTTGCTAGCTGCGATTGCAATGATCAAACCAACCAAAAGAGTGACCGATGGCAGAAGCAGTACATCATTCGCCATCGGAATGATGGGAGGAAAAAGAGAGACAGCCAGGGATATTTGCGAGCTTGGTGATACAAACCACAATGGATAAGTAGAAAGGATCAGAACCAGCAGAAAGACTCCCCAGACTTTTGCAAAGATTCGTAAATCCGATGTTCCAGCGTTGGCGGAGGTCTCACTTGTTTCTGGATTCGTCGTTGCGATGGTAGCACCTGTCGGTTTTTTTGTCGTCTTGCTCCTGACAGTTTAGTCGACGAAGTCCCGAGTCCACGATGTAAGCTGTATAAAAGAGGTGCTGATTCCCGGTGCGAACTACGGTCAGAACAGATTTTGGCAAGCAGGGAAACCATCACTCAAATTAACGACGGCAAAACTGGTTTCGTTGCTGAACAGAAGCGATGGGTTGAACCGTTTTTCATAGCCAACGGTGGCAGATTGATATGTTGAAGATCGCTAACGTCGTATTTTCAGTCGGTTGGCCCAGCGTTTGAGATGTGCAGCATTGTTCCAACTTGATCTACAAGTTCACGAGATCCGGAGACAAAGTCAGCGTGGATATGTATTTCTGCTGCCGCCACAATTCGCAAACTCGCCGCTTGGGCAGTTTCCAGATAAGGTGTAAGGATGCGACTGGGATCAATGATCAATACCTCGCCACTTCGTTGACATCCCAGCAAGTAGGAAGCATGTGCCAAGGGTTGATCGTAGAAGTATTTTGATAACATCAGTTGGCGGCCTTTGAGCGAACTTGACGTAATATTCGTTCTTTCGGCACACTCAATTTCAGGTGCTTTGGGAATGAGTATCGAGATTTCGATACGAGCTTCGATTCCACGGCATCCTGCTAAGTAGTAACCCCATGCCACAGGTATCGCTGATCCCAGCAAACACCAATCCTGCCCCCACAAAGATGACCACCAATAGGAAAAAGGGGTGGATGAGATAAGCAAGAAGAATTCCAAGCAGGGTTACTGTGCCAGCAGCAATACGGACTTGCCGCTCCAGCGAAATGACCTGCTGGTTTTGTTCAATGGGCAATCCTGCCGCTTGCCATTCTTGGGTCCCACCAAGCACGTTGATGATATTGTCGTAGCCCGCGGCCAGGAATTCCTCAGCGGCCCTCGATGAGCGTTTGCCACTTTGACAAATCAAATAAAGAGGCTGACCGTCAAACATCTCGGCATGCCTTGCCATGACTGCATCAGGATCAAGCTCGCTGAGTGGGACATTCTTAGCCGGAGAGGCATGTAGTATGGAGAATTCAACCTGTGTTCGTACATCAACCAGCTCAACGGGCTGGTCAGCGTGGTGTCTTGCCAACTCTTGGACGGTGATTGAATGCATGATTCTTATAAAATATCGAGTAATCGTAAGGTCGCATGTTAGCGATATATTGAGGTTGAAAAAAGGAAGGGATTTACCCTTCCAGATCGTGACTCATCCCAGAAACCGACTTTCGACACAATTCATCAATTCTTGCAGGTGTGGTTCAGCCACTTGGTAATAGACCCGTCGCCCTTGTCGTTCGCTGGTGAAGAAACCACAGCGCTGCATCAGTCGCAAATGTTCTGAAGCGACGTTATCTGGAATCCCAGCATCTTCGGCGAGTTGGCCGACTGCATATCGCCCGTGCAGCAGCATTTGCACCATTCGCAAACGTACTGGGTGGGCAAGGATCCTTAAGCACTCTGCCGCTTCATTGAAAGATTCCGTACTGCCTGCTGGCTTATCAGGCTGAGTTGTATTGGTTGTCATGACTGTCTCCTTGGGGTACTTTTAACATATCGGGATGTCGCGACATGTCAATTGATTAAATGTTCCCCAAAAGCAGGCTTTTCGCCTAATTGCGTTCGGCAGGGATCTCGCCGGATCGTCAGGGTTCAGCTGAACCAGTGACTTATTTGTTTACTAGTCCACTTGGACTGGTGACACGAACCCACCGGGATTCAAGGCAAGCAGCGAGCAATTAACAACTGAGAGTACGATTTCTGTTGTATTGCCAATGAACAAACCTGCGGCACCTGTTCGACAGAGGGTACCCATCAAAAGTAGATCGGCATTGATGTGATTTGCAGCAGAGCGAATCACAGTTGCAGAGTTAACCTGATGAATGTGCTTATGCAGGGTGGGGGGAGTTGTTTCAGTATCGCCGAGGAGTCCGTTTAGCGATGTCTCTACGTTCGCTTGTTTGTTAGTGACAGCTGCATCGACCTCAGCGTCACCTCAATGCCTGCTCGTTCAGACTTCCGATGCCGTCCCGACATGCAGTTCAGCATTTTCCATTTCTGCCGATGCTAAGCCAATTTCGATCATCTTTGGATTCAGATGGCGATGGGTGTCAGTGGATGCATCGAGATCGAGAGCAGGCAAAATTCGGTCAAACTGCCCGTTTCCATCTCATTTCCATAAACACAAAGGACAAGGGCACAGTCTCAACAGGGAGCGAGCGATTTCTCCAGATAATTTCCCAACGGTCTGTCCAGCGACAGATTTGACTACCAAGTCGTGTCCATCACGAATTACCTTCTTGACAATTTCAGTCGCTGGATCACCTTCACCGACTGCGACGTTGATCTTTACTTCTGTGTCTTGGTACGAGTCAGCAATCTTTCGAGATGGTCTTTCACTATCAGTTGCTGTCGTTCTTCACTACCGGCAACGTTGGTTAGCAAACCCAAGGCGTGTGGGATAGGTTTGGCACAAGGGGCGTAAGGAGCAAAGCGACCTGAGTACAAATTTTCGATATGAATTTACTGCGGTTCATCCAAATGGTGGATTAGATTGCATCTGGTGGATACATGGTCCCGATTCGAATGCCAGTTGCAGCCTCAGAAAGTTGGCGGGTACCATGACGGGTTGGGTATTAGAGATGCATGGGTGATTTGAACGCTAAAATTTTCATATGAATACTTTGAAAAAGTGCAAAATTCTTGTTGCTGCCTGCGGCTTATTGATTGCTTCGTGCCATGTTGCCAGCAGTCAGGAAGCATTCGCGGAGGATTCTTTCCTTCGCGAGGTGGTGCCGTTTCTGAAAGTGCACTGCTATGAGTGCCACAACGCGGATGAACCTGAAGGTGGGATCGCTTTTGAAAAATACAATAAAAATGCAAATGTTCAGGAGAGCTATGATCTTTGGGAGCAGGTGATTCGTTTGCTCAACGAGCATCAAATGCCTCCAGCTGATCAACCACAACCGTCGAAAAGTGAGATTGCAAAGGTGTCGCTGGCACTGGAAACCGTGCTGGAAAGTTTTGACTGTTCGGCGGATAAGCATCCTGGTCGGGTAACCATTCGGCGACTCAATAAGGCGGAGTACAACAACACGATCCGAGATCTTACGGGTCTCGATCTGAAACTTGCAGACGGATTTCCTTCGGATGATGTGGGTGAGGGGTTTGATAATATTGGTGACGTATTATCTCTTCCACCAATTCTGTTAGAGAAATATCTTGAGGCTGCTTACACTGTTGCTGATGGCATTTTCGAGGATACGAAACTGTCCAAACGTATTTTTCCCCACGAATCAGCGTCAGACAATCTGTTGGCCCAAGCGCAGGCAGCGCGACTCAATATTCAACACTTCGCATCAAGAGCATTCAGGCGGCCTGTGACGCAGGATGAGCAGGTGCGGCTCTTCACAATCATGCGTGATGCGTGGGGGCAAGATGCTGAGTCTGAGGAAATTTATAAGACTGTGGTCGTGGCGGTCCTTACCAGTCCGCATTTTCTTTTCAGAATCGAGAAGGATCCTGAACAAGATGATGAGGATGGGATTAGAAAACTTGATGGTTTCGAATTGGCTTCTCGACTCTCCTATTTTCTGTGGAGCAGCATGCCAGACCAACGACTAATGGATCTTGCCAAGACGGGTAAACTGATGCAACGTGATGTGTTGGTGACTGAGACCAAACGCATGCTGCAGGACCCGAAGGCGACAGCGCTTGTTGAAAACTTCGCAGGTCAGTGGTTGCAGCTGCGTGATGTTACCCGACTGGAACCTGATCCTGATCTTTTTCCGTCCTTTGATGATGAACTGCAGCAATCAATGCGCAGGGAGACAGAGCTGTTTTTTCAGGCGATGATCACGGAAGATCGAAATGTACTGGAGTTTCTGACAGCCGATTTCACTTATGTCGATCAGCGACTTGCAAGCCATTACGGAATGCGACCCATCAAAGAGCAGGGTTTCCAACGCGTGAAATTGTTGAAGGGGCGACGCGGTATCCTCACGCATGCCAGTATCTTGATGCTGACGTCAAATCCGACACGTACCTCTCCCGTGAAGCGTGGAAAATGGATTCTCGACAATATTCTCGCTGAACCACCACCACCTCCCCCTGCTGATGTCCCCGAGCTTGAAGAAGGGATTGAGACCTTAGGGTCGCTCCGCGAACAAATGGAGCAGCATCGAGCAAATGAATCTTGTGCCGTATGCCATCGTACGATGGATGCATTGGGCTTTGGTCTTGAGAATTTTGATGCGATCGGGGCGTGGCGAAATCGTGATGGAAAATTTGAAATTGATGCAAGCGGGGAACTACCAGGTGGTATCAGTTTCGATGGGGCAGATGGATTGATGAAGATCCTGACTGAGAATAAAGCTGAGCAGTTTTGTCGCTGCCTTGCTCAGAAACTGCTGATCTATGGTCTGGGCCGGGGCCTAACGACTTATGATCGTTGTGTTATCAATGATGCCTATTCACGCCTGCAGACAAATGAGTACCGATTCAGTGAACTGGTGATCGCAATTATTACAAGTGACCCGTTTATGATGCGGGAAGCGGTTTCTGTTGATGATTGACTGCTGGAGTCATCAAACTGAGCGGGTATCAGGAATACATCGGTTGCAACTCAGTTGAATGAATGTCACCAACTCATCCAATCGCTTGGTGCTGAGGTTTGGTAAATCAAAACTATGCTAACGTAATCAAAAGCGATGTACGCCTATCTAATATTCGAGTTGTCTCGACGCATAACGAAGTAAGAAATGCAATGGTGGCAATGGGTGAGGGCAGAACCAAGAAGCTTCAGAGAGGAAGGATGGGCTTAGGCAACCCAACACCGGACGCGCTGCAATGCATTTCAGCGTAAGGCTGACAATAGAGGACCACTGTCGGGATACTACGGTGCAGTGTTACACCAGGTGTGAAGGACATGTTTAACTAGCGGTATCGCAGATGCATGTCATTTATTTTGCCGTGATGACTGCCGATTGTCTTTCTTGGGCAACCACGCAACGATACGGAGAGGGCCGCCACTACCGCCCTCAATCTTCATTGGTAAAGCGATGATTGTGGTTCCGGAAATTGGTAAGCGACTCATGTCGGCTACATTTTCAAAGGCTGGAATTTCGTGTTTGAACAGGATGACGTGGCTTTGAAATCGTGTTGATTGGCCAAAGTCGATACTTGCGGTATCGAGACCAATGGCCTTGATAGCGCGGTGCTCAGTAAGCCATCGAGCGGCTTCCGGATCAAGTCCGGGGAAATGCAATTCAGCAACTGCTTCAGGCCCCAGTTGGTCTGTGCCGAGGTACTTTTTTCGATCCGGCCAATGTTGGGCATATCCAGTCCTAAGAAGGACAACCACATCGACTAATTGCCGTCCCGTCGTTTCCTCCCAAGCTCTCAAATCAGCAACGCTGATTTGGTAATCTGGATCTTGACGACATGCTGCTGTGACATCGATCACAGCAGCTTCACCCACTAATTGTTGAAGTGGTAATTGATCAACAGATTTACCATGCTCATTGAAGTGGACAGGTGCATCGACATGAGTGCCACCATGTTCGGCTGCCATGAATCGATTCGATGAGTAGTAGTAACCTTTTTCCGTGATTTCCGCTTTTTCAGGGATTAAACGGAAACCATTTTCGGTTGGCCAATAGATGGTCTGCTTGTCGAATGTGTGAGACAGGTCGATTAATTGCTGATTGGCGATGTCAATTTGCAGCGAACTGGAACCAGTGTCTTGCTTTTTTTGTTTGGAAATGCTCGTGTCATTTTCAAAGCCGGTGCAGATATTGAGGGAACTCAAAGTTGCGATGATACAGAGCAGGTATCGCATGTTACTTATCACTTTTCCACCTGAGCTGGCGATGGTCGGTACGCCTAATGGGAGAATACGTACACTGCTATGTCCGTCAGGATCACTCTCTCCGATGAAATACCACATCAGAGGAAACCCGCTGCGCTCCCAACAGTGTCTTCCCGTTTCTGGATATTTGACAATGACACTGTTGATCATCGGAGCAACTTGTCGAACCAAATCACTGCTGGAAGGAATTCGCTGCCCCTAAGCCGCTCAATGCCTGACCACTGGCTTGAGATGTAAACGCAGACATTTGAAGGCTGAAGGTGCTGATGAAACCATTGATATCACTACTAAGCAAAGGACCAAAACTAGTAATTTTCGCGATGCCAGTGGACTGTGCGGCGACTCCGAGATCATTTGGCTGAGCGGTGACGTCACTCGTAGTTTTGCCATCTTGGGTATGGTGTTGATCGGTTGCAAAGAGATTGAAGTTTGAACCGAAACCCGTGGCTACGATGTTCACAGAAATCCCGGCTGCCACATTTGACTTGGCAAACATACCGAGACCTCGAATTTTGGTGCCTTCGCTGTCTGACAGCACCTCGACATCATCGAGACCGAATGATGCTAAATCCTCGGCCTTGCACTCAAAAAGTGCCACGCAAACAAGTGCCAAAAACAAAACATAAAATCTCATATTTCTGAGCCCGTTTTTCATACGATAGAGATGGCGGGATAGGTTGCTGCTTCTTCCTAAGCGTCGGGAGTATAGTGGAAACCGGCGGGCATGTTTGGATGGGAAGGCGTGGTGGGCTGGGTTTAGCTGATTGGCTTGGAGGTCTGGGTATTTGGGGGGCTTTGGGTTGGCCTGGTCTTTGCCCAATTAGGCAGTATCTTCCGCTCTAAGGACAGTTTACTTTCTTTGGAAATTGTGCGCTTGTACGCGTCCAGTTGTGGCTTTTCGCGAGGCTCGAATCGAAGTTCGGTTGGTGAGTTGTAGGTATTGTTCTTCCACTCGGTCTCAGCCCAACTCGCCTTTGGAATGTAAGCGTTGAACGTGCTTTTCAATAGCTACTGGAACCGCGAGTGAGATTACCAATCTGTTAGAGAACTAGATTTGGCTTAGATTATGAAGTTTGATGGAAGGCCTAAGAAGTTGAATGTGGCGACTGGGGGCTATGCAGAAGATGCGTCGACCTTGATTGTTGGAAGTGTTGTGCTTGGGTTCGCTTAACGAAATGACCGATCCACTTCTTTGGATCGGAGAACAGCGCAAGATGTTATCCATGCCGCCATTCACAACCTTCTAATGAAATGATAGGTGTACGATGTATCGTTATTTTGCCGGTTTGGTGATCGCTACCATCATCACACAAGTAGGGGTGGCGGACGAACCGGTTCGGGCCTATCGAATGACTCCTAAAGCTGCAGCGGCTCTCGGTCAATTTGGACTTGCCGACCTCAAGCCCATTACACGAAGGAAAGCTCGAGTTGTACGCGGTCTAGGTGGGGTAGCTTCGACCGGTGGCTTGAGTTTGGTCGTGGGTGCGATCGTCGATCCTGATACGTCCAGTAGTATTTTCGGAATCGATGCTAACTCAGCGATTTCACTTCTTGAGATCTGTGGACCGGTTGCAGAGACAGATCCATTCCACAATCAGGAATCAACGCTCAGTCTTGAGCTGGAGGTTGGATCCTTTTCGGCGGGGCTCCTGGGTGGTGCAGGAGGGGCAGCCCAGGCTCTCTTCCGTTGATAGCCGATGCAGTGAGAACCATCGATCAGGTGTTGGGCCAGCGTTCACTAAAGTGATCAGTAGTTGAGCCCGAGCAGGAAAGTAAAACCGAAAAGGTTCAGATATCGGTTATCAGCTCGCGAGAGCGTTTCGACACGGCCCCCGAACTGGTCGTCAGGGTCTGCTAAAAAAGCGTAGGATTGACTCATCGAGGCATGCTTTCCAGTGTCCCACGATTGAATTTCAAGACCTAGTCTGCAAATCCATAACGCGCGATTGCACAGGATTGGAGTTCGGTGTTCCAATCCAAATTGAATCTGCGTTGCCAAAAGTGAGTTTTCGTCGTCCATACCTAATGTTGCCTTGTCTCGGCCACGGGCAATCCCTTGCGTGACGACTCCATCACCAGTAGAGACAACGGATTCCGTCATCGATTCGCTGTACGTGTCCGCCCACAGTGCAGATACCCTGAAGTTCGCGTAAAACCTCCATGGGAAGCAGGGTGATCCCAAGCCACAGGAATCACAGCCGCCACAGCCCCCGCAGTTGCCATAGCTGGAGCAATCTGATTGGCAGCAACCAAAACAACCGGTGCTACCTGGATCGATCATTCCGTAGGGCATCCTGGAGGGACTGCCTAGACACCATGGAATGGTCTTCCGAAGCTCCATAAAAAAGGTCGGTCCCAAACCTTGCATGCTGCGGAAGCTGCGTGTGTTTCCCGATGTTTCCAGCGAACCTTGTAGGTTGCTCGTTAGCGCTGTGAAATCACTCCCCTGATATTCAGCAAAGCGGACTCCACAAGCCGTCATTAGATCGCAACCTAAGAAGCAATACTTCTGCATCAGGTCAATATCAACCGTTTCAAGACCAACCTTGGATGTTGTTGAGTAAACAGGAGTGTTGTCTAGATCTTTCCATGCATCGTGGCCGCTGTAGCTTCCAGCATAGGTCCAGTATAAGACGCGAAATCCAATGTTTTGCGATTGGATACCCAAAGTAAGGCGGTTACCAAACCCAAAAGCATCTTCACTTGAGTATTCATCGGTTTGGCTCGAGATCGTGTCAATCACACGAACCCTTGTTGTTCCTGGCGTTTCAGCTGCAAGAAAAGTGAACTCATTTCCAAAATACAA
Source organism: Rhodopirellula sp. (assembly GCA_002690925.1). Lineage (GTDB taxonomy): Bacteria > Planctomycetota > Planctomycetia > Pirellulales > Pirellulaceae > Rubripirellula. The sequence goes on from NZGD01000286.1 coordinate 13,399, forward strand.
ACCACAGGAAATTGATGAGCGAAAGCAGGATCCGAATTTGCCAGCCAAGTGCCCAATCATCTTTTTGTCTTCGTTCGCTGTGTCTTCTGGTGCTTGCTGCGTAGCTTCAGATTTTTCGTTGTCCTCTTTTTCCTCAGCTGCATCGTCACCGTTTGGATTATTTTCCTGAGGAAAAACGGGGGTCGCAGCCGGCAAGATTGGTTGCGTGGAGGTACCAGGAGAGGCAAGGATTGCAGAACCCATTTGCCATGCGTTGCGGTCTTGATCGGCTTGAGTATCGAGACTTGCCGCTTGTGGCGGTGACGCGTTAAGCGGTGGAGTACTGCTAACTAGAGGCAGGTCTTCGCTATTGATTTCCTGAAAGTTATCCACTGGCAGAGGAAGACCAGAGATCGCGGCGGTCGCATTGTCCACTGGAGGTAGTGTAATAGGTGACGCCTCGTCAGTTGGCACCGGCTCCCAGTAACCTTCCTCATCAAGAATTTCGTCGTCCTTCGACAACGCGACCGCAACACTGATGGTCTCAACATTCTTGGTCGTCTCCCTCACGTACTGCTCTTGATTGGGAACTGTTGCTATCACCAATGGAGCGAAAATATCCTCGTCAAGCTTTTCAACCTGACCGCCGAAATCTTCTTCTTCAGCAGTGTCCTGTGAGTCATCAGCGATTGATTCGATTGTTTCCGCTTCTGCATTGGGTGACGTGGCCGGTACCTGAACGCCAAGGAGCCTGCGCCATTCTGCTAAACGCACAGTGGCAAGGTCATTGAACGCACTGTCGGTCCGACTGTCGAAATGGGCGTTCCGGTGAGCAAATGCGAGTTCCGAGGAACGCTGCTCAGTGACTGCTTCCTCAAAATACGCAATCTGAGGGAATGCCGCTTTCGAAAACAGTGGCTGTGGGCTTGCGTTTTTTGTGCCCTGAAGAAGAAGAGGGACATCATCGGACTCGGACGGTGATGAACCATCTATCTGTCCAACGCTGTGAAAAAACTCAGTGCTTTGCAACAACTCACCACTTTGCAATGGCATTGAANCGCTCTCGGTGCCACGAATTGCGGTTTCCCGAGGTCTTTTCAGCTCTATTGCTGTCGGTGGGGGAGAGANTGGTTGCAGTTGGGGAGGTTTCGTTGACGCATCTTTTGNCTNCGATGATGCCTGCTGTTGCTTGTCACGAGANTGTGAAACGCGATCTTTCATCACCTGATCGGGTAGCAGCAAAACCACAATTGCAAGCAGCAGTACAGCANTCAATGCCAGCAGCCATCGCTTCGACGTTAGTCTATGGTCCATGGCAGAAGCGTGTTCGCACTCGCATTGGTAGTAGTCGACAAATGAGGGAAAGCAGCCCTTTCCGTTCACCTTATCGATCCTGCAGGGATTGTCGCTTGAGCCGTCTTTGGGATTTGCGTTTTTTTTGTGCGTTAGGGCAAATGGGGTCTCTGGGCAGGCTCGGGGGGTTCTGGTTTCTCGCGTGGGGGGCGGTGATGCTTATAACGAGCGTTCTTGCCATCACATTTTGCGTGTGTCACCACGATTTGCTCAGGTTGTTCAGTTTACAGTTCACCATTTTTAGTGGGTACCACTAAAAAATTGACCATTTTTTTGCCTGAGAGCAATTTTCAGGTTGCATCGATTTTTCGGCTGAATAATCTTTAGCATTCCTACATATTACCTGGCTTGCCTCGCTAGCCGAAACTTACACTCTTGTGAATTGGATCCATGAAGTACGCACTCACTCTCGCTGCAGTATTTGCAGTTCTTCCCTCTCTTTGTTCAGCTGAAGACATGGGAGCATTCGGACTCGGCGATGTCGAGGTTATCACCGAGGCCGAAGGCCAAAATGTTCGCGGTTTAGGAATGTTCGCTCGCACAACAAGTGCTGCCGGCATTTCGATGAACATTCTCGACCCCAATACGGGCTCACAGTGGAATGTCTTCAACACTGCCTTCGATAGCTCTGACGACACCAAGTTGACTTCTGACGTTACTGCAGCACCTACCGGCTTGGGTGTTGGTGTTCAGAGCAGTGCTTTGGCAGCCATTTCCGAGTTGGATGTCACTATCGGAAACGATGTTGATGGCGTTACTAACTCCTTCTCCTTCACCGTCGGAGGCTTCGGTTCGAACGCTAACGGTCAAGCACTCGGCGGAAGCGATCTGCCTTTCACTTTCCAGCCAATCACCTTTAGCGCCCCGTAAGGATTGCGTCTCGTGATTAGCTGCCTGCTTTTTTTACTGCGGGCAACATTCGGTATTGAGAAGGTGATAGCAAATTCTGCTATCACCTTTTTTTGTTTACGCGAACTTTAAGAGCTAGAAACGTTCCGCGTAGGCATAACCAGTACTCAAGATTGAACCGGTCATGAACCAGTTCGTATCTTGAATCGTTAAGTTTTGGTCTATCGAAACAGCTCGACTCGTCTCAGCAAATACAAAATCTGTCTCTGGCGTGCAGCAACAATCGTCAGCTTGATTAGAGACGACCTGAGTATACTCAACCGCTCTTTCGCGGACTGTACTTCCGGTAGCAGGATCGAATAGTGTTCCAGAAACAAGGCTGAATCCCTGCTGTTTTGCTAGCAGGCCCAAACCTCGCACAGCATTACCTTCGCTGTCGGTCATGGATTGAAGTGTTGAAAGGCCAAAGGCCTGCAAGCCTTCGGCATTAACGCTCTGAGTAGCCATGGTGGTGAACCAAGATAGGGTCAACAAGATGATTTTTAAGTGACCAAGCAAGGTAATCTTCCTTCTGGTGACGGCGAAACTCAATTCAATTGTGGAACAGCCGATCGTCGTGAAACACAATTCCGGCTACTGCGTTCATTCGAAGAGTAACGCAAGCACCACATTTTGGCTCAGTGATTTTCGCTCTGTTGGTGGGGAAGATTAGAAGCTCAGAGGGAAAAAGAGCTTTGTAGGGAATGTACATGCCGCGCAGTTTGCAAAGTGGGCGCTCACCCTGTATCGCTATATTCCGGATAATCGATTCAGTTTAACGTCTGTCCAGGCCGATACCTCAAAACAGCGGCACCGGTGCGGTGTCATTTGCTGGAGATTTGTACCAGTTAATGAGGATTGAGGGACATGAATAAGTTTTTCGCAGGGATTGATTTAGGTTCCATGAATTCGGCTGCGGTCGGTTCCACTGCGGAGCGGGCATGTCTTCCGACCACGATGGGTTGGGCCAAGGATGAACTTGCTCGAATGCTTGTCGGTGATGGTATTTTATTGGGGGATGAACTGGAACAAAACCGCATGGCTTTGGAAGTGGTGCGGCCCTTACAGGATGGTGCTATCAAGTTCGGTTCGGTAACGGAGGGTCAGGAAGGAGTGGCAAGACGCCGAGATGAAGATGCGATCGTCTTTCTGTTAAGACGGTTGCTTCAGCAGATTCATTTGCCACTGAGTGATGAAACCCGCTGTATTGTGGGGGTTCCTTCAAGGGCAAGCATGCAAAACCGTCAGGCTGTTCTGTCGATGGTGCAGCAGGTCATTCCGACTGTTGCGTTAGTTCCGGAGCCATTTGCTGTGGCATTCGGACTTTACCCGGAGATTTGCCATGCGTTGATTATCGATATCGGGGCGGGCACCACAGATTTCTGTCATTACTACGGTGCCTTCCCTACCCCCGATGATCAAATCACGCTCAAGATGGGGGGGGATCGTCTTGATCAATGGTTACTTGAAGCAATTGAAGCCCGTTATCCTGAATGCGTTTTGACCTTGGAATTGGTCCGCAAGTTAAAGGAAAAGCATGGCTCAATCGACCTTGCAAATGACGCAACCCACGTCAGTTTGCCGACCAAGTCCGCAGGCGTCGAGACATTTGACATAACAGAAATCCTGCAGGAATGCTGTCAGCAATTTGCAAATGAAATCGCGAGGGCCACTGTCGAACTGATAGAGAGGATCGACTTCAGTTGCCGCCAGGAAACGATTGGTAACATTGTTTTGGCAGGAGGTGGAAGCGGCTTGAAGGGCTTAGATACGCTTATCGAAAACGTCTGTAGCGATTTCGGTGTTTGCAATGTCACCCGTATCCACGACTCAAAGTTTGCGGGCGCTGACGGCGCCCTTCGTTTGGCGATGAAATTGCCTGAGGCGGGTTGGCAGCAATTAAACCAAGGTAGTTCTCATGCGGGTTCGGATCATGAGCGTGATGCTTCTGATCAGAAAGCAGCTTGAAATATCTTTGTCCGGAAAGCCTTCGATTCACTTCGACGAGAAAAATAATGACATGCTTTTTGCACAACGAGGATAACGTAGCACTCCAATGATCCGTTACTGGTTGATCCCAATCCTGCTGTGCGCGGGTTTGGAAACACGTACTTTCGCAGCAACTGTGGGCGACGCCCAGTCAGTTGCTGTTGCGCGTGTTGATCACAACGGAATCCAAGTGAACACTTCTAATGACGATGCGCGGCTTGAGAACGATGAGCAAATCGCGAACACGCCAGCAACGTCGTTTTTTAATTGGTACAGCTCGAACACTGTTCACAGCCTGCGGCTGATCTTGGCCGGCGCCCTCGGGTTTTTGCTCGTGCTGCTGGGACTTCATCTACTCATGCCGTCATCAACAGATCGGCAGCCTGGTCAACAAAAATTGCCGCCCTGTGCAACCAATGCTTGCGGTTGCCCTCATGGTCAGCACACGCCGCACGCGAATCATGCCGCCACGCAGAAACCCATTTCGGGAGCCAATGTTGGCGATTTTCTGCCGTTGGGTATCTCACTAAATCATTTGAATGCAATTGGGCAACAAATGGGTAAACAAAGTGAGGCCGGCTCGGAACAGTACGATGATTTGACCGCAAAAATTACGGAGCTGGAGGAGAGATTGAGGCAGGTGACTCGTGACGCCTCTTCATCCGGGCAGCAGCAGGATGTCACTGCAACTTCCGAGCCTCTTTCAAAAAAAGCAACTCTTGACCGGCATTCCGCCAATGTGAAGTCGACGACTGAATCGTCGGATGTCACGAGTCATGCCCGCGGCGACCAAATTTCAGGCGAGCAGAATGAGGCACTTTGCTCGCGCTCAGAATCGAAGATTGAGAGAACTGCAACTCCGGATCCGTTGTTTGACGGGCTTATTTCAGAAACGCTCGCAGTCATCAACAGTCAGTGACATGTGTTATTGAGGATGTGGTTGAACCAAGTCAATTTGTCGTGCAACCGTAAGAGAAACGCTTTTATCCTACGTTGTTGTACTAACTGTATTTGAGTTCTGTGATTACAGAAAAGTCCTATCGAATACCCGCTGTGCAAAGGTTGCTGCTTGCTGCTGCGCCTTTTTTGATTTGTGTGATTTTTTTGTTTCTGTTTGAACCTGGTGGAGAAGTACAAAAACAACCAACAGCAGAGTCAAGCAATACTGCTATTCAAGATCACTTGTACCATTTGGACGTGAGTCCGTTTGAGGGTGAAGCGACCTCGGTTGATTTGCAGTCGTCCATTGCAGAAATGATTGATCCGTCTTCGCCTGCTGAAAAACACGTTAACAGTAAAAAACCTGATGTCGAATACTTCGATCAGCTTGACCATGGATATCAGCACGACTCATTAACGCAGTTCCCGAATGGTACTGACTCGTTGGGTCTCATTCCTTTCAGTTTGCGGGGCTCGATTTACGAAACCGGTATCGGGGCAGCGTTTGAATTAACCCAACAGTCAATTCCAGTTGTCCGATTTGAAGGTCAGAACGCAGTGCCAGACCGCGCCATTGAGATGGCGGGAATGAGAACAGCGACATCCAGAAGTGCAGATGGACTACTGTTGCCTGATCTGGATCGTGGTTTGCAGCCCCTCGGCTTTGCGGAAGGAGATGGCATATCTCAACAGAAGGCAGATCTGCTACGTGAAGCGGGAATTGCATATGCTCACTCGCCAGCTTATCAGGATTCCTTCGTTCAGCAGGTTCAGGCCACAAGATCGGACAATGCAAATGCTGCAACAGGTGGAGACGAGTCAGCCGGGGATCCTGAAGAATATGGTGTGCCTCCACCAAGACGCGTTCCCCTATTCCTTCAAGAAACAACAGTCTTGTTGGAAGTTGGCGAGTATCAGTACGAGAGCGGGTTGCGTTATTCCACGAATGAAAATGTTTTTCCTGTTTCGGCCATATTGGATGGAACCGCTTTTGTTGCCAACGCGACACGCAAGCAGCAGTCAGTCATCACTCCACTTGAATTTCGGGTGGGCGTGGGTGATGAGTTGCAGGCCTTCGTGAATTTGCCGCTTGGTTGGTCCAAGCAACGCACCACAGCACAGCAAACGCAGCAAGCTGAAGACAACAAATTGGGGATCGGTGATCTATCATTTGGATTGACGAAGTTGTTGTGGCACTGGAAGACCGAGCAAACGCGGCTTCTTGGTTCGGTCTCGGTTTCGGCACCCACCGGACCCTCTGCTTTTGCGATTAACTCCCAATCGGATTACGCGTCCTTAGGGCGTGGATATTGGACAGCTGGCGTTGGAGTAAATGTTGTGCACACAATTGATCCTCTCGCTGTTTTCGGCGGTGTTGGTTACACACAGACATTTGCCGTCAATACCGATGGAGGCCGAACGCTCAATGCTGGTAATACCTTTTATTACAGCATCGGACTCGGTTATGCGGTCAACCCAACGGTATCACTGAACACCGCTTTCTCGGGTGGCTTTACCGGTGAAGTGACTTTAGACGACCAAAGACTAGCCGGTACCGCAACGGAACCCTTGTCGCTGAAGGTTGCAGCGACTTTCGCCAATGCAAGTCGAGATGATAAGAAGAAGAAAAAGCCCCACCATAAGTATTTGTCGGCGACGGTTAGAGAACCTTTTGTACGCTTTGGCTTGACAGGATCTGCAACGGACGTTGATTTTGGAATACGAGTCACTTACTAGCTGAAACGATTCAGGGGGAACAAAGTTTGAAAGTCTCAGAGTACATGGATGCATCGGCTGATTCGACCGACATGGGTTTAACTCGCCGTTCGACTTTGTTCCGCTTGGCAGTTGGCGGACTGCTGTGCCAGTCTGGCATGTCACTTTGGAATCTTGCAGGAGCCGAGGAAAATCCATTTGCCACGAAATCACCCATTCGAAATGGTGCTCGTGATTTCAGAGTGTTTCCGAAAAATCGAAAAGAGTTAAGTCGCGAAGACATCGTAATACAACGTCGTGACTTCTCCTGTGGTGCTGCAGCGCTGGCCACGGTCTTCCGATATTATTGGCGTGAGGCAGTTACCGAAGAGTTGTTTCTCACCTTGATCGCACGTCAGCTATCAGTGGCTGATTTGAAAGAACGTATCCAAAACGGCTTGACGCTCACGGACCTGAAAAAAGCTGCTGAACTGGTCAAGTACACAGCCGTCATTGGACGTTTGACACTCGAAAAGCTTGCAGAAAGTAAGTTGCCTTTGATTGTTGGCATTACCGTCAACGATTATGACCACTTTGTTGTTGTTCGAGGAGTTGTGGGAGAGTACGTCTATTTGGCTGATCCCATTTACGGAAAACAACGGGTACTGATTGATGTCTTTGCTGAGCGTTGGCAGGAGAATGCCATTCTCGCGATTATCAAGCCAGGGTCTCAGCCCATGAAGACATCACCTTTGTTCGTGACGCCTTACGAAGCAAGCCTTGGAAAACTCAATAATCTTGTGATCCGTAATCAAATCACTGGGCCCATGTTTCCATGATGAAAAAACGGGCAATCACTGAACAGCACCTTGGCTCGCATTCGACGACAACCCGGCCTTGTTGGTAAGTGTCGATGCCATGCCCCAAATTCAAGACATAATCATAGCGAAAGTATTTCCGTGATCATTAAAATAAGCAAATGGCCAGCAGTACCTGGTATTCCCAGCAGATCGATGCTTGCAGGATTGACAAGTCAAGTGCGACTATCCACTCAAGTAACACAGCTCTTGCTATTGTCTTGTTGTATTCTCGCCATCACGCCGGTTTCCGGGCAAGAGTTGCGATTGCCGAATGAAGATTCAAGTAGCGAACAAGTTGCAAACGCAAGCGAGTTTGTTGATAAGAAAGAGATCCTTGCATCTTCCCCAAAGAAGATACAAGCTACGCTGCTTCATCCAGTCAGGCAGTCAGTGGTTAGTGGTCCAAGTTCTGAAGGTACCAAGAAACATACCGATCAGAGTTCGAAAGTTGGTCCAGTTCCTGCAAGTGTTCAAACTGAAGAGCCGAGTACTCAAAAAGCTTCTGGTTTGATGCCATTCATTAAGCCCAATCATGATCCTCTCGATGAAGATCTGGTCAATGCCGTCGTCAATGCACTGGAGAACGCACGAGTGCGTGGCGACATATCAGGGTTCGGCGTTGATGTTCAATGTAACCGTGGAGTCATCTCATTGGTCGGCATGGCCAGTTCACCGGGGCAGCGATCTAGGCTAATCGAAATTGCGAAGAATACTGAAGGAGTGTTTGCGGTCTTTGAGTCAATCAGCATTCTGTCTAAGTCACAGAGAGAAGCGTTGCGGGCAGGGAATACACTTAACAAACAAAAGTCGGACTCCGAACAGGGCAACATTCAGAATAGAGAAAGAAATTCAGAACGAGCAAGCGGCGAATCACTGGCGGTGGTTCAACCCGGTTCTAGCCGAAGGCCTCATCGCAGTGAGTTCGCGGTGGCGGTAGATGTCAGAGCAAAAGGTGCTGATTTGGAACCGCATTCGGAAGTAGATGTTTTCAGTGTTACGGAAGACGAAGGTCGTCGAAGTGATACAGGGAGAGGATTGCCCTTGCCAAAGACCACGAAGAATATTGCCCCAGAGAATGATCAGCGATCTGGATTGCTAGGGTACAAGAAGAAGCAGAAAGCAACTGAAGCAGACCGGAACAGCAAAAAGAAGACGGAGACGTCTTCGCGGACTTCAGGTAACAGTAGCTATCAAAAACTCCTGAAGATCATCGCGGCGGGAGAAACAGGGCAGAATACGCAGAACGTTGCGGATGAGACACAAGGCATTACGAATCAGTCGTTGAGCCCCAGTGCGAACATTCAGTCACGGCCTGAGGCTCTAAGCTTTCCAAAGGTAAAGCGGAAACCACGGCGGCAGCCCCAGGCGCTGCCCAACTCAGAGCTGGTCCCTGTCGATGCGATGGTCTTTCGAGGTACTGTCCCCGACCTAAAATGGGTCGGCAATCGGACCTATCCAGCGGAGCTACAAGGACCAGAAACTCAATCAATCGGATCGCATCAAGTTGGTAGCACTTTAGTCGGACCTCCAAAGCCTGCACCATCACCGGGTTCGGAAACCACAGCGAGGCAGCCAGGCAATCTACCCTCCTTGTCATTACCACCCGGGTTATTACCACCCGATGCTAAATCAGCTGCGAGGTCGTTGAACAAAGAATCACAAACTCTTGCGACTACTGTTGCACAACTACCCGCTGACCCTCCCGCAGCACAGATAAATCCCGTGTTGCCGCCGGATCCGCGACCGCCGGCAGCCTTGGCGCGCCCGGGACAGCCAACAGAAGAGCTTCCCTTGGCCCGACCACAACGATCAGGTCCATCGCGGTCATTGCAGGATTCGCCCAATAGTTTTAATGCGCCAAATGCTCCAGAAATTGAGTCAATTCCAGTTCCGTCGAATGCTCAGTTTGAGGGATTCGGAGTTGTACCAGTGCAACCCTTGGAATCGGGTTCGATGTATGTAACGCAACCAACCAAACGGTCGTTCAAACATCGGCTTTTTCGTGGTTTGTGTGACGGCGTGTGTGATGGAGTTTGTGGATGTTTGGGTTGTAAAGCACTCTCGTTTGGAACGGAAGGGACTTATTTGGCACCAATAGGCGAAGGAACAACGGACCTTCAGGTAACCAATTTGCTCACGGATGAGGTTCAGGTTGCAGAATCTGTCGCCGGATTCGCCGCGGGTCAAAGGTTTTGGGCGCAATTGCGAAGCGATAACGTGGGCCTCGCTGCTGAGTATTGGTGTTTAGGCAATCGAGTACTCGATTTCTCTGATTACTATGTGGCACCCGGCGATTTCGGATCACAAGGTAATTACCTGTTGGATTTGAATGTTTTTGATTTGGAATACTTTCAGCAATTCTGTTGTTGCGGTGTGAACTTTCGTGCGAGTCTTGGTGCACGATACTTCGAACTTGATCGTATCAACACCTTACACGGATCCGGAAAGACTGCTGATGTCATCCTGAGTAGCAGTTCACGATCCAGTTACGAATCGAGTGGCTTCGGTGCCACATTCGGTATCGCCGGCAAGATTCCTTTGCGATGTTGGGGGTGTCAGACTAACGGCAGAGGTTGGAATATGTTCTGGCAATTGCGAGGTTCGATTTTAGATACTGATGCGATCTTGCAAGCCAGGACAGAAGCGCATGCTGTATCCACGAATGGAACGCAGACAACAGCCAACTCGGTTGATGAAGTGCATGTTTCGTGGGAAGGCGCGACCAGCAATGGGATGCTGCAACTGGGCTTGGCGTATCAGTGGATGATCCCACAATGCTGTGCCTTAGGTAATGTGTATCTTGGATTTGAGGGCCATCTTTGGCAAACAGCACCTGTTGGCTTGGAGTCCACTTCTCAGGCTTTTCTCGAACAGACTGGGTCTGACCCCTTTGGTGCTTCCATCGTGACCAATGCTGAAACCAATCCGGATGATCTAGGCTTTGCCGGGTTCGTTTGGGGATTGGCTATTTATCACTAAACGGATCGACATAGCCCACCTTGTGATTGGTATGAAAAAGACAAGAAGTTCAATAACTTGTTGGGCACGAACTTGTTGGGCACGGCATTGCAAAGACGGCTAAGATGTTGACAGCAGGTCTTAAAATGCTCTCCCTCGACCCATTCACGAAGTCGAGCAGGCCTCGGAACTTGTTTGACAGAACATTCTGCAAAATCTGCTTGCCCAGACTCAGATCGGCAACCAACGACTTTAAACGCTTGTTTTCCTCTTCAAGTTGCTTCAAACGCCGGAGCTCTTCGGTGCCAAGCCCTGCGAATTTTTTTGTTCCAGCGATAAGGGCTTGCTGACTGATGCCAAGCTTGCGGCAGACCTCTTCGATCGGTGTTCCAGTCTCGGCCTGTTTGAGCGTGAAGGTAATCTGCTGGTCTGTGAATTTAGACTTCTTTTGTCGGCGGTTTCTTCTAGGAAATGCCGAACCGAGTTTAATCCGATTGCCTGACTTTGCTTGGATAAGTTTTTCGGCAGCAGTTCAAGCCAACGCGTTCCTTCATGACCGCGTGCCGAACAAGGGGGGTGAATCATTTACCTCTGCGGGGGGCGTGCTCGCCGCTCAAGACGTGATGGGTGTCTTGCAATACCTGTTCGCCGTACGTGGCATGCTCGAACACCTTCGCAGCGGAAATGACCCGGATTTCGTATCCGTTTCGTATCCGGGGTAATTTGTCGTTTTCTGAAGGAAGCCGATGTCGCTTTTTAGGGTTGCAATCGCGCAGAAAATCCGCTGCCGATTATTCTGAAATAGGGTTTGAATGGATCTTATCGCCAGCTACGCTATTACGGCGGCAGAAACAGGAAGCGTCGCGAACCAGCCCATCTGTCTTTGTTTGGATGCGGCTGACATGATTAATTAATGAATCGCCGTTGTAGTTGGATTGCTGACTGTGTTTCATGTATTCCCACAGGAGTGGATGCATGAGATCACTTATCATTCTCACATCCTTATTCTTCAGCTCATTGATTAACCCTGCTCATGCAGCCATCTCGACAGATGCCGGCGACTTAAGTGACAGCACCACTGGCGTCGAGGCCGAACGGTCGTTCACTGAGAAATTTTCGGCTGTGTACGTGAACGATTTCGGATTGCTGTTTATAGATACGGCCCAAGCAGCTAATGAAGCTTTATTGCATTCAGGCAACAGCACCGCGCTGGATTCCCATGGAACGAACGCGACCATAGCTGACGAAGCGTTACCGAATGGTGCCGGTACCGCAGTTAAGAGGATGGGCTACCAGTCATACACATGGCAGCACACCTCCCAAGCCTTCAACATTGACCTCGACGAGACCATCCAGTCAGGACCCTTAGGCAGTGTAGCGACTCTGGATGCAAGTCAGTTCGCATTGCGCTACAGCAATGTTTACCGGAATACGACACCCGGGCGCGCTGGCCGTTGGATCGGCTCACTCGCCTTCGCCGGCAATGTAACCGGCGCATCGTCGGCATACAGGTTAGCAGTCCCGGAGCCTAGCTCGGCCACATTTTACGCTTAAGGATTTCTGGGTCTCATCTGAGTCTGACGCCGGCGGTGTTAAGGATCTCGATGCATCCCATCGAACTTGCACAGAGCTGTCAACTATAGGTGCTCTGTCGCGTTTCGAAGATTCGCTTACGAATAACCACGCCAGGCTTGTGACGTCGAGAGGGTCCAACTTTTTATACCAGCGTGTGTTTTTGATTTAAGGGTCGTGCTTTCTACACAAAACAAATGGTGAAAGCAGAGTTTAGATCGGTTCCTGTAGTCCGTTGACCATGATTTCTGTTTCAGTTTTATCGAACCACCCGACGCCTACCAGCAGGGCGGTTGCGCGTTTTGCAATCGCCGTTCAGTTTTATTTGTCGTATGCGGTGGGAATTTATTTCTTAGTTGATTAGCGAATAACGATTATGTCTTCCACTTCACGCGGAAACGCGCGTTTATCGAAGTTATACGGACTTGTTTTGCAACGGGTGCACTGGCTCAATGCAGTTGCCAAGCAGCGACGCCAGCACGAGGACTCAAAGGTGGCACAGCACCAAAAGCTGTACCGCCGGTCCGGCGTCACCGAAGCACTGGAACCGAGGGTATTGCTCGCCTCTGATTTCACCTTCGATGCTTCGAGTCAATCGGAGG
>NZGD01000287.1 GCA_002690925.1 Rhodopirellula sp.
AGCCGGAGAACGGAGGCGATAGGTATTTTTGGGATCGGCGGTTTTCTGGGAATGTTGACAGGCCCCTTCGTGGGTGACCTATTTTTAGCGAATCGGCTCCGCGACAACTTCGAAATGCTATTTCTTGTTGCGGCTATCGCGAATTCCCTTCCTCTGGTGTTACTGTACTTTCTCCGCCCTACGGTCAACGAGGGCTCAAAATCTTCGCTGCGTGTAGCGGACTTCATTCAGATCGCGCGCCGCTACTGGCCTGGCTCGATCCTGCTAGTGGACTTTTCTTTTGGTGTCTGCATGACAGCCCCGTTCGTTTTTGTGGCAAGTTTCATCGACCGTGAATCTCTGGATATGCCAGGCGTATCTGTGATCGGATTGTTTTTTCTGTTTTATGCAGGAATCGCTATTATCGTCCGCCTACTGTCTCGACGCCTTCCCGACCGAATCGGATCCGCCAAGGTCCTGCTTTGGGGTGTCTTACTGATGTCGATCGGGCTGTTCTGCTTCAGCATTGTCCACGTTGGTAATCCATGGCTGATCTCTATTCCGGCGATCCTGACAGGTGCGGGGCACAGCCTGATGTTCCACACCATGACTTCACTGACTCTCCAACCTTTCCCAATTGCTGTTCGTGGGACCGGCTCTGCCATCGCGCTGATGATGTTGGACTTGGGCACTTTCCTGGGTGCGCCGCCACTGGGTTTTCTTGGTGAAGCTTATGGCTTCGCTACCTTGTTCGCGACCATTGGCGGCTTCAATCTTTTATCAGGACTCGTTTATGCTTGGTTTACAATGCGAAAGTCGGGCTTCACCATCCCCAAATCAGGCCACTGACCACAAATGGAAACCGGCATGAGTCGCAAGCTTTACTCTAGGTTTCTGGAAACTTCCAACGAAATCAGTACCGAGCTTCACAAGGCAATTACCGAGTGCGGAGCTTTGACGAAGCAACCCCAAAATGCCCAGCCACTCGCTACGGTGATGTGTCGCACAATCGCCGGCCAACAGTTGTCCGTACAGGCCGCGCGAACGATCTGGTCCCGCGTCGTCACGGCCTCCGGAACAACCCCCTTAGCCGAATACTTGATCACGGTAAGCCCATCTGACCTTCGAGCATGTGGCCTATCTCGCGCCAAAGCACGAGCCGTAAAAGAAATTGTCGCAGCTGCAGATTCAGGTTGTCTGGACACCAAGAAATTGACGGCCTTTTCACACCGGGAACGAAGTCAGCAATTGATGGAAATCTGGGGAGTCGGACAATGGACGGCCGACATGCTTGGGATCTTCTATTTTGGTGACCAAAACGTTTGGCCAGAAAGTGATATCACCGTAACAAAAACTCTGCAAAGACTGATCGGGTATCGGCGAAAAACAACCCTGGCGGCCGACAGATTTGCACCTCACCGCTCATTTCTTGCCCGGTACATGTGGAAAATCGCAGACGCTACCCCAAACAATAAGCGAGCATCCTGACCTTGCACCCCACATCTCACTAGCGTTCTGCGCACACGAACGTGAAGAACCGTCTATGATAGGGGCTTCACCGCCCCCGACTTCCACACGCCCCGAACAATCGGTATCCCCCGACTGTCCTACTCTTGGGTTTTTATTGTGATGAAACGCCGAACACGCCGCAAATTTCTTACAACATCAATCGCAACCACTGCAGGATTAAGCCTGCTGCCAACTCGCGCAGAAGCAAGGGATTCAAGGGCACAGACTACAACCGACACGTCAACCCAAAAGATGAAACTTGGTTTGGTCACTTACCTTTGGGGTAAAGACATGGATCTACCCACCCTCTTGGATGTCTGTGAAAAATCGGGGGTAATGGGCGTTGAACTACGGACACAACACGCCCACGGGGTTGAACCTGTCTTATCGAAAGCACAAAGGGCCGAAGTCAAAAAAAGATTTGCTGATAGTCCAGTGGAATTAGTCGGCTACGGATCCAATGCCCAATATCACGAAAACAATCCGGCCAAGGTCAAAGCCAACATTGCGTTGACAAAAGATTACATCCGTTTAATGCACGACTGCGGAGGAAGCGGCGTCAAAGTCAAACCCAATGGTTTTGCAAAGGATGTTCCGCGAGAAAAAACTATCGAACAAATTGGTCTGGCACTCAATGAAGTCGCCAAATTTGGTGATGCGTTGGGACAACAGATTCGAGTTGAGGTTCATGGACGGGGCACGAGCGAATTACCTGTCGTAAGGGACATTTTCAAAGTTGCGACGAACCCGAACGCAACCGTCTGCTGGAATTCAAACGATGTTGACCTGCAAGGTGATGGGCTCGCGAAAAACTTTGACATGGTCAAAGACAGATTCGGTGACACGGTCCACATCCGTGAACTGAATGTCGGGAATTATCCTTACGCGGAACTGATGAAAAATTTCAAAGCGATGAAGTACGGCGGTTGGATTCTGCTGGAAGCACGAACCAATCCATCGGACAAAATTGCGGCCCTGATCGAACAGAGAAAGATATTTGAGCAGATGACATCTTGATCAGCGTTCCCATACCGCGGGAAGACTCTGTGAATTGGTTCCGTAAGTCTGCGAAACGACAAAACCGCTGGCCTGGGACATGTAAAAGATACGTCCATTGGAAACGACCGCTCCCAGGCATTCTCGTGAGTCGATTGCAGGCCCTGTTGAAACAAGCTTGCCATCGCGTGACAAGTCAATCATGTCCATGTTGGCGCCCAACACATAGGGCTCCGATAGCGTGAATCGACAACATGCGTAGTTGTGTCCGATACTGGCAGTCACTTTTCCTGTCTCGCGATCAAACACGTTGCCTTTGCCTCTCAGGGCATTGGAAAACACAAACTTTGGTCCCACCGTGACAACGTTCAAAGCAGACGTGATTGGATCGGAACGCCATACCAATGATCCATCATCTGCATTCAAGCACCAGACAAATCGTTCATCCGTTCCCTCTCGAGCACGGTTGAAACCACCGATATAAAGCTGATCATCACGCGCGCTAAGTGTACACTTGGATGTAACGTAATAATCAGTCGTCATCCAAATCTGTTCACCCGTTTTCGGTTCCAGACAAACCGTCAATCCGTTATTTTTGGCAGGCAAACCTCGACGAGCACGCTGACTTTCGGAATACCCGAAGAACACTGAATAGTAAAGCTTTCCATTCAGTTCACAAATTCCGCAGTCATTGCCACCTCGACCAAACCCGGCATAGTCTTTCTCCCAAACGACTTTGCCCGTTTCAAGGTCCCACGCCCAAAGACGGGGACGATGATTGCGGGGATAGTACGGGTTGTCGTTCGAGTAAATCCAACTCATCACTTCTTTGCCATCCCGCTCGATCGGATCTCCGCGAAACGTAAACGGCTTCTCAGTACCTTGAGCAGCATAGTCGCCAGAACCCGAGGCATAAATCGCTAAACCATCAATGACAATGGGCGGAAACTGACGACTCCAACTAGGCGATCCCGTGAACGGAGCCTCCCAAAGCAAGTCGCCGGTTGCGGCATCTAGGCACCTCATCACCGATCGCTTGATACCCGCCTGAGGAACAATCAATTTTCCCTGGACATACAATGGCGAGGTGAAGGATAAGTAAACATCGGGCCAATGACGTCTCCACAACAGGCGTCCGGTGTCCTGCTCAACCGCGATCACCTGACCTTCAGCAGTGTGCATATAAAGTCGTCCGCCTCCACAGACGGGCAGATGCTTCACCGTTCCCTCAAGCCGGCGCGCCCACCGCATTCGCAGGGGAGGTTGCAGGCCTTGATCATTCGCATTGGTACCACTGAAATCTCCATAATTCGTATACCAGTCATAACTTGAGTCTGAAAATTTACCTTTCAAAAAGCTTCGAGTTTCATAAACCTTCAAATTGCGTGTTGGTGCCTGTTGCCGACCGCCTGGCCCGAAAACATAGAGATAACCATCCTCGCAAGGCACGAACACACGATCGCTAGCGACGGCGACAGCAGCACTGATCGCCGCTCCAAACGCCGTCTTGTATTCTCTGATTTCTCCGCCATGCAGCGGCACCACGTAAAGCGATCCATCTAGCCCGCCATAGATTGCATGCTGACGAGTCAACACCGGTGGGCAAATTGCCGCCTCCTCACAAAGCACCTCCGTCTTGCCGGTGGCCAATGAGTGGCGACTCAAGCCAGCA
The DNA here is from genome assembly GCA_002690925.1 of Rhodopirellula sp. Lineage (GTDB taxonomy): Bacteria > Planctomycetota > Planctomycetia > Pirellulales > Pirellulaceae > Rubripirellula. The sequence goes on from NZGD01000287.1 coordinate 4,157, forward strand.
CCCCGCTCCGGTCTGACTCGGTAAACATCGTCGCCTCGAACGCTGACTGAGGCAAAGCTCAATAACCCCTGCTTATCGATCGCAGTCTCGGTACCGGGAACCACCTCGGTAGTGAATTCACTACCCTCAAGCTTCATAACCTCAACTCGCCCGGCATTATCTCGACGATGCCATTGCACAAACACACGCCCATTTTCATCCGCGCTCTGACCGAATGTCGCTGGATATTCCTTGCCCACGTAATCCGGCACTTCGCCCACGTGTTTCAAACTAGCTGTCGCCCCCCCATCAACGATGAAAACCGTCCTGCCACCTGCGGGCATGACGACCGTTTTTCCGACAAGGCAAATCTCCCGCGAGCAAACGAAGTGATCCCGCCACGTGACCCGGTCGCCGCGAAATGCAAGCCATTCGTCTCCTTTCCAGCGGTCCCCATCAAAACCAATCACCTCACGAACAAAATCCCACTTCCAATTGGCAGTGCCGTCTGGCTGCAAACAATACAATCGCGCACCCAAGGTCGCAAAATAAACCCGACCATTGCCTGCCACGGGAGCCGCAAAGATGGGCTCGCCACAATCCACGCGACGGACCAACTTCCCATCACTGCAATCCAATACATAATAAAAACCTGCCATCGTTCCGATATGAACATAACCATCAATAACGCACGGTGAAGCCACGTTATTGCAATTACCTTTGCCACCCTCCGTCTTGAATTGCCATTGCTTCCTGCGAGTTGCAATGTCAATGCAGGCCAGTAACCCTGAACCATCAAGCACATAAACATGGTCGCCCGAAACCACTGGCGATGCCAGAATTGCGTCCGACATTGGCACCGAACCAAGAAGCCCCAATGTTTCATCCACGGCAAAACCAGCAGCGTCCCCCGAACGCAACCCATTGCCCAGTAACTGCGGCCAATCTGCGGCATCGCCGCGCCCACCAGTCATCAAAACCACAGCCAGGGACAACCAACACGTCCAGTGATAACAATACAGATCAAGTACTCGGGACATAGTTACTTTCCACCTGATTTCCTTGCTCGGATGTTTAGGACACTCATTATAACGTGCTGCTACCACGTTCGCGTGCATCAACAGTGAAGCCAGTTATCACCTCGATGCTGGCAACCAACCACATTGGCAAAGCCAGCTNNTGGGAAGCTCTCACCACTTAACTCGATCCAACATCGCCCCGTGNCTGGGAAGGCGTGATGCTAGTGGTCATGCCCGGCGTGTTCATGGTCGGAATGATCATGTTGGGGCGTCTGNCCATCTGAGGATTTCCCGGAAGCTTGATTCAGATGCGTCCCGGCGTGTTCATGAGAATGCCCCGGCAAGTTCTCAACCCCAACAGCCAAAGCAATTCCGAGAAACAAAGCAGCCGTAAGCTTCCCTCGATCGTGGTCATGAAAAGCCACTTCTGGCAGTAGGTCTGATAGCGAGATGCACACAAAGAAACCTGCTGAGAGCGCCAAACCGCAACCTAACCACCAGGCACTATCGCTGAATTGGGTAAAACCAAAATAGAAGAGCAGGGCGCCGAGCGGACAAGCGAGCGAAAACAGAAAATTAACAAGATTCTGGTACCCAACCGACCACCCACTGGCCTTCATCATCGAGGTGATGGCGAAAGCATCCAAAGGCTTGTGCAGCGCGACGGCTAAAAAGGTGCCGATTCCAGCGAATCCCAATGTCACTCCATGATCAGCATCTGCGACGACACTCGCCGACAGAGCGACCCCATCGATCATGGTATGCAACCCAAGCCCAAACAACATCCCAACCCAACCGATGCGGCGCGGCTTTTCCTCACAGGAATGATCATGATCGCGTTGACCTGAATCACCGCCGTGATCATGTCCGCCGTGATCATGGGGTGGATGGAACGCCCGCATCAACAGGAACATGGTTACAACACCCATCAGAGCAGCCGCACCAGCTTTTGATGCAGAACCCAGCGTGTCGACCGCGTGAGGCATCAAGTGCAACAGCGCGATCCCCAACATCAGCCCACCCACAAAACTCATCAACAATTGTGTTTTGAGATGGGTCATCCTGACCAAACGAGGCAGACGTCCTCCTGCAGTGGAAGCCAAGACAATCACGCAGCAATAAACGACGAGCAAAATTTCGATCGTCATGCTTGGCCCACACGAGAAGCGATGAGATAACGGTAAAATACCGCAGTTGGATAGATCCAATAAAATTTAATAACGGGCAAATCGTAAGCTATTGCAATTCACTTGCAAGTGGGTCAACATAGAGAGGGGTTTCCGGCGGGGGGGTTAGGATAACGACCTTTGATGAGCCTTCCCGAATGATTCATTTTCTGAATGCCAAATGCCGAAGAAGAAGGCGAACACCTAGGAGCAATCGCGTTGAGCAATCCAGCCCGCCTTCCATCCGACATTGAGTCCACTCAGGACCAAATCCGGTCCGTCGGGCTGCGTGCTACTCCCGCGAGGCTGGCAACCCTTTTGTTGGTTCAAAAAAGCAATTCACCACTGACCCACGCTGATGCTGCTGAAGCTTTAGCTTCCAATGGTATCGATAAAGCCACCGTTTTCCGCAACCTGAACGATTTAACAGAGGTGGGCCTGCTCCGGCGCACCGAGTTGGGTGATCACGTATGGCGTTTCGAAGCCACTCATGGGGATACAGGCAGCGAAAGCCACCATCCTCATTTCGTATGCATCGACTGCGGTTCAGTCACTTGCCTGAACGATTTACAACTGACCGCTGGCAGCAAGAAACAAAGTGATGGAGTGGGGCAAGTGACGGAAATCTTATTGCGTGGACACTGCAATGACTGCCACTAGCAACGGTACTGAAACTCTCACCACCCTAGCGGCCGACATCGTGAAACTCTTTGGCAGTTCACTCTGATCCACTTGATCGAGTTTCTTGACCGCGTTTGTCGTGCTTAAAATCTACTCTTCGATCCCACCATTGACCACACAATGGAAGGCTGACGGCCCCTCTGATTCACGCGGCCCAAAATTACTGAGTGGCAGCCAAAACCATCAGTTTCTGTCGGACCAAATTTCCTACCGCTACCAAGCGATCTCCTCTCGTCGAAAAGACAACCGCCCGCGACGGTAGAACAGTACGGGCGAATACCGGTATAGGTCCTGTCGACCCTGCGCGTGCAACGAGAAGTACACATTCCCGTAGCTAGGTCCTCCTATCCCAGCTGATCACTTTGCTCAGTCACAGCGGAGCATTCGGTAACCTGACAACGGGACTAAGGAGCCCCGATCGCAATTACGAAACCGAGGATTTCCACGCCATCCACCTCACCAAAGCCTAATTGAGTCCCGGTAAACCCACGGACAACAGCTCCGGACACACCGAGCATGCTGACCACAACGAGCCAACCAGCTCTGCTTCCGAACACAAACATCCTGGCGACTCCACCTGCAGCCAGACCCAATATGCCCACGCAAGAATCCCAACCAAGAACCTCTACCTTCGCATGAAACTTCTAAAACAAACCACGCGATAGCCCACTATCGGCCGACGCTGTGACGGAGCTTCCTCTGCAAGCTCGTCATTCCAACTCAACCTCATGTCGACTCGTAGTCGTTACAATTCAGGCTTATCCGCACTTATTTCTTCAGCCAACTTGCTTAACTGGAAATCTGAAAAGAAAACACGGGGTACCGTATCCGAACCACGGGCAGCCCCTGACTCATCATCAGGCTCACTTCCATGCACGACCACTCGAATTGCTCCGCCTTTGGGAAGCTGTGAGATAGGTATGGTTCCGATCAAATCCTGTTCCAGAAAGACATACCAGTCTGTTTTCTGACGTTCGATGTACATCACATGATACCGTTGGGAGAATCCAGGCGGCAAAGGCTCGCGATTGAAGACTGAGACCTTATCAAAATCGCCATTCTTCGTACCCAGAATTGCTTCACTGGAATCAATCCTGAGGGTTCCCCGGATCTCTCCCGGCTGAACAAAATCGCTAGCGAAATCAATGTCGACCACGCCACCGCCATCCTCCACCCAGACGAACAGACTGACGCGAAAAAATTCAGCACTTGGCAATCGACGCGTGAGCGCCCCACGATCGACCGTGCAAGCAATCGCCTCGGAACTGTCAGGAGCTTCGACTGTATTCCAAGCTCCTGCCATGCTTCCATCTATACCCCAGCCCGCAAGTGACTTGCCGTCATACAGCGGCTCGTTTGAAATGACTCGTCTTAGTTCACGAGGCCCTCTGGTTGGCGTTCGCAACCACTTGATTCCACCAAATACTGACAAGAGTAGTAAAAGGATCAACGAGCCAAAGAGCACGCGTCGGTTCCGCTCACGCCTAGTTTTTTCACTGACTGTGGGCAACCTCTCGCTGGCCTGACCTTCTGCGATCCCAACCTCAAATCCACTTTTGTTTGTACCAGCGGCGAATTCAATATTCTCGGGCTTGGGATAGACAGTGGTCGGTAAATGCGCGGGATTGGTCTGTTCCTCGGTTTCTCGATCTCGTTCAACCGTAGGCTCTTCGCTGATGGCGGGTACGTTTGCAACGATCGACCCCAGTGAAAACTCGGCCGTTTGGCTTGTTATTTCACCAACATCCAATTGATCAATTGCATCAATCAACATTTCATAGGAAGGAGGACGACGCGCACGGTCGGGATCCAGCAACCCCATCAACAAACGCCACTGGCTGTCGGTCAAGCTGGTAGGCAGATTTTGCGCAATCTCACTCGGGTTCTGTTTCTGCTTGTAAAGGGCGCCGATACTGGCGCCTTTGAAAGGGATTTCACCAAAAATCAGATTCCATGCTGTTGCTCCGAGCGAATACATATCGGCTCGAAAATCGAGTTCGCCACCACTGAATTGTTCGGGAGACATGAATGCAGGACTGCCAATGATCTTGTCGGCTGTTGTCAGTCTGTTGTCCTGTTGAGCATGATCAGTGAACATCGCCAAACCGAAGTCAGTGATCTTCACTATTCCATTGTTCACCGTAGCTGCAACAGCTCCTTCAGGTGCAGGCATCAAAATCAGATTGGCGGGCTTGATGTCACGATGAATCAAACCTTGGCGTGAAGCATGCAAAAGACCAGAAGCCACTTGACGTACAATCTGCCACACCTGACTTTTGGGTAGCCCAAAGCCTGAAGCGACCAACTGTTCACAACTGGGCCCCGAAATGAACTCCATTGCAAAGTAGAATCGGCCCTCATGTTTTCCAAAATCGAGAGCTTGCACAATATTGGGATGCTGCAACCGGGCAAGGGCTTTTGCCTCAAGCTCAAATCTGGCGGCGGTATTGGAGTCACCGACGCTGCTTACGAGAACTGTTTTCAGAGCAACAATACGTTCCAGATTCAATTGGCGTGCACGGTAAACAACTCCCATGCCTCCGCGTCCCACGAAATCAAGAATCTCGTACCCAGGCACAACCTCGAGTGGACGTAATAGGGATTGAACAATTTCAATATCCGCTGGCGTCATCAGGCCTCGCTGCAAGGCATCCTGCGCCACAACATGGCCCTCTTCTCCAATCGACTCCCGCAGTTTCTCTGCATCATGAGCAGACACAAAGTTTAAATCGACGCACTTGTCAATGAATTGCGTCGCCTGCTGAATCATTCGCTCGGTTGCCATGGCTGAACCTTCGTCGCACTTAATCGCCGAGCTTGGACAGTTGTTTCAGAATTGAATCCACCGTTGGGCGATCAGCAATGGATTCGCCAACGTACGCAAACCTGACGCGTCCTTCGCGGTCAATGATATAGGTCGAAGGCTTTGCCAAGTCTGATCGAATCCCAAGTTGATCCACGGAAGACAGATTGATATCCAGTAAAATCGGGTAAGGGATCTCTTCATTTGGAATCTGACCTTTCCTGATCCTCTTCTCCAGTTCGTCGATTTTTACCGCCTCTTCTACAGTCTCTGTTGGAAAAATCACTGCCAATTGGGCGTTATATGGTTCCAGTTCCTCGAATCTTCTTGCCCACCGAGATGTCTGTGAGGCACAGTAAAAACAAACTCCTCCATACCAACCACGTGTGATGACCAGCACCAAATACTTTTCCGTCATAATGTCGGATAATTTGACTTCCTTACCTTCAGGATCAGAAAAGACCAGGGTAGAAAAATCATCGATCGTGATCGGCTGAGATTCGGAGACCTGCATGAATTGAATGCCGTCGTCGGGCATTCCATTGCAACCCACCATGCTGCTGACAAGGCTGCAAAAAATGCAAACCATCAAAAAGAACACGAAATCAAACCGTACCGTTGCCATGCGACACCCAGAAGAATAATTCTCACACCAATGTTACCGGGACCAAACAGCCCTGCCACAACGCCCCTATGATACCCACTTCCAGCCAATCACAATCGCTATCGAACAAATCATGACAGAAACCTAGGCCTGCCCCCCCCTCCAGCCATGCAACTACAGGCAAACAGAAGCAACCAGACGGCATTTACTACCTATAACGACAACGACACGATCTCGGTCGATGGCTACGATAATCGCGAGAGGGGCAATTTTCATTGGGGATTCCAGCAAGCAATACCTCGCAACTAGAACTCCACCTGTCGATGCATGGAAGAACCACCCCCGTTTGAACTGTTCCCCTAGCGAAAACCAGCCTGAAGCATCATTCAGCCCCTATCTACCTGGACCATTTGCACTCCTATGATTCATGTTATCGCCCAAATTGACCTCGTTCCCGGAAACCGAAAGTCCTTCCTCAGTGAATTCGACCAAGTTGTCGCAAAGGTCAGGGCCGAAGCGGGCTGCATTGAATATGTGGCAGCAGTCGACGCCATCAGCGATTTGGAACGGCAACACCGTGATCCAAACCGTGTCATGATCATTGAAAAATGGGAAACACTCAGCCACCTGCAAGACCATCTGACAGCATCACACATGCTTGACTACCGAGAACGCGTGGGTGAGATGATCCTTCATGCCAAACTGAACATCCTCGAGCCTGCTTAAGACTCGACTGAATAGCCGTACTTTTCCAATCCACAAGCATCACCGGATCGCTTCCAATGCATTACTGATTCGACGCAATGCTTCCCTGCCGACAATGCTCCAGCGCCAATAAAGCAAAAGCCGTTCCATACGGTTTGTGATAGCTGTACAAGGGATAGTCAAACCAGGAACCATCCTGTTCCTGACGCTTGATCATTCGATCAGCCAGATGGTGTTGATAGAGCTGTCGCTGGTCGTCCGGAAGCTGAGAAATGCATAGTCCGCCATAATACATTCCAAAATAGTAAAAATATCCTGCGACAGCAGCATGCGACTCATGCGGAATGGGTCGTTTACGCCCCATGTCCAGCCAGCCGTGTCGATTGATCAGTCGATCTAACCACTCCTTCAACACTTCATCGGTGATTTGTTGATCCCCCCACAATCGCAAGGCAACATTACCTGCCTGCGAGCGTCCCAGACTTCCACACGGCCGATTAATCAAAGCCATTGCTTTGGCTTTGTCTGTGGGAACTCTCATCGTGTACATGAAACTGGAATCAGGTTTCCGCATCATTTTGGTGGCTTCAATCGCTCGCTTCACCATCTTGTCATCTGCTTCAATGCCAATTTCTTTTGCCCGAGCCAAAGCAACCAGGACTGCCGCATTAACAAAACTGCAAGACGGATTTATCGGCTGACTCATCCCACTGCCGTAATAGAACCACCCACCATGAATTGACTGCCAGCGTTCTAAGCCCTTCATATGCCGACGAATCGCAGACACGAGGGTTGACTTTTCATTTTGATCCGTTGACACCTGATGCAGACGCGAAAAGGTCTGAATGCAGTAGCAGTGAGCCCAAACATTGGGAAGATCCGACGGCCCAGCACGTTTGATATTACCGGTTCGATCCAGCAGAAACCTCAACGCTCGCAGACGGCCATCTTCCACCGATGCATCGCCGTCAGTCTCCGCCAACAGTGCTTCCAGGCACATCGCAGTCACTGCAATATCAAAGGACCTGAACGCTCCCGGGACAGGATCGCTGTCTACTCCTCCTGTCCACTGAGGGCCACCCCAACCGCCATCTTCCCGCTGATTTGAAACCAAGAACTGAATTCCTTTGTCAAACGCGAGATCAAGTTGACTTTCGTCAAAATCGGTGAGCAACTGGGGCCGTTGCTGCTGCAACTCTTCACAACACGCCACACGCGTCGCGTTTACTTGCAACAGCCAAAATACCGTTAAGCAGAAAGCCAGCGTCCAGTATCGTCTTGCGTACCTTTGATTCTTTATCGTGTGCCGCATTCAAAAACCTTGACGTTCGGCAGAAAAAACATTCCCACTTGGCTTGGTGGGAAGCGTCATTTTCCAATCTGAAAGTAGCGACTTCAGCTCATCCACAACCACAGGTTGATTCGAACTTACATCCTGTTTCTCGAAGGGATCCACCCGCAAATCAAATAATTCGCTGTAAGTACCATCTTTGTTGGAGAGCAGTTTCCAATGATCATTTACAACGGCATACGAGACCCAATGGAACGGTTGCCTTTCCCTTGCAGGCCACGGTGACTGCATTTTCCAAAACAGCGGCTTTTCACGCCGCGCGGCGACCTTACCCATGAGAGTCGCCACCTGACTGACTCCATCGGGCTGATAATCAGCAGGCAACTTCACATTTGCTAATTCACAAAAGGTCGGAAGCAAGTCCACCGCTGAAATCAGGGAGACATCATCAACAACATTAGCTGCTATTTTCCCGGGCCAACGCGCGATGAAGGGCACGCCAATGCCACCTTCAAATAACGAACTTTTGTAACCGTTACGGCCCCCTGTAATGCCTTTGGCAGCAGCAATGCCATATCCAGCGCCCGTAGCAGTATCGTGCATCAAACCAAGTTCAGTGGGGCGAGATGCTCGTGCGGGACCATTATCGGAACTGAAGATGACCAAGGTATTATCGGCGATCTCCAAACGGTCCAGAGCGTCAAGTACGTCACCTATTCGGTCATCAGCATGCGACAACACCGAGGCGTAAATATTATCTTCTTCGCTTTCCATCTCGCGAAACCGCCACCGGTATTTCGGTACTGTGTGAAATGGCGTGTGCGGTTCATGCAACCACAAGTTGACAAAAAAAGGCTTGGCAGCTTGTCGACTCTTTTCAATGAACTTAATTGCATTGCGAGCATCGTCATGAACTGGCATCTGTTCACCTGCACAATTGAAAGCACCATACTCATCGTACCCATACTCACTTGGCAACGGTGAATCGGGGATCATGTTATTGGCCAAGTGCCACTTTCCAAAGTGTGCCGTTGTGTAGCCAGCCTTTTTCAAGAACCTCGGCAACAGAGGTGCATCCAGACTCAACCAGTCAGGCATATTTCGTTTGGCGTTGCTAGGCACCCATGCAAAGTGTCCGTCGATGTTGTAGCGCGCAGGAAATTGCCCTGTCATCACCGCTGTACGACTTGGAGAACAGACACCGCTAGCAACTGTAAAGCGATGAAAATCAGTTCCTTCACGCGCCAAACGGTCGATATTCGGTGTCTTGACGTAGGGATGCCCATGACACCCAAGGTCTCCCCAACCCCAGTCATCGGCAAAGATGAACACGATATTCGGCCGTTCGCCGCGCGTGGCAGGAGCACACACTGCAACAACAGTGAAAACAAAGATGATGAAGCGCATCAACGGTTTCAACCTTGGTTCTGAGGGAAGCTGATTTTTTTCGTAGCCCCTAGCATACTCGCAAACCCAAAAATCTGCTCAGACCCTCGCAACGCGGCCCAGTCGGCCTTCAAGTCTTGATTCATTTTTGAATTAACACAACTGCGTCCATCCCAGTGCAGGACAAAACAGAAGGACTTGTGGTATTCTCTTTGATTAACGCATCGCATAGGTTTAAGAGTACATGTCGGAATATCAAATCCTTGCGGTCATTGCTGCATTTGTCTTTGCATACTGCCTGGTGGCGGCACGACTGCAACGCACCCAATTCAACGGACCACTCATCTATGTGGCTTGCGGATTGATCCTCGGTCCATACTGCCTGAACATGGTGGCGATGGACGTTGACGGCGAAACACTCAAAACACTCGCTGAAATCACGCTGGCTGTCGTACTTTTTACAGATTCAGCGGGTGCCAACCTACCGGTACTGCGCCGCGTCAGACGCCTGCCAGCACGACTGCTTTTGATTGGCTTGCCTCTCACGATCAGTTTCGGATTTTTCAGCGGTAGCCTGCTCTATTCCAATCTCACTTGGATCGAACTTGCCTTGCTGGCGACGATGCTGGCGCCCACAGATGCAGCACTTGGTCAGGCAGTCATCAACAACGAATCGGTGCCCGGTGCGGTTCGAGAAGGTCTGAATGTCGAAAGTGGTTTGAACGACGGCATCTGTGTTCCAGTGCTTCTCCTGTTCCTTGCAATGTCGGCAGACTCGCTTGACCAAGGTGCAGTGTTGATCCAGATGGTCGAGCTCCCCCTTCAAGCCATTGGAATAGGTAGCGTGATAGGTATTTCGTCTGCATTGATCGGCTGCATTTCCATCAACGCGTCGGTCAAACGCGACTGGATCGATGGAGCGTGGACACAAATTCCAGTCATTGCATTAGCAGTCGCATGCTTTGCGACCTCCCAATGGCTCGGTGGTAGTGGATTCATTGCCTGCTTCGTAGGCGGCCTATTCTTTGGAGGCATGATACGAGAGCAAAAACAGCCCTTACTTAAGGCCGCAGACGGAACCGGCGATGTCCTTTCCATGATCACGTGGTTCATTTTTGGAGCCCTGTTCATCGGCGATTGCCTGCTGGCCCCCGAGTGGCGTGCCATTGCCTATGCAATGCTGAGCCTCACCGTTGTACGAATCATTCCCGTCTTTCTGGCGGTTCTGGGGATGGGACTAAAGACTGACAGCAAGTTGTTCATGGGCTGGTTCGGCCCTCGGGGACTCGCCAGCATTGTCTTCATCGTCATGGTTAACGAAGCGAACCTGCCAGGATCAAAAACACTCGTGCAAGCCGTTACATGGACCGTATTGCTAAGTGTGATTCTTCATGGGATCACTGCCAACCCGCTGGCCAACGTCTATGCCAAGCGAGTGGAGAAACGTGGCAATACGGTCTGAGCGGTAATCCTGACCCGCTATCGGCAGGGCCACGCAAAGTTCCCCACCAGTACCATCCAACGCATGCAAATGTAGAATGGCACCACACAGCCTGCTACCCTTTAAAGGTCCACGTGACGGCAACGTTGCATTCAAAGCTCGTACATAACAGAGTCTTCCCGTTTCAAGCGGGTCTTGCGATATTTCAAACCACGCACGAAACCACTCGCCACCTTCTAGGCGCCAAAACACAGCCTGACGGCTCAGAAATTCCAAATGTCATATCACAATTCAAAACTTCAGCCCGCTGTTATCGTGCTGTTGCTGTCAATGACGACATTCGCATTATCGAGTAGCACCAAAGCAGCGGAACCCAAGCCCCCACGCAACGTCCTGTTCATCGCGGTTGATGACTTGAACGACTGGATAGGGAGCCTTGGTGGCCATCCGCAAGCGATCACACCGAACATGGATCGGCTGGCTAAAAGAGGCATGTTGTTCACCAATGCCCACTGCACCGCGCCTGGCTGCAATGCTTCGCGAACCAGCTTGCTAATGGGGCTTCGCCCATCCACCACGGGCATTTATCAAAACGCACATGACTGGCGCAGCACATCATTGGTCAACTCAGCAGTTCACTTGCCGCAGCACTTCAAAAACCAAGGCTACGAGACGCTGGGGGCAGGAAAACTGTTCCATGCGCACACGTTCTTTGACCCCAAGTATCTCTCCGGTTTCAGCGATCCCACGGCATGGGATGACTATTTCCCCTCTTTGACTCAACAGATGCCAGCTGAAGCTGTCCCCCCAGCATGGCCCGTCAACAGTAATAAAGATTTTTATGGTGGGCACTTTGATTGGTCACCGCTTCCAATTGAAACCTCTGAGATGGCCGACGCAAAAGTGGTTGCATGGGCCAAACAGCAACTCGCAAAAAAACATGACAAACCGCTCTTTCTTTCGGTGGGCATCTATCGTCCGCACGTGCCTTGGTATGCACCGCAGAAATATTTCGACCGTTTTCCATTGGACTCCATCCAACTGCCCAAGCACCTCGACGAGGATGTCTCCGACTTACCTGACGCAGCCCTAAAGCTGACCAAAAGCCAATGGCATGAATGGATTGTTGCCAACAAGCAATGGAAAAAAGCTGTGCAAGGCTACCTCGCGTCGCTTTCGTTTGCTGACGATATGGTCGGAGAACTTCTGCTCGCTTTGGACGAGGGGCCTCTTGCTGGTAACACGACTGTCATTCTGTGGGGTGACCACGGTTATCACCTGGGGGAAAAGCAGCACTGGGAAAAGTTTGCGTTGTGGGAAAACACAACCCGCGTCCCACTGATGGTGGTTGCCCCCGAATACACCACAGCCAACACAAGGTGCGATATTCCGGTCAGCCTCCTCGATCTCTACCCCACATTGATTGAACTATGTGGCCTTGAAACCACACCCCAAAGGCTTGAAGGCGAAAGCTTCGTCAACCTGCTCAAAAACCCAGACACGGACTCGAAACGGGTTGCCATCACCACTCAAGGCCAGAACAACCATGCCGTGCGTTCACGCACGCACCGCTACATCCAGTACGCCGACGGCAGCGAAGAACTTTACGATCATGAAAATGATCCGAATGAATGGACCAACTTGGCAGCAGATCAACGGTACGCCGAGATCAAGAAACGACTTGCAAGCTTCATTCCCACCACCAATGCAGAGCCACTGCTACCCCCAAAAAAATCCGACACCAATTGAGCTGTCTTGATCGCTGAGCAACCTGTGTTGTTGCATCCATATTTCTACCACTAACATCCAATCAAAGCCGCAACTCACTGGCAAAACGCTGTCAGACGCTTGATCACCTGAAAAAGTGATCCCCAGCTGCTCACCGTCGACACTCGTGCGACCGTTCGCGTGAACACTGGACGCGGCGAAATTGGATCCAGGAAGCCTCGCCAGCGATAAAACGTTGACTTCCAGGATCAGCTAAACTGTCACTCTCCTTCGACAGCCGCTTTCAACCTCACCGTGGCCTGCATGAGATCAACACTTTTTATCCTGACCCTGTTCACAACAACGCTCGCAACGTCATTCGCTGACGAGGCCGTCCAATTCAATCGTGACATCCGACCAATCCTATCGGAAAAATGCTGGTTTTGTCATGGTCCTGATGCTGAGCATCGCGAGGCAGACCTGCGATTGGACCAGGACCCTGTCGTCAAACAGGATGGCATTTTCTCCCAACCAGTCGAAGACAGCACATTCCACCAGCGAATCACATCGAGCGATCCAGAAATCAAGATGCCTCCACCTGAATCGGGAAAGTCGCTCACCGCTGACGAGATCCAACTTCTGAAGCGTTGGCAAACCCAAGGAGCCAAGTACGAGGGGCACTGGGCCTTTTCTGCTCCCAAATCAGTCGTTCCTCAAAACGACCCAAACGACACATGGCCCAGAAATACCATCGACCGCTTTGTCTTGAAGCGTTTACGCAAGGAGAATCTGTCCCCAGCCGACGAAGCCGACAACTACACCCTGCTACGTCGACTTGCTCTCGATTTGACGGGACTCCCACCCTCCAAAGCTGAGATAGACGCGTTTACAAAAGACCCATCACCGAACGCCTATGAACATGCCGTGGACCGACTATTGGGCTCCGATCAGTATGGGGAACACATGGCAAGGTACTGGCTTGATGCGGCGAGATACGCTGACACCAACGGTTACCAATATGATTTGGAACGGGAGCAATGGGTTTGGCGTGATTGGGTCATTCACGCACTGAACACCAACATGCCATTTGACCAATTCACGATCGAACAACTCGCGGGGGATCTGATCCCCGGGGCTACAGACCAACAGAAACTGGCAACCGGGTTTCACCGCAATCACCCGATCACGATCGAAGGTGGTGTGATCGACGAAGAATATCGCACGGAATATGTCGTCGATCGAGTTGCTACGACTGCAACGGTGTGGATGGGCCTGACCATGACTTGCAGTCGTTGCCACGATCACAAGTATGACCCCATTTCGCAAAAAGACTTCTATCGTTTTTTTGCTTTCTTCAACAATGTGTCCGAGCGTGGTCTCAATGGTTTCAACCCCAAAGCGCAAGTTCCATCGCCCTACATGTCAATAAAACTTGAAGAAACCAATCAGGCCATCCACACAGCTGAAGATCACCTCGGGCAAGCAGCGAAACGCTCCGGCCTGACTATGAAACAACTACAGCGGGCACCTGCTATCGAAAACAAATGGTCTGTCGTCGTTCCGGACAAGATGGCCTCCAAGGGCAACGCTGACTTCAATATCAAGGAAGATAGAAGTGTTCTCCTGACCGGACCCAACATTCCCAATGACATGTATGAGCTAGTCTTTAACAGCGATGAAACGACGATCAGCGCGATTAGGATCGAGGCCTTACGTGACGCCTCGACCGTCAATGGTGGCGCAGGCCGGGGCAGCAATGGCAACTTTGTACTCAGCGAAGTAGAAGTTGAAGCGGCATCTCTGGACCAACCCAACGAATTCAAAAAGGTCCAGATCGCCAGAGCAGATGCCGATTATTCACAGGCAAACTATTCCATCAACCTTGCAATCGACGGCAAAGTTGACCGCACGGGATGGGCGGTCGATGGCAATACGAAAATCGAGGATCGAACTGCTGTCTTCTCGTTCCAAAAGCCGATCGGGTTTCCCAATGGCACGATTCTTCGGGTGAGAATGAAACACGAGTATGGTGGATCCCATCAAATTGCAAGATTCCGGATTGCCCTGCATCTGTCGAAAAAACCACCCACCCCCATTGCTCTCTCAAGAATCATAGAAAAACCAATCTCCCAACGCAGTGAAACGGAACAGCGTGAACTGCGTGACTGGTGGCTACTCAGCTTGGGATCCCAAGAAGTACGTGAAGCAGTAAACAAGCTCAAGCAATTGGAACAACAGCGAACGCAGTTGAGTTCCGGTTATCCTGCCACGATGGTCATGAGTGAGTTACCGAAACCTCGAAAAACCCATGTCCTGATCCGGGGAGAATATGACAAATTTGGCGAAGAGGTTCAGTCGGGAACTCCAGCAACACTTCCCCCCATGGCTGAGGAATTCCCCCGCAATCGTCTGGGTCTGGCAAAATGGCTGGTATCTCCGAACCATCCCCTGACCGCCCGCGTCACGGTCAATCGTTTCTGGCAACAACTGTTTGGAACAGGACTTGTCAAAACGGCGGCAGACTTTGGCTCGCAAGGAGACTGGCCAAGCCACCCTGAATTACTGGACTGGCTTGCAATCAACTTTATGGAATCCGGTTGGGATATCAAAGCCCTGTTGAAACAAATTGTGATGTCATCGACCTACCGACAATCTGGAGTAAACAGCCCCAAAACGCTGCAGCAAGATCCAGAGAATCGGTTACTCTCCCGTGGACCCCGCTTACGTTTAGACGCAGAAGTCATTCGTGACAGCGCATTATTTGCCAGCGGCCTGCTGTCCACACGTGTTGGTGGCCCCAGTGTTTTCCCCTACCACCCAACGGGCCTGTGGCAGGAAATAAACAATCGCCCCGGATACTCACGAACTTACAAACAAGACAGCGGGGAAAAGCTATACCGACGAAGTATGTATACCTTTTGGAAACGCACAGTCCCACCACCGTCCATGGCCGCCTTCGATGCTCCCGAACGTGAATACTGCCAAATCAGCCGTTCGCGGACCAATACGCCCTTGCAAGCGTTTGTGATGCTGAATGACCCGCAGTTCGTCGAGGCTGCTCGACACCTCGCGTACCGCATGCTCGCATCAGCGGACGATGACACGGCAAGAATTCGTGAAGGATTTCAACGTTGCCACACACGCCGCCCCACCGAAAAGGAGTTCACAGTATTGCTGGCGGAATTGAATGCTCGGAGAGAGCAATACAAATCGGCTCCTGAATCAGCGGAACAATTACTTACCGTAGGCGAATCAGAGGTTGATTCCTCCCTGCCGCCGACTGAACTTGCTGCCTGGACATCGGTTGCCCGAGTCATGATGAATTTAAGTGAATTTGTAACGAAGCCCTAACGTTGTCCGCCCCATTCCAAAATCGCTTGCTGCGTTACTGCAGTCTCACGCTCGTTCGCGCCGCTCATTAACTACCAACTTTCGAATTCAGCCATGAACCCGAAAATGCAATCAAACGAACTGCTCGAATCGCAGCTGTTGACCAACCGGCGTCATTTTTTTGCACGTGGCGGGATGGGCGCTGCAGCGTTGGCATCTTTATTGAATCCCCATTCAGCCGCGGCAGGCTCCTCCCTGGCTGCTAACAACGGGCCTGGATATGGCCCGGGCCAACCAGGGCCAACTCATTTCGCAGCCAAAGCCAAGCGAGTGATTTACTTGTGCCAATCGGGTGCGCCTTCGCAGATCGACACATTTGACTACAAGCCATCGCTCGAAAAACTAAACGGACAGAATCTGCCGGACTCGATCAGGGATGGGCAACGACTAACCGGAATGACCTCACGCCAGTCTTCTTTTCCCGTTGCAAAATCGTTCATGCCGTTCCGCCAACATGGCAAGTCAGGTCAGTGGATCAGCGACCTGTTGCCATGGCATGGAAAAATCGCTGATGACATTTGCATCATCCGGTCGATGTACACCGAAGCCATCAACCATGACCCAGCAATCACGTTCTTTCAGACTGGCCATCAACAACCGGGTCGACCTAGTTTGGGTGCATGGCTGAGCTACGGTCTTGGAAGTGAGAGCGCTGACCTTCCGGCATTCGTTGTCATGTTGGACAAGAACACTGACCCCCAAGCTCAGCCTCTCTACGCCCGTCTTTGGGGCAGCGCCTTGCTGCCATCGAATCACCAGGGAGTCAAGCTTCGTTCGTCAGGCGATCCGGTGCTGTACCTCAATGACCCAACGGGCGCCGACCAGAATGACCGCCGTCGTTTTCTCGATTCCATTGCCAAATTGAATCAGTTACGACGCGAGGCAGTGGGAGACCCAGAAATTGACACTCGCATATCGGCCTATGAAATGGCATATCGCATGCAGACCTCTGTTCCCGACCTTACGAATGTCAGTGACGAATCCCAGGAAACACTTGACCTGTATGGTCCGGATGCACAGGTTCCTGGAACACATGCAGCCAACTGCCTGCTTGCACGACGACTGGCTGAACGCGGTGTGCGTTTCATTCAGATTTATCATCGTGGCTGGGATCACCATGGAGGACTTCCGGGCCGGCATCCGAAACTTGCGAAAGAGGTGGATCAGGGTTCGGCGGCCTTAGTCATGGACTTGAAAAGACGTGGCATGCTTGACGACACCCTTGTCATCTGGGGTGGTGAATTCGGGCGCACCGTTTACCGGCAGGGTGGCAACGAAAGCAGCTATGGCCGCGATCATCATCCTCGATGTTTTTCACTCTGGATGGCGGGGGGCGGAGTCCGTGGAGGAATGAGCTACGGTGAAACCGATGAGTGGGGCTACAACATCATCGACCGTGACCGCTACGGTGTGCATGTGCATGATCTCAACGCCACGATCCTGCACCTGATGGGACTCGATCACGAAAAGCTCAGCTACCGGTATCAGGGCCTCGACTATCGGCTCACGGGTGTCGAACCACACAAACCCGTCCAAGACATCCTGCTGTAGGCAAAGCTCTGTCGTTTTGAGCCAATTAACCGCGTCCACTCATTTCCTTTGGCAGACCGATGCTTCTTTATGAACTTACCTGGCAAGACGTCGACCGCCTGGATCGTGACACACCTGTGATTGTGCCTGTGGCCGCCCTGGAGCAACACGGCCTGCACATGCCGGTGTTCACAGACAGTCTGCTGCTTGACGCCATCATAGAACAGTCACACCCTTCGTTCATCGACAACTCTCTGGTGCTTCCGCTAACGTGGCTCGGGAACTCACACCATCATCTCGACTTTCCCGGCACAGTTTCGGCAGAGCCAAGGCTTTGGATCGACTTGCTGTCGGGGCTTGTCGATAATTTCATCTCACACGGCTTCAAACGGATTGTCGTGATCAATGGCCATGGCGGCAACGATGTGCCTGGTCGTCAGGCAATGTTCGAGATCAGGCAGCGGTACCGCGAACGCAACGATCTGCTTCTTTTGTTTGCCACCTACTGGAACCTGATAGAAACACCACCATCATTAGCCGCGGAACTGGAACAGGATGAAATGGGACATGCCTGTGAATGGGAAACGTCCATGATTCTGCACCTTCGACCTGACCTCGTGAAGCAATTTCAGCAAGTTGCACCTGTTCCATCAGGCAACGCATTCCAACCGGCTCAACGCGCGTGGACCATGCCAGATCGTTCGCAGGCAGGTCACATTGGATCCCCTGCAAACGCTTCTGCTCGCAAGGGTGAGCAATTGCTGGGCCTATTCTCTCAAGGATTCACCGACCTGATCCAACGTGTGATCGATTGGAACGGCCAGTCGTGGGACGGTTGAACTGGAGGACGGCTCGCTTCAACAATCACCCGAGTGCGTCCACGTTTACGAAAACGCTTTACCATTCATCGGTTCAGAAGACTTAAACTGGTATGCGGCATGGCTGGCAGCGTATCCCAGTCATGCGGGCAAAGCTTCCTGTTTCACGAACCCCCACGCCAAACACGGTCAAACCATGGAACGTCGTCGCTTTCTCAAATCTGCCAGTATCGGCAGTGCCTTTCTCGCTTCTCCCTTGTCGAGTTCGTTCGCCCCTGCCAACGTCATGGCGCCCCCTACCAAACCTCGGCGCCGGCCAAAAATCGCATTTCTGGGGACGGTGGTAAGACGACATTCACATGCCCAACATTTCCTCGACCGCCACACGCTGGGCTACACATGGAATGGCAGGTGGCAGGAACCACGCATCGAAGTGGGCTCGGTGTTCATTGATCAGTTCCCGAAGGATGATCTTGCAAAAAGCAGGATCAAGCGTCATGACCTCGACCTCTATCCGACCATCGAAGAGGCACTGACTCTGGGCGGCAGCAAACTTGCTGTCGATGGCGTTGTTCTGATTGGGGAACACGGCGATTACCCAACCAACGAGAAGGGCCAGCATTTGTATCCCCGCTACGATTGGTTCAAAAAGGTCGTCAAAGTGTTTGAGGACAGCGGCCGCAGTGTTCCTGTATTCAATGACAAACACCTGTCAACCGACTGGGACGAATGCGTCGAGATGGTCGAAGACTCACGACGACTCGGCTTCGCATTTCTGGCTGGTTCTTCACTTCCGGTGACCCGCCGGATGCCTGCGATCGACATGCCGTTAGGCACTCGCTTGAAAGAGAGTGTGTGCGTGGCTTATGGCGGCGTTGACAGCTATGACATCCACGCTTTGGAAACAGCCCAGTGCATGTCGGAACGAAGACAG
>NZGD01000288.1 GCA_002690925.1 Rhodopirellula sp.
GGTTGATGTTTCATCAAGTCATCCGCAGGTGATGGCTAAAATGCGGGCGTTCGCCGAGGATGCGACGCAAGATTTGGGCAACGAAGCAGAAGTCGGCTCTGGACAACGTGAGTCGCTGACCTTGGATCAGTCCGTGCCGATGATTCTGCCGTGATGCCTGCGGCTTTCAGTTGAAAGTCACAGCTTTATCGGATGCTTTGGCCGTCTCCAATTCTACCGGGTGGCGGTGTCAGGTCAGGATCTCTTTGACGACGTTCCCGTGAACATCGGTGAGACGGAAGTCTCGTCCTTGGAATCGATAGGTTAAGCGTTTGTGGTCGATACCGAATAGATGCAGCATGGTTGCGTGCAGGTCGTGAACATGAACTTTATTTTCCACGGCACTGTAGCCGAGTTCATCTGTTGCTCCCCACGAAAATCCTGGCTTGATTCCGCCACCTGCCATCCAGCAGGAGAAGCCCATGATGTGGTGGTCGCGTCCGGAGCCTTGAGCCATGGGTGTACGTCCAAATTCTCCGCCCCAGATGATCAAAGTTTCGTCGAGCATTCCCCGTTGCTTCAGATCCTTGACCAGGGCGGCGGTTCCTTTGTCGACGAATTTGGCGGTCGTCTGAGCACCACCTTTGATGCCACCGTGGTGATCCCAGCCACGATGGTAAAGTTGGATGAAGCGAACCCCACGCTCAGCAAGTCGTCTCGCCAACAGGCAGTTGGACGCGAATGAGCCATCTCCACCCTTCGTGCCATAAAGGTCAAGGATGTGCTGCGGTTCATTGGACAGGTCCATCAATTCCGGCGTTGATGTCTGCATTTTGAACGCGAGTTCATACTGTGCGATTCGCGTTGCAATTTCGGGGTCCTGATACGTCGCATTACCGACATCATTGAGCGATTGAACAGCACGAATTACTTCGCGTTGGCTTTTCAGGTCGACACCCTTGGGACTGTTCACATACAGGACAGGGTCGCCCTGGGAACGGAACTCGACTCCCTGAAATCGGCTTGGTAAGAAGCCACTATGCCATTGGCGGGCTGCAATGGGTTGCGACTGGCCACCACCAACCGAGGTCAGGACCACGTAACCAGGCAGGTTGTCACATTCACTTCCCAGACCGTAAAGCAACCATGAGCCCATGGAAGGACGTCCTGGGATCGAAGTGCCTGTATTCATCAGCGTGTGCGCTGGATCGTGATTGATCTGATCCGTTTGCATCGAACGAATCACACAGATGTCGTCAGCAATCGATCCGATTTCAGGCAGGATGGAACTGATTTCGAGACCCGATTTGCCAAAACGTTTGAACTCGTGCTGTGGTCCCAGGCATTTTAAATTGTTCGCCTGACCCTGCAATTGTGCGATTTGCTTGCCTTCGGTGTAAGACTTGGGCATCGGCTTTCCATCCATCTTTCCCAGCTCGGGTTTGGGATCAAGCGTTTCCAGATGGGACGGACCCCCGGCCATGCACAAGTGAATCACCCGCTTGATGCGTGCTGCACCTTTCTTGACAGGATAAATCCCGTTCCACTCAGGGACCTCAATGTCTACCTCAGTACCGGAGGCTTGGTTGGGATCCAGCATTGCCGCCAATGCCGCGGCACCGATCCCATAGGATCCTTGGCGGAGAAAGGTGCGACGACATAGGTGACTGGCGAGAGAATTGTTCATTTCAATGAATCCAGCAGTGGCTGAAATGTGAAGGTGAGTCAGTTACGTGTGATGAATTCGTGCATATTCATGATGGCACGAGTCGCTGACAGCAACGCAGCGGTTTCTATCGGATCAAGTGAATCATTCACAGGAGCCAATCCCACAGCGATCAATTCTTTTGCTGCTTCCGGGTTGGCTTGATAGTGGTTTCGTTGCTGTTGTGTCAGTGATGTCAGGATTTTGATTTCCTGGGCATTTGGATCGCGACTCAACGCCTGACGTATCGCTTGGGTGATTCGTGCCTCGTCAGTTTTCAGGTCACCGCTCAACAGTTGCTCTGCAAAAACTCTTGCTGCTTCAACGTAGGAAGGATCATTGAGCAGCACCAAGGCAGCGAGAGGTGTGTTGGATCGCGGACGTTCCGCAGTGCATTCTTCGCGTGCCGGAGCGTCAAATGACTTCATGGCAGGATGCAGGAACTGTCGCTGCCAGTGGGTATACACACCACGGCGATACTGTTCATTGCCAGTGTCCTGCTTGTAGGTGCGTCTGGGAAAATTCAAGTGTCTCAACAGACCTGCGGGTTGATACGGTTTCACGCTTCTCCCCCCGATTTCATCTACCAGTAGACCGCTCACGGCAAGTGCGTTGTCTCGAATCAATTCTGCGTCCAAACGGTAGCGTGACTGTCTGGCAAGGCGTCGGTTGAAGGGGTCTGTGTCGGCTAACTCAGGGCGAGGCAACGAAGATTGTTGGTACGTCTGCGACGTGACGATCAGGCGAACCATATGCTTGATGTTCCAGCCGCTATCGATGAACTCTTGTGCAAGAGCATCCAGCAGTTCGGGGTGTGAAGGATACTCACCCTGTGACCCAATGTCGTCCAGGACTTTGCTGAGGCCTGTTCCGAAGAACAGTTTCCAGAGACGATTGACAAAGACCCTGGCCGTGAGCGGGTTGTTTTTCGCGGTCAGCCAGTTCGCAAGGTCCAAGCGATTGATGCGTTCCTCTTTGGCGTCTATCGAAGGAAGAAAATGGGGCACATTAGGTGTGACAATTTCGCCGCTCATGTCCATCCAGTTACCGCGTGGCAGGACACGCATTTCACGTGGTGCGACGGTTTGTGTGATCAAGGTGCTACGGGTATGAGCGTTTTCAGTGGTGGTTCGCTCCTTTTGGGTGGTTTCAATCTTGGTGCGGATATCGGCAAGTTGTGGACTGATCGTACGGTAATGGGCAAGTAGTTTCGCTAATTGCTCATCGCTACGTTGATCAGCATCGATTGCGAGAATCGCCTGGATTTCGGCTGGAAGTTCCAGTTTGGGATCCAACGCGACCTTGCCGTTGGTGACAGATAGTCGAAAGCAGCCCAGCGTGTGTCCCACGTTGGTGTGGTTCTGGTCGATCTCGACGACGAGTGTGGTGGGGGATTCTGGTTGCAGGGGAGTTTCAAGTTCAGCGATCCACGAATTGGATTTTCCGGCTTGTGGCAGGATAGCCCAACCCCACGTTGCACCTTTGGTGTCACCATCGATTGCTGCGATCGCCTTCCAGCCTTTGTAAGGATTGCTGTTGCCGTCAGCTTGTTCAAAAGAGGCTTTCGCGTTCACCAGTTTGAGCGGGGTTCGTTTGCCCGCGGCGTCGACCGTGTGCACCTTGACCTCGCTGATCACGAAATTCCCATTTCCAGCGCGGCCGGGACCTTTCTTCGGTAGTGAGTCATGAGGCAGGACCTCAATCCGAATACCTGTTAGTTTCTCTGTCTGATCTTTCACCGTCACGCTGTAGGTATTTGTTTCGTGACCCGGGCCGGATGCAAGTACTGAGTGATCTTCTTGGACAGCCAGTTTGGTTTCATGCAATGCAGACAGGGCTGAGGGGGCGATTGGCTTCCAGTTTGCGCTCGACGTTTCCTGCTCAGTCACCCACTGTTCAAACGGTTGACTGACATCGGTGGATTCGAAGGTGTCTTGCAGTTCAGTCATGCGCCTGTCGATTGCTTCGAGTAGTCCGGCCAGTTCTTCATCGGCAACTTTGACTGTGGGCCCCCATGCTCCGTCCCGATTGGCTCCTGCGTACAGTCCACGTTCCTTGATATCCGCAAAGAAGGAAGCAAACTGATAAAAGTCTTTTTGGGTGAACGGATCGAATTTGTGGTTGTGACACTCCGCACAACCCAACGTCGAGCCAAGCCAGACGGTTGAGGCGGTGCGGACGCGATCCGATGCATACTTGGTCAGATACTCCTTGGGTTGAGCACCACCCTCGGCGGACATCATTCCCAGTTTGTTGTAGCCCGAGGCGATCAGCTGGGATTGTGTGGGGTTGGCGAGCAGGTCTCCTGCCAATTGCTCTCGCGTGAACTGGTCGAACGGCATGTTGGAATTGAATGCGTCAATGACGTAGTCGCGGTAAGGAGAAACACTGACATCCTGGTCGCCGTGGTAGCCGACGGTGTCTGCATACCGGACCAAGTCGAGCCAGTAAATGGCCATGCGTTCTCCGTAGTGCGACGAGGCCAGCAGTCGATCAACCTGATGCGCCCATGCCTCTTGCGAGGTGTCATTGAGAAACTTGTCGAGTTCTTCCTGGGTAGGTGGCAGACCGACAACATCGAAGAACACGCGACGCGCGAGAATATGGTCTCTCGCTTTCGTTGAGGCAGTCATCCCGTCGGAAGCGAGTTTTACCTGCACCAGCTTGTCAATCCAGTTACCAGTGCGTTCCACGGAACTGCTCAGCGGTTCATATGCCCAGTGTCCTGACCACTGTGCACCCTGAGAAATCCATTCCTGCAGTAGCTGCATTTCTACTGATGTAAGATTTTTGTTGTGCTCAGGGGGCGGCATCACCTCGTCTGGATCATCCGACAGGATGCGTTGCACAAGTTCGCTGTCTTCTCGCTTGCCGGGGACAATCGCTGAATATCCGCCAAGGTCAGATTTTGCTATGGCTTCAATATCAAATCGAAGACCGTCGCCGCTGCCACCCTGACGTTGCCCTTCGTCAGGACCGTGGCATGCATAGCACTTGTCTGACAGAATCGGTTTGATGTCGCGATTGAAATTGATGACCTCGGCAGCACTTGCCGAACCGATGATCGCGATGATGAAAAACAAGGCGAAGGAAGAACGCATAACGGCACTTGGCATGGTGGGAACGAGGTGAGTCTTTGAGGCTTTCAGGCTGCATGTCCGCATCCCGAAGGTATGCGTGCGTCGCACCGTTGAGCCTTCCCTTTTATTCTAGCGTAACCTGCCTTTCAATTCACGGCGGCCTGCGTGCCGGACCACGCTTCCTGCCTTTTTGCTGCAACCCACTTCGCATGAGGTCCCGTCCTGCGGATTTTGCACTCTTTTCAGATGAGGGCAGCTTGTTTTAATTCAGTGCTGCAAAACACAGCGAGGTGCTCAAGTAGGTGCCCATATCGAGACGGATTTTCTAGCCCGATTCGAATGCTGTGGTTTATGGTCACATTACGCCGTTGATCGAGAATTTGCTCATCTCTGGGAGGAAGCGGCATTGCGTGAAATAAATAGCATCGGCTGGCTTTTTTGGTATTGGTGAACTGCATCTCGTTTTCATTTATAATTCGGACAGCGAACGCGATGTACGCAGGTTTCCATTATCTGTCTCCTTTCTCCAACCTTCTGAAATCGAGATCACCATGCAGGAAAAAATATCTGACGACCGCCGTGGTTTTGGAAAGCAGGTGCTCGGTTCGCTGCTCACTTATTCCATGCTGGAAACAGTACTGTCTTCTGGAGCGCTGGCAGACAATGTCAAGCCGATTGCAGCCAAGTGGTTGGCCGATGTGAATCAGATGAGCGTTGAATTGAAGGGGGCAAAGCTCAAACAGCTTGAATGGCAGAAGCAAGTTGAGCAGTTATTCTCTCAGGTAAACGTCGCTGAATTTCTGTCGTTTGTTGATTTTGAGAAACTGATCAAGACAGTCGAGTTTCGAGAACGGGGTGAGAAGTCGTTTCGAGCGACTTTTCCTAAAGTGGAGGGACTTCCCACGGATCTTGTTTTTGGACACCAGATGTTTGCCCTGCAGAAGGGAAGGTCGGTGGTGCCTCATGGTCACAACAACATGGCAACTTCTTTCCTGATCCTTCAGGGTGATTTCGAGGGCAAGCATTATGATCGACTTGATGAGACAGACGATCACATGATTATCAAGCCGACCATTGACCAACGATTCGGCCGGGGTGACTACTCGACCGTGTCTGACCACAAGGACAATGTGCATTGGTTCAAGGCGACCAGTGGCCCAGGATTCATTTTCAATATTCATGTGTTGAATGTTGATCCCAAGATCAAACGTTCTGGGCGAGTCTATGTAGATCCAGATGGGGAAAAGTTGTCAGGGGGAAGGATCAAGGCGGAAAAACTGAAGTCGGCAGAGGCATTTCGCCGCTACGGATGAACCGCTGCATGGAGGGCTAATGTGGCTGTGTGTATGTTGCTAGCGAGAAGGATCAGTTGCGAACTTTTGGGACTTCTGTGGTGAAGTTATGGACGTTTTTTTCCCACTTTTTCCCAGCTTGTATGGCAACTCAGGGATTAGCCCCCTATACTCCGCATCTCAGGTGTCTCCAACGAGTTGGAGATGAAAAGGGAAGCCGGTGTGAATCCGGCGCAGGACCGCTGCTGTATTCGGCGAGAAATCTGGCTAGCCACTACGTGACACACGTGGGAAGGAGCCAAGTTTCGCTCGAGCCGAGAGCCAGAAGACCTGCCTGAGAAACTTATGCCATTACTTGCCTCGGCTTCGGGCAGTCGGTACCTCACTCCTGTCGCTCCGCTTTCTGGGGTTTCGTAAGGATTGATGCCGTTGTTTCGTCGCTACAACGGAATGTTCTCGATGCACAGTCCCCGTGAACGATGGGCCGCCGACACTGTCGACTCTACTCAGCAATTAGTTTCAGCTCAGCAACGCTCGTTGCAGGGACAGCCGACAAATTCAGCCACTGAAAATCGATACGTGAGCCGTGAGTCGGCGGGCGATGTTGTTTCATCTCCGTGCTCAGGCGTGTGCGTGTTGTCGAAAAATTCGGAAATGTGTAACGGTTGCTTCCGAACCAAGGCAGAGATTTCCAACTGGACGCGAGTTAGTAACACGGAGCGTGGCTTGATCGTAAATCGAGCAGCCCAAAGAAAGCTTGCAGACAGCAATGCTGACACAGTGGTGTGCAATGCTGACGCTGATCTTCAGTTGGACAGTGAGGTTGCACAGGATAGAAATTTGAGTGGTTAGCACTGGGGAAACTGACGCGTTTTCGACCAAGCTAAGAAACTTTTGACCTGTACTTTTTTAATTCAACCAAGTGAATCAAGAGGAACGAACATGTTGGGAATCAGAACCACGAAGGTCTCGAAATTAGTCGGATCTGAACGTTCAGAGGTGAAATTCAGATTACCCGGGATGTTGCTGATTCTCGGTTTGATCATTGTTGGTGCCGTTGCTCGCTTCTTACCTTACCCGCCCAACTTTTCACCGATCGGTGCGATGGCACTGTTTGCTGGGGCAACGTTGGGATCACGCTTACGTGCTGCTTTGGTTCCGCTGACCGCAATGCTGCTGAGTGACTTGTGGTTGGGCATGCATTCTTTGATGCCGGTTGTGTATGGCTGTTTCTTGTTCAATGTTTGGCTTGGCAGTCGCATGCAATCACGGCTTCAGCCATTGCGTATTGCAGGCATGTCGATCGCTGGGGCGATCTTCTTCTTCATCGTGACCAACGGAGCCTGCTGGTTCATGTCCTATCCGACCTCATGGGCTGGCTTGGTTTCCTGTTACACCCTAGCGATTCCCTTCTTCCAAAACACGTTGCTGGGAGATCTGTTCTTCTCGGCTGTGCTGTTCGGCGCGTTTGCTCTTGCTCAGTGGCGATTTCCAGTTCTGCGTCCCTTGGGCAAGCAGTTCGATGAAGTGAATCCTGCGTGAGGCAGACCGCTCGTGAAGTGGGAATAGGGAGAACTGATTCGGGATCAGTCGGTGCCAGCATTTTTTTGACACCACCTTTGTCAGGGACAGCCCGTAACCAAAACGGGCTTCACTCGTCAGTTTGTAGATCGTGACACGGCAATGTCCAGATAATTCCGCACCGGGCAAGTCCGTTGATGCAGTCCATCAACGTCGGTCCGGTCAACAGCCGATCCGAGTTCCGGATGGACTGGACGATCTGGTTGGGGTGTTATGGTCATTCTGCTGATCAAACCAGCAGGTCTCCAGTGATATCGCGACCCATACGACTTTCTGAAAGAGCTGAAGTAGAAGGCCGTGAGTCGGGCTGGGGAATCGCATTGAGCAAGTAGGACGCTCCGATCACTCAAAGCAGTACAGGGTATTTGCGGAGCGGATGATCAAACGGCCATCCGCGATGGCAGGAGATCCAAGCACGCCCTCTCCGAGTTCAATTTCCTGAATGGTTTCAGCATCGTCTCCTTGATCCTCGACAATCAGTCCTTTGCCCGTTTGGTCAAAGATATAGAGTCGATTTTCAGATAAAACGGGCGTTGCCCACGAGCTACCCAGACCTTTCACGCGTTTTTGCCATATCTGTTCACCGTCCTGAACATTGGCCGCGACCAGGACCGAACCCTTGAGCGAGTACAGTCGCTCGTCGGATGCGACGACACTGGCGTTTCGCGGTGACAGTTTGTTATTACGCCATGCGACCTCAGGAGCACTGGCACTGGCGCCGACTTTCAGAGCGATCACTTCGTCGCTGGGAAGAATCAGCAGGCCACCGGTTGCAGTGGGGGATGGGATGGCCGATCCGCCCTCGTCAATGGACCACTGTGTTTTTCCCGATCGAGGATCGACAGCAATCACTCCCTGGCGTGATTGGATGACGACTTCATTACGATCATCGGGGCGTCGGATCACCAAGGGTGATGCCCAATTCGACATTTGTGGTCGTGTTAGACGCCACAGATTCTCACCTGTTTCAGCATCGATGGCCGCGGCAAAGGAGTCGCCTTGCGCTTCTACTTTGACAATCACGGTTCCGTCAACAACGACTGGGGATGAAGCCATGCCGACATCGTTGCCGGCTTTGGGGTAGTCGTATCCGAGGCCCCGATACCACAACAGTTCACCACTGAGTGAAAGGCAAACCAAATCATTGCTGCTGAAGAATGCGAAAACCCGCTGTCCATCGCTTGCAGGAGATGGCGCTGCATTCGCACTGGTGGGATGGCAGAAAGGGCGGCCGGTGGCTCGGAATGTTTGCTCCCACTCCAGTTTGCCAGTCTGCAAGTTGACACCACTGATATGGAGAACTTCGCCGTCCTGTCCGCTTGAGCTTGTGGTCACAACAAGGTCACCGACCACAATGGGCCCTGCGACGCTGCGACCTGGCATCTGGAGTTTCCAAGCCAAATTGCCATCCTCGCCGAGTTCCAGTTTTTTTGGGGCAGGCGAAGTCGCGCGACTGGTCCCGTCGCCACGAAAGCCAAGCCAACTCTTGCTGCCTAATCCGTTTGCCGGATCAGCAGCAGCGACTGAGTCCGCAAGAACACACCATGTCAAGCATGCGGTGAATGCCAAAATCGCAGTGTTTGCAATGAATGGTCTTTGCTGTCGTGTGCGTGCAGGAATGGACGAGGTAGAAGCTGAATGGGTATTCATGGTGGGCCGATTCGATCGGGTACGTTTTTGATTCAGGTTAAAAAGCGGAAGTGAATTCAGGTTCATGTTGTTTCTGGAAAACTTGAGTGGACGGTGCAGGCAGGCATTCATTCACAGACGTCAGTTAAGGCTGACTCGCTAACCCTTTTCCGGAAGGGTCTGTGATGCGGAACTGGAATTTCCAGTTTTGTGCCCACGATTCCTCCTGTTCGTTTTGGCAGATTTTCAACAGAATACGATTGGTCCCTTTCTTCAAAGGGAAGTCGGCGATGTACTGGTCTATCATTGACCCGGAGTGATACACCTCATTCTCCATCACAAGCTTGCCATTGATCCAGATCTTATTGGCGTTGATGCAACCGAGTCTTGCTTGGGCGGGGCGATCCTGATCGGACTCGAACTCCGCAAACAGATAGGCGATTGCCCCTTTTTCCTTGTTGTAGGCTTCGGCCAAGTCGACTTCTCCAAGGTCGGGTGAACCAGTAAGGGGTTGCCAAGTGATTTTGCCCGCCTTTCCGTCATGCTGTGTTTTCAGGTCGATAGCCCCGGATGTTTGGAACTCGCTCTCGGGCGCATATTTCATTTTGAAGCCGACACCGTCGACGTTGTCCATTGGTGCCAGGCTTTGCCAGTCGGTCAAAAGCACAAATGCATCGGCAGTGCTGACTTCTTGGCCCAATTTTCCAAGCGCTTCGATGATTCGCGCTAGCTGGCGTGGATGCCGTGCTGCGGCAAGTGCAACACGGTAGTCAGCGACAGCATCTTCCGGTTGTTGTTTGGAAATTGCCGCAGCGCGAGTGATAGCCTGCTCAACTGCCATTTCCCTGAGTGGAAGGCTGGGGTCATTCAGGCAGGATTCGATCAGCTTGTTTGCTGTCTGCGGAGCTTCGGTCTGTAACAGTTCCATTGCCAGTCCACGTCCCTTGGGATTGTTGGACTGATTCATCGCATACATTTGCAACTCAGCCGCCATCGGCTCGGGCGATTTTCTGGCAACGTCAAAAATGACTCCACGAAGCCAGTTTTCTGCTACGGGATTCGTATCAGCCATGCCGTTCAAAAGCAGGCTGAGCTTAGACGACGGTGTTTGGCGAAGTTGGTTTGCTGCCGGGATCGCTTTGGAGTATCCCCTCCCTTCTTTGCCCACGTTGCGGATTGATTCCACAGCGGTGTTGATTTTCGCATCGTCTTGGCTTTGAGCATCACGGCCGGAGATGGCTATGATGCCCAGCATCACGACGGACAAGTGAGCGACACGATTGCAATGACTTGATTTGCTTTTCTTCATTTGTTTAAGCGATGTGTTTGGAAATTGCCAATATCGAAAGGGAAGTGTTGTCCTAAGCCGGACAAGCGAATTTGCGAAGCGGTCACGCCTGACCCGCAAGGTAGGGTGAAAGGTCCGCCATCATTTTGGATGCAACTGATGCACGGCGGTTCGGCTTGGTTAGGGGGTTGGTTTGCAGGTTCGGTCCAACCAGTCAAAAAAGACACGCCCCCATACCACGCCATTTTGTGGTGACATTACCCAGTGGCCTTCCTCGGGGAAGTACAGAAACCGACTTGGGATTCCCTGAACTTGTGCAGCGGTGAAAGCTTCCATACCCTGAGTCACGGGGACACGAAAATCTTTTTCGCCATGAATCACCAGCAGTGGAGTTTTCCATTTGCCCACAAACTTGTGTGGTGAAAATTTGGCGTAGGCGTTCCCAGCAGCTTCGCTTGCCCAATAGGGGCCACCAAGGTCCCAGTTGACAAAGAAAAGTTCCTCAGTCGACCCGTACATGGATTCAAGGTTGAAAACCCCACAATGCGCGACCATGGTGCAGAATCGCTTTGCGTCATTTCCCATCAGCCAGTAGACGGTATAGCCACCAAAACTGGCACCGATCGCAGCAACACGGCTGCGATCGATTGATGGGTCGGCGATCATGGCGTCGGTGGATGCCAGGATGTCCTGCATCGCTTGGCCGCCCCAGTCACCGCTGATGTCATCGTTCCACTTACGTCCGAACCCAGGCATTCCACGGCGGTTGACAGCCAGAACGACGTAGCCGTGCGATGCCATCATGTGGAAGTTCCAACGGTAGGAAAACCACTGGCCAATTTGACCCTGAGGACCACCTTGGCAGTAAGTCAGCATGGGCCACTTCTTTCCGTCCTTAGGGTCATAGCCTGGGGGAAGAATGACCCAGTTGTGAATTTGTTCGCCATCGGTCGCGGTGAAGTACCGTTCTTCAATCGTTGGCAATTCCAATGTCTTGTACATTTCACCATTGACGTCAGTGATGGTGCCCAGTCGTTTGTTACTGGGGTCAAGCAAAGCCAGTTCCGTAGGGCGAAGCATGCTCTGTTGACGAAGCAATAGACGATTGCTGCCTGGGACGCAGGATACGATCGAAAAGTTGAAGCGACCCTCAGAGACCTGCTGAAGAGCCTGGTTGTCAACGTCGATCTGGAATACTTGAGTCGTGCCACGGGTTTCGCTGTGGAAGTAAATGCTTTTGCTGTCTTCGCTCCAGGTCGCATGATGCGTGGTTTGGTTCAAACCCTCAGTGATCTCTTTCAACTTGCCGCTGCTGCGGTTGTACAGCATGATGCGATTGCGATCTGATTCGAAACCAGCCCGTTCCATCGAGTGAAATGCGATGGTCGTCCCGTCTGGTGAGTAGGCGGGGTCCATGTCATAGCCCGGCATGCCGGGGGTGATGTTCTTCAGAGGCCCACCCTCGGTGCTGACCAGATAAATGCCGCTGTCGGTGCTTTCAGCTGGATTGTTGACGAGCTTGAGCGTCAACGCCATCTCATTACCATCGTTGGAAAATGTGAACTGTTCCGATCCACCAAACGGTGGCAGAGGGCAATCGGCTCGCAGGGTTGCCATCAAGTCTACGGGTTCCGACGCTTTCCCCTCGTCATCGATTTTGGCAACGTGAACGTGGCTGTAGGCATAATCGTGCCATTGATTCCAGTGCCGGTACATCAGCGAATCGATGATGCGGGCGTCAGCTTTGGGAAGGTCTGCATAGATCTCGGTGACTTCCTTGTCAATCTTGACATCAACCGTGAAGGCAATTGCGTCACCCGATGGCGATGTGATCAGATTGGCGATGCCGTCTTCGACATGTGTAAGCTGTTTTGCGATCCCAGTGGTTGGATCCAGCATCCATGCCTGTGGTTCACCCGGCTCTTCTTCTTTGTCTTCTTCGTTTGCATCTTTCTTGTTGCCTTTGGACGCCGATTCGCCAGGGGCAATGTAGACCAACTTGTTTCCACTGTGATGCGCAAGCCAATTCAAACTTCCGAGCCCTTTGACATCGCTGAGCAGGGCCTCGGCTTTGCTTTCCACTCGTGGGGAATCGAAGGCGGCTATCCTGACCTCACTTTCCAATGATTCTGGCAACGCTGATTCTGGCAGCGGTTGTACCAGCAATGAGCTGGTTCCGCTGTTTTCTGCGAGTTCATATCGCTTCACGAGATACGCGACGGTTTTGCCATCGGGTGAAACGGACACATCTCCAATGCGGGCAAGATCCCAAAGTGTTTCAGGTGTCAGGCGATCTGCCGAGGCAGAGGTGGTGAAAACAAATAGAAGCAGGCAGGTCAGAATCGTACCGGTTAGACGCATTTTGTATTCTCGAAGCATGGTGCGTGTCAGCAAGGATCAGCTCGCGTCACGGGCGAGGGGTCCGAGCCCGAATTGTAACGAAGTCGACAGCAGATGCACGCCAAGGGGCCAGACGAATTGACGTGTTTGGAACCAAAATCCCATCCTCGCCTACCGTCAGGGTCCGGAGAACTAAAGTTTTTTACTTGGTTCGAAAAATCTCGCTCTGGACCAACGCAAACAGCAGGTCACGAAAACGATAATCATTGGTGGCTTGACTGGCGACGATTTCCTTAATGATCTTCCGCTCTCGGTAGTTCATTTGACGACCGGTGGCGTAGCTTAAAAGCTTTTCAGATATGCAGCACACGAAGGGTTCCGGATTGTCTTTCAGCCAACGCTTCAGATCCTGAATGTCATTCAGCACCTGGCCGTCGGGAAGCATGCCCGAGGCATCAATCTTGGCACCATCAACGCGTCTGCTTTTTCCTTTTTCCTCTACGTACAACGGATAGTGGTCTCGCCACCGTCCAACGGGATCAAAGTTTTCGAGGACGAAACCAAGAGGGTCGATCGCCTTATGGCACGCTGCACAGCTTTCTGAAGCCATGTGTGCAGCCAGTCTCTCCCTGGGACTGCTTGTACCACGGGTATCAGGCGTGAGGGCGGGAACTGCATTGGGCGGCTCTGGGGGGCGGTTGCCCAAAATGTTTTCCAGTACCCATACACCTCGGAGGACCGGTTGCGTGTCGACGCCATTGGCAGTCGCCATCAAGACTGCTGGCATCGTCAGCAAGCCACCGCGTCTCGCGTCGCGTTCGATGGTGACTTGTTGCATGCCCTTGGGGATTTTCTTGGATTCCCGTTTCTTTGCAGGTTTGTATTGCTGCAGCCCATGAAAATCCCAGCCCAGACGCTCATCGGTGAAAATGAAATCAGGTGTGACCAAATCATGCACCGGCAGGTTATTGTCAAGCACGTGTTGAAAGGTCCGTTGGACTTCTAGTTTCATCGATGCTTTGTGCGTTGGCTTGAAATTTTTTATCAAGCGAACATCTGGCATCAAGTGATTCAATGTGTCTAGTCCCAACCACTGACTGGTGAAATCTGCAGCCAACGCCGGTGATGAACAAAGTCTCTTTGCTTGAGAGAGTAGTGTCTTGGTGTTTCCCAGGCGTCCTTCATTTGCGACCTTTTGAAGTTTTTCATCCGGGGGCATCGACTTCAGGAAATAAGAAAGCCGGCTTGCCAATTCGTTGTCGGTAAGCTTTCCATCGCCAATGTTTCGGTACAAAAATGCAGGGGAAAGAAGTGCAGAGCGAATAGCAAGATGCAAGCCTTGGTCGAGAGAACCTGTTCGCTGATGTTCGGCTTGAATCAGATTAGCGTAGGCTGTGATTTCATTTTCATGAGCTGACCGCCTGAATGTTTTGCCAAGAAATTGTTGAAGAAATGATTCGATTTCCGCGCGTGGACTTTTCTCAGATAGTCCGGAGGTGAATTCTTTGCGTCGCTTGAGCCGAAGCACCTCGTCTTTGCTCGGGTAGACCTCGGTCGGGCCGACGATCTTCAAGCCGTGGATTGCCAAGTACGGGCCCTGCTCAAAGAAACGATAGACCAGAGTTTCTCCCGACTTGACCGAGTTTTTGGTCATCGTGGTTGCCACGGCATCACGCTTGGATTTTTCGTTGATGAACGGAGTTGCATCGAGATTAGGGTCGTTTAGCTTTTCCACTACGCGAGCCCAGCCACTCCCGCCCCTTGCCGGATCACCGACCGCATGCCAAGCAGCAGCGAGTCGAGGTTGTTCATCGAATAGTTCGATTAGCAGTTTTTTGTAGGCAGGCTTGTTTTCATAATCAAGTGCACCATTCGCGAAACGCAGAGTTACGGTTTCGCCTTTCTCCAGTCGTGCTTCGACTGTCAGGGTGCGAGGTTTTGTATTGTCGAAATTGAGCTTGTGGATTACTCGAGAATTTGATTTGGCATTTGTCATTGCACTTACTTCAAGTTCTGCAGGGACCGAAGCATTGGGTGAAACGGAAGCTGTGATTTCCAGCAGGTATTCTCCTGTTGCAGGAGCGAGAAATCGTGAGGGCCATGTTGCGTTTCGCCGCAGATTTGGTCCTGAAGAGGCAAGTCGCATGGTCCCATCAATCAGGCATGCTGAGGAGTAGCTGATGGTCAGGTCCTTGGGCAACGCGATGACTTCGCGTTGGTCAGGTGCAGGCGGTGGCGGCAGAAAGAAAGAGTCTGCGATTGCAGTCGCAGTCTCGGCGATCGCTTCCAAGTGCGAGCCTGCAATCATTAAATTCTCGCCTTGGTTGTCAAAGCCGTGGGCCGTACTGTCTGGCGGGAAATTGTTGGGTAATTGAAAGTTGGGCCGGTCAAAGATGGCCGCGATTGTGTTGCGGTACTCCCGCGATGAAAGGCGGCGAAGCGGGGTGCCACCGATTGGGCTGTGTTCCACAAGTTGCGTATCAAGCCAAGACAAAAAGCCCGCACGCTCTTTCTCGCTCGGTTGTTCTGAATCCGTTGGTGGCATGATCTGCTTGTCGATCAGGCTTTGAACCAACTCCCATTGTTGGCGTGATTGTGGCTTTGTCCAGTCAATCGAATCATCAGATAGAACGACATCGTTCTCGGCGTTGCCGCGTTCATGGCAATCGGTGCAGTATCGAGACAGGAATTGTTGCTGAGTCGGTTGGATGGCTGTTAATGCGGTAGGCGCTGTTAACTCTGTAGCCGTCTGAGCCTGAGTTGAAGTGGCGAAGATGAGTGGAGTCATCAACACTAATGTGATCAGCTCGATTGCCGAATCGAACGGTGAGGGCAGCGAAGGTGAGTGATTACGCAATTTTTCAGGCCCACTGGTCAATTCCGCGCGTG
This sequence comes from Rhodopirellula sp., assembly GCA_002690925.1. GTDB lineage: Bacteria > Planctomycetota > Planctomycetia > Pirellulales > Pirellulaceae > Rubripirellula. The sequence goes on from NZGD01000288.1 coordinate 15,784, forward strand.
GCGTTTGAGAATGAATCGGTTTCCAGTCCCAACTGCCGAAGGAGGCTGATGTAGACATCCCCAAGTAGATGGGATTTCCCGGCGTTGTTGATGTGCTTGCCATGTTGGAATCCGCCGCCAGCAACCAACGTTGGCAAATCACGATTGGAGTGACGGCTCGCGTCTCCCATGCCAGTGCCAAACATCACAATCGTCGTATCAAGTAGTGGGCGACCCTCTGCATCCGTTTTTTCTTTTAGTTGATCCAGAAATCGATTCAGACACCGCATGTGTTCTGTTTCAACTCGGATTAAATCACGGATCATGTCGGGATCATTCCCGTGATGGGATAAAGCGTGGTAACCAGCACGCATTGTCTTGCCGTCAAGCGTGAATACTTGCCCCAATCCCGCGATGAACAGGGTTGCTACACGTGTGGAGTCCGTCTGCAAAGCGAGTGCTATCAGGTCAAACATGATCTGCTCGCACTCTAACATCAGAGTCGGAGCAATTGGATCATAGGTTGGTAATTCGTAGTCCACTTGTACGTCACTTGTTGCCAAGTGATTAAGTTGCCTCGACATGCGATTCTCGAGGTCTCGCAAAGAGCTGAAGTATTCAGAGAGTTTTTGGCGATCCGCGTGGCTGACTTGTTTCTGTAGACGCTTCGCATCTTCGGTGACGAGGTCCAATGCGCTTCTTCCACTCCGCAGTAAGTACTCACTTCGGGCACGGCTGTGCGCACTCGCAAACAACTTGTTGTACAGTACGCTGGGGCGATTTAGCATTGGAAGTGGAACACCAGCGTCGGTGAAAATCATTCGTTGAGATGGAATGTCACCGGCGCAGAGCTGGAGCGAATCAAAACGTGTGTTTGCGCCAATGTGTTTTGCGGCAATTTGATCGAGGCTGACATCACCGATCGTCTGGCCGCAAAGAAAGTTGTCCCAGTTTTTGTGCCCGCTCGCAGCCTCGTGGTCAAAGCCCGAGAAGACTGTAAAGTTGTCGCGATTGGATGCGAGGTTTGCCAGCAGAGGTGACAGAGAATAGTCGGTGCCCGTTTGCTTGGGATAAAAAGCGGGGCGGTGCAGTCCTAGGTTGGACCCGATGCATACAAGACGCTTCGCTGCTGCGGGCAGATTGGTTGGGCTTGGCTCTTCCGCTGCTAACGTCTGAGCAGACTCCAAGCAGGGAAGGGCGAATGTCAGGCCCGCACCCTTGAGGAGATTTCGGCGACCGCAGGGGGCATGGCCACGCTTCGGCTGCGGTATCGACAGTGCTGTGGGAGCAGAGTTTCCAGACATCGATAAACTGTCGGTGTTGGTGGGAAAGCGTGGAGGGAACTCAATTATAGACCGCCGACCCACGCTTTGACAGTCAAAATACCATCGGGCGAACGTCGCGAGCTTTGAAGGGTGAGCCTCTATCTCGGAAGCCAATTAGCCTAAAAGTTGGCGGATTTCATCCACGAGTACGGATTCGTCCGGGAACTCATCTGTGGCAAGTTTCGAGTACTTCAACTCACCATCGATGGTGAGTTCAAAGCATCCGCCGCTGGACGGTTCCAGATCAAAGGATGAGATCTTCTGCTTGAATTCTGTAAGTACTTTGGTCGTCAAACTGACGGCTTGGGGTTCGTAATTTCAGGCCGAGCAGTAGCGTAAGTGCAATTTCATGAAGGAAATACTTTTTGGGAAAAAGAAATCGGACGCGATGGGATAGCCCTAAGGATTCTCAAGTTACCCGGATTGAAATGAGATTGAGTCGCTGTGTTTGTCGGCCTATGGAGACGAACGTTCAATTTTAACGCATTTATCTCCATTTCGGGACCGTGGATGGTTTTCCGTGATCAATTTCTCCACCGGCTTACTCCATGCTCGAAAATCTGATCTCATTGGTGGATTCCTGCTTGCCTCTTGCGTTAAAACAGAAATGCGAGCTTGAGATACGACGATTGACAACACCACGCAGGGTTTTATTGATGCACGGCAAGCGATTTACGGTTCTTCTGTTGTCCGCAGTACTGACCACATTGAGCATGACATCATTTGCTCAGCCTCCCGGACAAGCACCGGGGGGAGGTGAATTGGGGCGACCGCAGGATGGCGGTCGTGGCGGTTTCGGAGGTCGTGGCGGTTTCGGAGGCCGCGGCGGATTTGGTGGTCGCGGCGGCTTTGGGGGCCGAAATCGAGGTGGCGGACCAGGTGGCCCCGGCGGACCCAATGCAAAGGATCAACTTCTGATTGAAAAGTTTGACGCCGATGGTGATGGTCGGTTGAATACACAAGAGCGGGCGAAAGCGAGGAAGTCGCTTGATGCGAACAACGCCGCTGGCGGGCGCGGTGGACCAGGTGGGCGCGGTGGACCAGGTGGACCAGGTGGGCGTGGCAGAATGATGGCCGAGGGCAAGCCCGGGCCGAAGGTTGAACCCGGTGAGGTGACTCAGTATGCCGACCAACCGCTGTATGACCCTTCCGTCTTGCGTACCCTGTTTCTGACATTCGAAAACGATGACTGGGAAAAGGAGCTGGCAGCTTTTAAACCCACGGATGTGGAAGTTCCAGCAAAGTTGATCGTGGACGGTCAGCAATACCAGGAAGTCGGCGTCAGCTTTCGTGGTGCATCGTCCTTTTTCAGCATTCCCGAAGGTCTCAAGAGATCCCTCAATATTTCAATGGACTACTCGGATTCCGGGCAACGACTCCATGGCTTCAAAACGCTGAATCTATTGAACTGCAACGGCGATGCATCACTGATGAGCACCGTGTTGTACTCATCCATTACAGGGTCAAAGATTCCTACACCACGAGCGAACTTTGTGAACGTGGTGATCAATGGTGAAAGTTGGGGCGTGTATTGTAACGTTGAACAATTCAATGGCGATTTCGTCAAAGCAAACTATGGAACCAAGCAGGGCGCACGCTGGAAAGTGCATGGCAGTCCAAGAGGCGATGGGGGGCTCAGGTATCTTGGTGAGGAAATCGCACCGTATCGTGAACGTTTTGAGATCAAGTCCAAAGATGATGAACAGTCATGGCGTGACCTGATCGCATTGTGCAAACTGCTCAATGAGACACCCGCAGAGCAGCTGGAGGAAAAGCTTCGTGGGGTCCTCGATATCGATGGAGCCCTGTGGTTTCTTGCCGCCGATGTGGCATTGATCAATAGCGATGGTTACTGGACCCGAGCCAGTGATTACAACATTTACAAAGATCCCGCCGGTGTATTTCATATTCTGCCTCACGACATGAACGAGTCATTCAGGCCGACCCGTGGTGGTCGTGGGCCTGGCGGTCCAGGTGGTGGTCCAGGTGGTGGTGGCCCAGGTTTTGGTCCGGGTGGCCCAGGTTTTGGTCCTGAGGGTCCGCGTTTTGGGCCTCCCCAGGATTTTGGTGGACCTAACTCTTCAAGGCCTGATCAGGGGGGACGGGGCGTTCCACCGGATCAACGCGGTCCGGGTGGCTTTCAACCACGGGACGGGCGCCAACAGCCCAACGGTCAGCCTGAGGGAGAGCGATTTGATCGCGGGCAACGCGGTGATTTTTCAAACCCCGGCGGACAGAGACAGGGTCCCACACGTGACGCGCAGCAACGTGGTCCAGGTCAAGGTCGTCCAGGTCAAGACGGTCCAGGGCAAGGTGGTCAAGGTCGGGGCGGTCCAGGGCAAGGCGGTCCAGATCGGGGCGGTCCAGGGCAAGGTGGGCCAGGGCAAGGCGGTCCAGGGCAAGGCGGTCCAGGGCAAGGTGGGCCAGGTCGGGGAGGCCTCGGTTTCGGGGAGTCCAATGGTGGCGGCTACGCGCTCGATCCACTTATCGGACTCGAGGATGGTAGTAAGCCATTGCGGAGCAAATTGCTTGCCAACCCCAAGCTTCGTCAGCGGTACCTCCAGTACGTTCGCGAGATTGCTCAGTCTTTGGCTTGGGGGGAATTTGGACCGCAAGTAGCGCAGGCGAAGCAATTGATCGAGGAGTCGGTGAAGCGAGATACTCGGAAATTGATGTCGACGCAAGCGTTTCTGGAAGCGACAGCGGATGAAGCCGGAACGCAGACTGCGACTCCTATGCTTCGAACGTTTGCCGATGAACGATCTAAGTATCTGCTCAATCACGATGCGATCAAGAATCTACCAACGGAACCTGTGTTGGTGGCTGCGAGCTCCTCGCCTTTTCGTGCGATCGTGCCGGTGGATCAGTTTTTGCCTCTGGAATCGACGGTCATGATCAATGAAGTGATGTCCTCAAATGCCAGTGCAAGCAAAGATTCAGGCGGTGCAGCAGCAGACTGGATTGAGCTGAAGAATGAAGGGTCGCAGGCAGTGAGCTTAGGGGGCATGCATCTCACTGATGATTTGGGGCACGCAAGAAAATGGAAGTTCCCTGAGGGTGCGACTATCGATCCCGGCGGGTATTTGCTGATCTGGGCTGATGGAACCAAGGAAGAAAATGATTCTTTGCACGCCAATTTCAAGCTCTCTAAAGAGGGGGAAACGCTGGCCCTCGTGTCCGAGCAAGGTGTGATCGCAACGCTTTCATTCCCGGCTTTGTCAGAGAACCAGTCTTATGGAAGAGCCGCTGGAGAATTGAAAGTGTTGAAGCCGAGTCCAGGCAAGCCCAACGAAGGCTGACCGGCACTGCCAACTCTTGCCAGTGTTTTGTGTAACAGTTCTCGTCTTTTCACACCCTGGTGGCGGGAAATGCACTGGGTGTGTGATGTGATTCACGCATCACGATGTGAGGGATGGAAACTGCCTGGAAAGAACAGAAAGGACGTTGTATCCCTTTCTTTCTGTAGTTGATCTTGGCCAAAGCGAGACTACGCTTCGAAAAAGGGCCGAGCGTGGATTATAGTTTGCTGCGTATCTTCCTTTGGAGCAGAGACGCATGAAACCATTGATCCCCTTGCTGGCACTATTTTTAGGTGGACTTTTCCTGCCTGCGATTGCCACGGCAGATTATCCACTGACCGCAGATTCAAAGCCGCAGTCGGGCGTTCCTAAAGGCACGGTGACACAGCATCGATGGGAACAGAGTCAAAGTTATCCCGGCACTGTGCGTGATTACTGGATCTACGTGCCCGCTCAATACGATGCATCCAAGCCAGCATGCTTGATGGTGTTTCAGGATGGTCGAGGCTACGTCAATGAGAAGGGTCACAGTCGAGTTCCAACTGTTTTTGACAATCTGATTCACAAGAAGGAAATGCCGGTGACGATTGGCGTTTTCATCAATCCAGGAACCATCCCGGCAGTGAGGCCCGGTGGGAAATCTCGTAGCAATCGAAGTTTTGAATACGATTCACTGGGCAGTCGCTATGCGACTTTTCTCATTGATGAGTTCTTGCCAGCGGTCACAAAAGATTTGAACCTGGTTAACGATCCACAGGCTCGAGGGATCGTGGGGATCAGTTCAAGCGGGATCTGTGCTTTTACTGCGGCTTGGGAACGCCCCGATTACTTCAGTAAAGTGATCAGCTATATCGGTAGCTTTACGAACATTCGCGGAGGTCATGTTTATCCCGCTTTGATTCGCAAGACAGAGTCCAAGCCGATTCGGGTCTTCTTGCAAGACGGTGAGAATGATCTCGATAACCTGCATGGCCATTGGCCGTTGGCAAATCGGCAAATGGCAGCTGCTCTCAAATTTGCAAAGTATGACTATCGATTTGAAATGGGCGATGGCGGGCACAGTGGTCAGCATGGAGGCGCGTTGCTGCCAGAAATGCTGCGTTGGTTGTGGCGTGATTATCCGGGCGTGAATCAAGGAACTGTGAATCAAGGAACTGTGAAATGAGTTGTGTAAGACATTGCCTGCCCGTGTTGTTGATCTCAAGTTTCCTCGCGATGTCGCAGCCCTTGGCAGCACAGGACATGCCGCTGACGCAAGTTCTCATTGATGGCGAAGACTGGCAGTCTGTATCGAAAGGTCACCGCTTTACCGATGGTTTAACGACAGACGCCGAGGGGAACTTGTACTTCGCCGATGTAGCAGCTGGCACAACGATCAATCGAATTGGACTCGATGGAAAGCTGACTGCTGTTGCAGACGACGCGCCTCGGATCAGCGGAATGCACTTCGGGCCAGATGGCAGGATTTATGCGTGCCAAGGGGGAAGTTTTGGCAGGATCGTGGCCTTTGATTTGAAGGCGGGCAAGATGGATGTGATCGCCGAAAATGTCAAACCCAATGATCTCGTAGTGACTGCAGACGGGCACATTTATTTCACCGAAACAGCAAACATGCAGGTCTCGCACATCCCACCCGGTGGCAACGTTCAAGCTGCCGATGTCGCAAGTAAGACAGATGGGNCACAACGACCCAANGGNATCGCANTGACACCCGACCAGGGAACNTTGGCGGTTTCCGATTACGGTGGACGTCACACTTGGGTGTGGCGAGTCGCAAAGGATGGCAGTTTGAATTTAAGGCAGTCGTACATNACGCTGCGAACTCCCTCGCCTGATTTGCCCAGCAAAGGAGACGGCATGACCACCGACGCAGTCGGTCGGTACTATGTCACCTCGGCCGTCGGATTGCAGATGTTTGATCCGACGGGACGGATGGGCGGAGTGATTGCTGCTCCCACCAACAAACCGATTGTCAGTGTTACTTTTGCCGGACCCGGCCATCAGTACCTGTACGTAGCTGCCGGCGACGAAATCTTTCGGCGTAAGACGAAAGCATCCGGCGTCGAAGCGATTCGCTCTAAGCGTAAGTAAAAGTAATCTGCACTCCAACATCAGGTAACGTGTTTTAATCGAACGTTGAAAAAGTGTTCAGCGTTCGCCAAATTCATTTTGCTGCTTGCTTCTGTTTGATGTAGGACAGTACACGCTCTTCGTAGGCTGGCGTACGCAGGCCAACGGTCTTGGCTTCTTTGCGAGCTGTTTCGATGTCAATCTTGTCATTGAGGACGCGATGAGCAAGCCAAAGTGCGCCGACGCGATTGGCTGACGCACAATGAAGCATGACGGGCGTCCGTTTGGGGTCACCCATGATCGTGACGGTCTTTTCAATGATGGCCGGCGTTAGCGAGTCCGGCGCGCGAAAACCGAGTTGGTAAAAATTTAAACCCAGTTGTTCCAAAGCTGCCGCTTCGTCCCAGTCAATTTCACTTTTCTCTCGCAATGTGATGACCGTTTTGATGCCACGCTTCTTGGCTTCGGCGAATTCTGCAGCGGTGGGCTGGCCGCAAAGCATCGTTTTGCCAAACGAGTGAACGTTACGCGTCGCCCCTAGTTCAGTCTTTGCCAGTTTCGGTGGTTTGTCCGCGGCTTGGGTTGTCATGATTGGCAGGCTCAGGAAGAGAGCGGTGACGCAAATAGCAGGTAAGCGGCTAAAAAGCATGGCGCGGTCCATCGTTGAAGGAGCAGGTGGGGCAGGCATCGAGAACGCTCCGAGTTTAGCAAGTCTTCCGGGAAACTGGTATTCCGCAGACGTGCTGGTAGGCGAATCTCAAATTAGGGCGAAGCGACAGGAAGTGCCAGGGCAAAGCGACAGGAAGTGCCAGGGCAAAGCGACAGGGAATCACATCCGCTAGACTGGAAAATCAGATTGGCTGGGCGTGGTAAGAAACGTGTGGAAAATCGCTTCCCAAAAGGCTGTCGTCATCGGATTCGGGTGCATTCACAATAGATTTACCCGATGTTTTGGGTCGGTGGGATTTCCACGCAAGCTTTTTTCTCCTCGAAAGTATCAGGGCGAGGGAATGTCGGCTGAGGGAGTCGCTGCCTGGCTGTGATTTTCCCGAGACTTTTTGTTCACGAAGGATTGTTTGGTGATGTTCATACATTCAGTGCGTTTTGGTGTGTTGGTTCTGTTTGGTGTTGGGTTATTGACTCATGCTCTGGCCAGCACGCCTGCACTCAAGTTGCGAGAGTCAACGACTGGAACGGAAGCGTCGTTGCGAGGTGTGGCAGTTGCAGGCAAAGAAGAGGCGTGGGTGAGTGGTTCTGAAGGCACGGTGATGCGGACCACTGATGCTGGGAAAAGCTGGGAGCGAGTTCGAGTTCCAGACGCGGATGAACTTGACTTCCGTGATGTTGAGATTCCAAGGCCGGGGACAGTCCTTTTGATGGCTGCGGGGCCCGGCAAGGCATCGAAGCTGCTCCGCTCCGTCGATTCAGGAAAGTCGTGGAAGGTGGTGTTGCAAAATTCAAAACCGGATGGTTTTTTTGACGGCATGGACTTCGATGAAACCGGCACGCATGGTTTTTTGTACGGTGATCCAATCAACGGACGATTGGATCTTTATGTGACCCATGATGGAGGGGCGAGTTGGAAACCCATGCCACCGGAAAGCCGACCGCTGCTGCAGCAGGGAGAGTACGGATTCGCGGCAAGTGGAACGGGGATCACAATCAGCAAGTCGGTCGTCTATGTAGCGACTGGTGGTGCGGTGGCTCGAGTTTGGCGTTCAACTGATTGGGGAAAAAGCTGGGCAGTGGCTGCCACTCCCGTGCACGCGGGCGATGAATCTACAGGGATTTTTTCAATCGGGTTTCTCGACGCTAACCTTGGGTTGGTGGTTGGGGGTGACTATGCGCAGCCGGAATTGAAGGAGGGGAATCTGGCACGCTCGAGTGATGGCGGCAAGACGTGGGTCGCTCAACCTGAAGTTAAGCTGGAACACAAGGCATGTTTGCGACCGCTCGGACAGAATGGCGTCTTGGTATGTGGCCGCACGGGCGTGGTCGCTTCCTGGGACTCAGGAAAGACGTGGCAATCGATCGAGGGGGGTGGTTACTTCACCGTTGACGTCGATGTCAATGCTCGTGTCGCTTACCTTGCCGGTAGTAAGGGACGTGTCGCGACCCTGCAGTGGTGATCAGTAATGGACATCAACAGCAAAGTGTACCCGTGTAGCTGAACGGTAGCGGCGCTTTTCGAAACGTCAGTCGGTCAGCGCATAGCATCACTGAGCTTGCGTGATGCAGTAGAGTCGAGCGGCGGTTCGAATCAGAAGATGGTTGTCGACGATGGCAGGGGTGGCCATACCCATGTCGTCGTCCTCAAGTATGTTGGTGTGAAGTAATTCAAATTCGCGGCCGGCACGAATGACGAACGTCTCGCCATTTTCGTTCAAGCAAAAGAGTTTGCCGTTGTACGCCCAAGGAGATGACGTGAAGGCACCGCCTTTGGGAATTCGCTGCTTGGAATAGATCTCTTCGCCCGTTTTTGCATCATAGGCGGCCATCAGGCCTCGGTCGTACAGAACATAAAGCACGCCGTTGTAGGCGATGGTGCTTGGATTGTAGGGAGCGATCGTGGGGTGGGACCACGCGATGTGCTCATTTGAACTTTCGTCGTCCATCAATGAAATGTCACCGTTCGCACCTGGGCGAATGGCGTAGAGTGGACGAGACGGGTCACCGACATAGCCTGAGCTGATGATCAGTAAATCATTATGTTCGTACGGGGTTGCGATGGTGATGCTGGACATCCCCGAGAGCGACCACTTCTCCTTGCCGTCAAGGTCGTAGGAAACGACTCTGCCGGTTGCCGGGACGACGATTTCTGTCCCTTTCGCATGGTCCCAAATGTAGGGTGTTGACCAATTGCTCTTTTCATCACGCTCGACTTTCCAGATTTCTCCTCCAGTGGTCTTGTCCAATGCAACCAGCGTGGAGGCTTCATCGTTGTCGTTAAGCAAGTACAGGCGATCATCGTGAAGAATGGGTGAGGCCGCAAATCCCCAACCATAACGTGTCTTGGTTGGGGCAATGGGTTTCATCCAGATGACTTCGCCTTTCATGTCAAGGCAGAAAACGCCAACGCCACCAAAGACAGCGTAGACATGTTTGCCATCTGTGGTCGGAGTTTCGGATGCAAAGCTATTCTTGACGTGGATCGACGTCAGCGGTTTGCCGCGGTGCACCGTCTTTTGCCAAGCTGTTTTTCCGTCATCTAGATTGATGCACAAGACCTGCCACTCATGGTCGGACTCGGGTGGCTTGGGGCGATTTCCACCAAAATAAAGTCCCTTTTTCGCCGCTTCAGTTTCGGCAGAGTTGACGACGGTGGTCAGGAAAATCTGGTTGCCCCACACTACGGGAGATGACCAGCCGCGACCTGGAATGTCCAGCTTCCAGGCAACGTTGTCCTCAGCTGACCATTTGTCGGGGAGGTTGGATTCCGTTTGTGCCACACCAGTAGCATCTGGCCCCCTGAACTGTGGCCAATGATCTCCTGCCTTTGACGGCGATGCAAAACACAACGCCGATATGATGAACGCGGTAGCGGTGCTGTTTTGTGACCAGTTACGCGTTAACGAATCTGAAGTGGTGAAGGAAAGTGAAGATCGGTTTTCAACACGCTTTTGCTTTGCGGTGATCGTGCCGTTACTCATTCGCTAAGTTCCTTGGTCAATGGGTCGAGCAATCCGTTCAGCCGGACAGCCCCAAGCATAGCTGATTGAATCTCGTTTCGATAATCTGCCTCGTGGCAAACAAGGAAAAGTTCTGTTCCGTGCCGCGGATAACGACAGAAGTTGAGCAGGCAATGACGGGTTAGGTCTCATCAGGGGCCACATGACGCGTGAATTCGTGTGGGCAACCCGGACAATCGGGGTACCGATACTGCAATCTTGAGTGTGGTTAGCAATGTAACGTTCCGCGTGTATTCTTTGACCATGCATCTAATTCTTCCCCTGCTGGCCAGTCTGCTGTTTGTTTGCGGTCTGATCGTGATCAAGCGTGCAGGGGCTGCGGGTGTGAGTTCAGTAACCACCTTGTTTTGCACGAATATCGCTGCTGCAACTGCATTTTCATTTGTTTGGTTTTTGGGCGGAGAGGAAATTCGCTGGGACCTTTGGTGGCAGCCGCTGATCATCGCCAAGCTATTTGTTTTCGGTCTAGTCTTTACCTTTCTTGCCATAGAACGCGGTGATGTGTCACTGGCAACCCCGATCTTCGGTGTCAAAGTGGTTTTTGTGGCCTTGCTCTTGACTCTCACTGGCGAACAGCAGTTGCCGTTGCAAGTGTGGGTTGCGGCTGCCATGGCTACGTTGGGGATTGGGTTGATTCAATGGACCGGAACGGGCCATCGGCACCATGTGATTTTTACTGTCTGTTTGGCGTTGGCTGCAGCGGCCTGCTATGCAACCTTCGACGTTCTGGTGCAGCGGTGGGCTCCTGTGTGGGGAGCAGGTCGGTTTCTGCCAGTGGTGTACTGGATCGTGGGCATTGCCGCACTGTTCTTGTTGCCATGGGTTGATTTCAAGCCATGCAAGAAACGAAGTGTGGCAGGTTTACTTATCGTTGGGAGCATCCTGATTGCACTGCAGGCAATCTGTATCGTGGTGGCCGTTGGGTTATTTGGTGACGCTGCACGGGTCAACGTGGTTTATGCCCTGCGCGGGCTTTGGGGGGTGGCTTTGGCTTGGCTTGTGGCGTGG